>JAEWMH010000068.1 GCA_023393235.1 Bacillota bacterium | reverse complement strand
GAAATGCACCTCATGCAGACCGTCGGGCAGCCGGTTATCCAAAGAACCCATCACCGGGTCGTACAGCTCTCCCTCGAACAACGTAGGCATACTCCCGGCAGACAGGAGGGCTTGCACCCGGATGCTGTCTCCCCCTATCCCCGTGGCTTCCAGGTACGCCTCCGCCGTGCGGACAGGCGCCGGAGCGCTGGTGACATGAAGCAGCAGCTTCTCCCCCGCATAAAAATCCTTAGGTGCATGTGCGGTCTCATGCCCCCGCTCCACATGGTACTGAAGCCACTCCGGGGTATGGAGAATATCCGCTCCGATGGTTAAGGGCAGCACCTCCACCGTCTTCTGCGCTGATGCTTCCGCAAGGCCGTCGGACACAATCAGGGTTACCCTGTAGCCTCCCGGCTCAGCCCACACCCCTGTCCATTCCGCCAAGCTGCCGCCTGACTCCTGGCCTGACGGGCTCACAATATGCCACCGGTAAGTAAGAGCATCTCCGTCGGGATCATAGGAGAGGCTGGTCAGCCGGACGGCATCTCCCTCCCACACTGGCTTAGGAGACCAATCGAAATCAGCAACAGGCGCCCGGTTTATATAGAACCAAGTTTGGCTGGACCAATCCGACCACACATGGCCGTCGAACACTCTTACCCGCACCCGCAGCTTTTGCCCCGCCGGTAAATCAGCTGAAGCTTGCCAGCTGCCGGTTGTAGCGGATGTGTTTTGCCAATACTCACCCGAGTCCAAAAGCGTAACGGTATTCACCGCATTCGTCACCTGAATTTGGAAGGAGGTGAACACCGTGCCCGGATCCGGATCGGTTTGGTACCAGACAAAGGTTGGCCGCAGCGTATTAAACATCGTCGGGGCGCTCTCCGATCCATCCGGCACAGCCATACTTGCGGCTGGTGGCCGGTTGGTGATAAACCAGCCTGAATTGGACCATGGCGACCACACATTGGCGGAATTCTTCACCCTCACGGTCACCCGCATTTTCGCACCCATGGGTACATCCGTGTTCAACTGCCAGCTATCTGCGGTTTTGGCGTAATCCGCGTAAGCTACATTCCTCACCTGGTTGGAAAATAACGTCCCGTTTTCGTTCCATACGTTGATTTCTTGCATCATGATCCGGCTGGCATTCGGGTCATTCTGGTCCCAGGTTATCGTGGGCCTCAAGGTGGGGACGTAAGTGGGATTGTCCTGGGTACCCAGCGGGAAGGTCAGGGTAGCAGATGGTGGCAGGATACTACTGAACCACCCCACATTACTCCAATCCGACCATTCCGTTTCGTCCTTCACCCGGATTTTCACCCTATATTTGTAGTCCGTACTCCCCCAGACCTGTGTCGCAAAAAAACTCCCATTCACCTCTTTTGTCAGCTCCGCTTTAGCACCAGATATACGCTCACTGATGCTTACCCCTCCCCAACCTCCGGTGTAGATGGATTCCGCTACGAGCTCATAAGCCGTATACAAGGTATCCGGGTCCGGATCCGACCGGGTCCACGTGATCGTCGGGTTTACGTTTACGGGCAGATAGGTGGGCGAGTCTTCGGTACCGGTTGGATTCGTCAAGATGACGGACGGTTTCCGGTTCGCATTCTTGGCTACCTCCACCTGGGCCGTTTCAAGGAATGACCATGCCCCAAATTCATCCTTCACCTGAAGCCCCAGTGTCCATATGCCCTTTTCATCCAATGAAGTCACCATGTAATTGTATTGGACACCGCTTGGAGAGATGGCAATATGCCTTCGTTCAAAACCCCCCCGGTTGGCAGCGTAGCCTGGCTCCGCATATCCCGTATTGATATCGAACCGGTCCGGATCATAGCTGCTATCGTTCCAGGTCACTGTATTCCCATTCAGAGCCGGGTTGAACACACTGACGGGTCTGCGGTGAACAGTGATGGTTCGTTTGAAGCTGTTGGAGTTTTTCCGGTAGCCGTCAAAGGTCATGTCCGGGTACCGATATCCCGGCTCCGGCGCCGGATCATCCTTGGCCATCAAACTGACTTCCCAACGTCCCACCCGGTCAAAAGTGGGCAAACCGCTGTTGTGGCTGCTTCCGTTTAACGGCGACACGCCCCCATTATTCAAGAACATCGGTGAATGCGTGTATTGCCAAAAGAAAGAGCCCGACATGGGATCATGCTCCGGATCGATGAAGTTAATGTTGTCATAGTTCAGCTGGGCCACTCCGGCAGCTTCATCCAGAATCGCAAAATCCGATCCCCAGATATTCGCCTCTTGGTAAACCTTATGGGAGATCCCCTTGAAGGTTACAAAGGACTTATCCGAAAAAGGGCCAAACCTCCCGCTAGAAAATGAACCGTCTACTACATCGACGAAATAGGGTACCTTGTTCACCCACACACTCAGCTTATCTCCCACAATCCGGATTTTTAGACTGTAATCCTTACTATCCTGGAGGTTGTACGAATTCGTAGCAAGAACATGACGGACTCCTCCTAGATATTTGGACAGAGAAATATTGTTCCCATCAAACTCTACTACGTACCTATTCATTCCATCTTGCATTCGGAAGGAATAACCAAACTGTCGGTTATCCACCTTTGCCTGTTCGACATTAAAGGAAAAGGCAAATTCCGAATCTGATGCCGATATAGGAGAAATGAACTGACCGAAGTTGTAGCGCGGCTGAATCTCTGGCGCATCAACTGGTTCGCCTATATCAATCCACCAGACCGATTCTGTGGACCCCCAGTTTGAAAACCCTCCGCCACCATATTCCCATGCGGTTTGATAAGAAGTAAGTAATAAACCGTCTCCTACTAGCTCAGACTGCACTTTTCTGTTCAAATAGGTTTTGGATGTGGAGCCTATATTTGCGGTTGACGCCAGTACATGATTTTTACCATGATCAATATTTAGGTTCTGACCATAAATGTTATAAGCGCCTTCACCAGTAGTATAATTGCCCCAAGCATCAACCCGCACATTAGAGGACATACCTTGAACGGGTGATCCTGTCCAGGCTTGGGAAGCGCCCGTTTGCAGATCGATAAGATCATTCATTAATGCTCCCGAATTCCCAGAGTAGGCGTTGGAAGTCACATAAAAGCTCTTGCTAATCAACGACCCATTTAGCGAGTTAATGATCATCGTACCAATATTATGTTGGTTATTTGTAACCAGACTAAACGGAGGATCATACTTGACATGAGTACCTCTTGTTTTGGTTCGCCATTGCAGCTTAAATTCAGAGTTATACTTGGCAATCCAAATGCCAAGTCCTAATTCAGGATACGCTCGATTATTCCAGTCCCCTGGAGTTATATCAACCGAGCCGTCCTTACATGATCTTGATTCATACACATAATAGTTGCCCTCAGCATCCCTGTACGATGCCGGTATCGTATCTAATTGCTGCATGTAATAACACCCGGCAACAGAATATTGAGGAGGATCATATCTCATGGGTTGAGTTGGGTTAAGCCATGTCGAATACTTCTTTTCGTAAGACACATAATCGACTTTACCGGGTGGAGATTCATTATAACCAATTTTTACCGTATTACCCTTATAATCAAATTCGTGTTGAATCAGTCCAAAATAGCCATTATCCTTATTCGAGTTATCCAAGATCGAGACAAGGTTATTTCCTTTTACAAAATATTTATTATTCTCATAGGCCAATTTACCATTCGACGACTCACCGGGAAGCTTAAAGCAAGCTATCAAGGCTCCTGTTGAGGAGTTGAAAGAACAACCATATGGTTGTGTTTCATAGAGAGGATACGAGTATGTATAGTCATCTTCATCCGTACTTTCGTTCACTCTATAAGGCACACCAATATTAAAAGTATAGTAAATGTAAGGCCCTGCTACATATCCAATTCCACCACCGTTTAGCTTATCCTTAACGTCGCTGTACTTAACTACATTACCAATTTGATTATAATAAGGAACAGTTCGAGTGGATAGGATATTGCTAGGAATATCGTTAGAGTCAATCACGAAATCATAGGGACTGGGTCCTTCCCATTTATACCTAGTATCTGACGTAAAATATCCAGGACCTGCTGTAGTTTCCAACCACGTAGTGTACTTGGGGATTCTGGTCTTGTTCAGCGCATATACCGAAGCTGATTGGTCACCGACGAATAAATGAAGCTTATCGGACGCTATCTTAGTAGTAGCAGACACCGGATTTCCTGGCTCACCTGTCTGGGTAGGATACCGCAAAGGCTGAGAATAACCTGGAGTTACCGCAGAAAAGGCTTTATAAATGGATATACCATTACGTCCCCACCCGTTATCGTTTAAGGGGGAGTTATAAAAAGTATACTCCGCTGGGCTTGATGGATAGCCAACAACATTAAAATCCGCCTTATATGACTCATTGTTTTTGCCAGCCCCACTAGATAATCCACCGTTGGCCGTTTGCCATAAATAATCGGAAATCCGATTCACCCGAACATTCGTATTAGTACGATAAAGATCCCAGGTATTCTTAATGGTTTCGCCCGTAAACATCTGAGGGATGTTTTGGTCCGGATTGGGATTATTACCAGAAAGATCGAAGCTGACCTCCGGGGCTAGGTTAATGACATCCATAATTCCCGAGACGGCTTCCGCTTCCTTGCCGTAATCCTCCTTTACCTTGATCTTGAACTGGTATTTCCCGATATTGGCTGGGCGGAAGACGTATTTGGATGGAGTGCCGGTGATGGCCGTCCAGGGTTCGGTGATGTCGTTGAATACTCCGTCATTGTTGGCATCGTATCGGATATACCAAAGCACTTCCACAACGGGATCCCCATCGGGACTATGGGATTCGCTCATGATATCAAAGTCCTCACCCCGAATACCTAATGCGGGAGCCACGACCTTGGCAATAGGCGGCAGATCCGGTTTTACTGTAATGGAGCAAGCATCACGGTTCAAGGAGGCCAGGCCGGTATTGTCATAGACCTTTTCCAGGATGACGGTCTCTGTTGTGTCGGCATCCGTATCATTGATGTAGAAGGGAAGGTTGTTGGTCCATTCATCCCGGCCGTGGTCAATGGCCCTGTCCAAGGGACTATAGCTCTTATTGGCGTTAATGGCTCCAGCTGCCAGCGGCCTTCGGGATTTCGTCGTTGACGGCACCTCACACATGGCCACCGGATTCGGCGGTATGACCGTAAGGGAGGTACTCAGATCCGTATAGCCCCCATAGGGATCCACTAAACGCCCGCGGGCAATATGATAGCCAACAGCTCCAACGGTGCTGATATTGGTGAACGCATCATACCCGTCCCCTGAGGTATACCGATTGGTCATATAGGTTTTGTAAAAGGTAGAATTCCAATCACTAAAGTTCATCCGGTAGCCAACAGGATCGTTATCCGGATCCTTCACATCCATATACTTCAGGTCAACGGGTGTGCCTTCTACTACCGTATCTGCAATCCTTTCCGTCCCATGGTAAAACCACCGAAGCCGGCCTTCGGGAGGATCATTATCTGCAACCGCATTGGGAATAGCCGTTACGGTCTTCTCATTGTTCGCTTCGTTAAATTCCGGAATTTCATTCCGACTGTCTATTTTCACGGTTAACGTAAAGGGAGAGTCGATTTTCCGGGTGAGCGAGCTGGTATGGCTTCCTCCCACGGGTAATGTGCCTGTAAATAGATAATGAGTTCCACCAATGCTGTAATAAAAATTGGACCAGGCTCGATTACTGTTGTTTTTGAAAACATACGTGAACGTTACATCATCCCGGGCAGTGAAGGCCGTCGGAGCGTACGACAAAGATACCACTTCCAGATCATCCAGCGTGGGCGCTGTTGTCGGTGTGGGTGTGGGAGTCACGGTCCCCCCGCTGGGTGTAGGAGAACCGATTGGTTCCCACTCTACGTCCAGCTTGTACGGGTAGTGATAGGTATATGACTCTAGGTCTACTGTGAAAGCGGAGAAGTACACCATGAGCGCTGCGCCATAAGCGGCCAATGGTTTGAAATTGTCCTCTACGTAGTTGAAATCCTGGGCGTACCGGACAATAATTCGGTTCAGGTCGGGGAAGGTGTCTACCTTATTAATAGATATGGTAGCTGGCTTTGTTTTCCCTGTAATTCCTTCTCCGGGTGGACCACCAATTTCATCATCACCATTCACTATAGCACTGCCCGTCAACTCGTCATGACTGATATACCTCGTGTCCACCCATTGGTTGCCATCAGTGTAAAATTCTTTTTCCCTTACCCCAGTCAAGCTCAGATTGGTATCCGTGGTACCGGGATGCTCCGGCATGCCGTAACTATCCAGGGAACTTGATTTGCTGGTCCGCGAATCTCCATACTCATTGTAGCTGTCATCCACCCGGGCAAAGTTGGCGTGCCAGTTGTTTCCGTTGGTGCCTTTGGCATACCGGTACCAGGCGTAATAGCCCTGCGTTGTTCCATTTTTCTTTGACATCACCTTCGTCCGGATACCAGAAAAAAGAATTCCGGAAAAGGTATAGGAAGTTTGGCCTTCGGCAGCGCTAATGGTTTGGATCAACTGATTATTCATATAGTTAACTACCTTCAGCGACTTGATCTTATATCCTGCCTTGGCCACGGTATTGGTTGGAGCCAGGGACGGATATTTGCTGTAATCATATCCGTCCCATATGTCCTTGTCATAGTTCACGTTAATGCTCTCGGCGTGGACAATGCCACTGCCGGAGGGCCATAAAATCCCTGTCAACAACGACATCACCAACATGACAATCAGGAGGGCCGTTGCATTTTTCGGGTGCTGCTTCAGCCTTTCCAGCATGCCGTCTCCCCCTATTGCCCAATCCATTCAGGAGTTTCTGCCCATAGGAATCGTTTTCGGTATTGTTTGTTGCCGGGGATACTCGGTGTGTAAAGATCTAGCATGAGATCCCCATCCGTCTTCATCTTCTTCGGGAAGATTCTGATTGAAAGGTCGCCATCCTTCGTTTGGAATACGCTCGTCATTCCCACCAAATCCCCATTTGCAAGAGCATTGTAGTCATCAATAACAGCTCCCAAAGTGCTCACCATCGCAAACTCTCTCGTTCCGTAAATGTTGGTATCCTTGTTAAACACCATTCTGCCCTTGTAGTACACCAGATAGGCAGGCATTCCCTTGATCAGATACGGGCTGCTGGCGGAAGTTTTGTAGTTGTACCATTTTAGTGTCTCCACTGGAGGCAGCTCCTCCAGAAACGGTGCGTCCGGGTCCTCCAGATCTATTGCCAAAATCGCGTCCAGTTCGGCCCGATACAAACCGTCTCCGGATTCAATAAAGAGATCGTCCGGGTCCCATTTAATGCTGGGGTGAAGCTTGCCGAAGTATTGCGGCATGACGGAGAAGATATTAGTTTTATGCCACAGCACTTCCGCCCGGTTCACCGCATGTTTGTCCGCCTGCGCCGCAATCTCCTCACCTCGGCCATCCTTGACGGCCAGGATCCGCTCAATGATGGTCACGGCCTGCCCCCGGGTGGTGGTGCCGTCCACATCCAGGCTGCCTGTTGCGTCTACTCCCTGGATCAGTCCGGCCTTGGTGGCCAGGTACATCCACTCCAGATTATCCTCCGTGTTCTGGCCAATTGCCCGTACAGCCATTCTGGCCATCTCCTGCCGCGACATCGGAGTGTTCCAGTCACCGCTGGTAAAATCACTCCACTTGTGAACCCCTGCCCCTACAGCGGCATTTACATATGCCTGATACCAGTCACTGCCTCCCCCGCTGTCTGCCACAGACAGCTTCAATGCCGCTGCCGCCATCTTCACAAACTCCGCCCGGCTAACCTCCCGGTCCGGCAGGAAGCTGCCGTCCTGGTAGCCGTCCACATACCGTTTGCCCACCGCTCCGCGGATAGCCGTCTCCGCCCAATGTCCCGCGATGTCCCGCAGCTCAACTCCCGCCGCTGCTTCTACAGCCACAGCACCAGCCGCAGCTGCGGTTCCGGCATCGTTCCCCATCCATATCCCCGCACTTCCTCCAGCCAACAACGCTGCAACCGCCATTCCCGCGGCCCATCTGCCGACATGCTCCACAATTTATTCCTCCCTTATCTCTTCCCAGTAGACCTTTCTATCTATTGGACACGTTTATCCGGAGAGTTGTCTACAGTCTCATATAAACCGACAATATTTCGCCATATTTCTACCTTTTTACAGCGAAAAATTCCCCATAAAAAAATAAAAACCGCCCCTGGCAGCCTGCTGCTGCGTCGGAGCGGTTCTTCCGCATATTTCCTTGTCTTACTATACTAAATTACCCCAGCATTTGACAACCCTTTTCTTCAAAAAATTTGATGCTTAATTTTATGATTATAACCCTGCTGCCTTGCCGCGTGTATATGCCTTGTTTGCCTGAACCTCCGGTCTCCGTTTGAACAGGCCCGCCACCTTGCCATACATATACACCATCAGCCAGGATGAACCGAATACGGCAGCATACCGCCCAAAGGTATACAGATCATACATCAGGATGGTTGTAGGATGGGTCCAATGCACCGTAAACAGTGTCAGAATAGCGGGATGGATCAGATAAATACCGAAGGAGCACACCCCAATGGACATAACCGG
The DNA here is from genome assembly GCA_023393235.1 of Bacillota bacterium. Taxonomy (GTDB): domain Bacteria; phylum Bacillota; class Bacilli; order Paenibacillales; family NBRC-103111; genus Paenibacillus_AR. Next base: position 10,179 of record JAEWMH010000068.1, on the reverse strand, counting down.
CTTGGACAGCCGGGGAAACCGGGCCAATAGAAGCCGGCCAACCTGCATAAAGAACAACGCCGCTGCCGTGACATACAGGATCCACAGCACCTCATACCAGGTATTTTCCGCATAGATATGCTTATAACGGCTCAAAAGAAACAGGCTCACATAGGAAACGCCGGTTACGATCCACGCGGCACCCGTCAGAAGCTTATGCTCCTCCACCCATTTTTTGACCGCAGGATAATAAAGCCCGATAGCCCCACCGATTAGAAAATAGGCCATATACGTGGGGGCAATTCGATCCGAATAAGGAACCCCCTCGCTGAACCAGTGCCGATACACATAGAACCCTTCCTGGATCAAAAGCCCGCAGGGCAGCAGCCACTTCCGGAACCCAGAGGTCCGGTTCACTAGAGTCATAAACAGAGGGAACAGAAGATACAGTTGGAAAATGATCAGCATGAAATAGGAGTGGTACGACCACTGTGCCCAGCCTATTTTGCCCCAAAAATCCGGCCAATTCATCTCGAACTTCCCGGTATTGATGTATTGATTAAATCCATAATAGAAAAAGGCCCATATAAAATAAGGAATCACCAGGCTGATGGCCCGCTTCCGGTAAAATACCAGAGCCGTCCTGGCGCTCCATCTGCCGTCATAGCTGTAAAACAGTACGATGCCGCTGATCATAATAAACAACGGAACCGCAAACGAACTGCCCACGTTCAGAATATAAAACAGAATCTGTGAGGCGCTTCCCTCCGTTGGCTCCACCGTTGCACTGGATGTGCCATGGATCAGCACCACCGCCAGAATAGCCAACGCCCGCACAATGTCCAGCTCCAGCAGCTTTTTCTTTTTAACTGCTGCAGACTTCGACAATTCAGTCACGAATTTCCCACCTTTCTACGGATTCTCGGTTTCTTCAAACATGCATAAATGTTTGTTTCATTATACAGGGCAGTTACCCTTCTAGGGAAGTCGGAATTTGTCGGAAATTCACTTGCAATGAATAAAAAAAGTCCAGAAGGAATCACTCCCCTCTGGACTTTCTCTGAAACGGAGAACTGCATTGTTTCGTTATTCCTTAATTAATGCCATAAATTCGGCCCGGAGAGGCGCATCGTTGCGGAAATAGCCGCGGACCGCGGAGGTCACGGTTTTGCTGCCCGGTTTTTTGACGCCGCGCGCGCACATGCACAGATGTTCGGCCTCTACCACTACCATCACCCCGTGGGGCTTCAGCTCCCGGTTTAACACATCCGCGATTTCCGAGGTGATCCGCTCCTGAACCTGCAGCTTGCGGGCCACCGCCTCCACCAAACGGGCGAATTTGCTCAAGCCTGCAATTTTGCCGCTGGGGATGTAGCCGATATGGATTTTGCCGAAAAATGGCGCCATATGATGCTCGCATTGGCTGTAGAACACAATGTCCTTGACGATGACCAGCTCTTCGTGGCGTTCGTCAAAGGTAACACCCAGTACCTCCGCAGGATCGGCGGAATAACCGGCGAAGATTTCCTCATACATCCGCACCACCCGGGCGGGGGTATCGAGAAGTCCTTCCCGTTCTACATCCTCCCCGATGAGGCGCAGGATTTCCCGGACATGGTGCTCCAGCTGCTCGCGGTTTTCCTCAACCTTCTTATTTCTGTATTCAGTGGACATAGGCTTACTCTCCCGTCTTGCCGGCGGCATGCTGTGTGCCGTCCTATTTCATTTATCTGAATTTTTGGTTCTTCATCATGTTTTGGACCTTGTTCATCTGCTGCTTGTTCAGGTTATAGCCCATTTGCTTGGCCATCTTGGCCAGCATGTCGGGGTTCGACTGCATTTTTTCCATTTGGCGCTTCAAATAAAAAACACCGCCGGCAAATCCTCCGGCTGCCCCCACAATCAATGTCAGGATTGGAATGATCCAACTCCACATTTGTATACACTCCCTACAGATAATGTCCGACATATATCGGCTTTGTCGCTCTATATCATAGCATGTTGCAAGATCGCATACAAATGAGACTTCATCTGTCATAGTGTGTCCCGCAAGACCCATGGTAAGATAAAATCAGCCTATTATCAATGGAAGGTGGATTAGAAAATATGACCATTCAAGTTGCTATGCTGTCCTATTGGCATGTCCATGCAGAGGACTATGCCCGTCAGGTATTGGCCCGGCCCGAGTGCCGCATTGCCGCCGTGTGGGATGAGCTTCCGGAGAGGGGCAAAGCGCAAGCGGAGAAGCTGGGGGTCCCTTTTTACGATAGTTTGGAAGCGCTTTTGGCCAATCCGGATATCGACGCGGTGGTTGTGGATGCTCCGTCCTCCATGCACGAGGAAGTTTTAACTGCCGCCGCGAAGGCGGGTAAGCATATTTTCACGGAAAAGGTTCTGGCCATTACTACGGAAGCCGCGGACCGTATCATTCAAGCGGTGCAGGAGTCGGGCAAATCCTTTATGATCTCCCTGCCCCGGCTTACCCATGCCGTGAATCTGAAGGTTAAAGAAATCATTGACGCCGGGCTGCTGGGCGACATTACGTATCTGCGGGTGAGACTGGCCCATGACGGCGGTCTGCCTAACCAAAAATCCACGGAAGGCTGGCTTCCGCCCCATTTCTACAACAAGGAGCAATGCGGCGGCGGCGCGCTGATCGACCTGGGCTGCCATCCCATGTACCTGGCACACTATTACTTGGGTATGCCGGAGGCGGTCAGCGCCCAGTTTGGTTATGTCACGGGCCGTGAGGTGGAGGACAACGCGGTGGTTACTCTGCGGTATCCGAACGGCGCATTGGCCGTGGTGGAGGCGGGTTTTGCCAGCCGTCTCAGCCCCTTCACGCTGGAGGTGTGCGGCACGGAAGGCTGCCTGATGCTGGACGACTTCCAGTTCCGCTTCCGCTCCGCCAAATTGGGGCTTGGCGCCCAGGAGGGTTGGGTGTCCCCGGCCAAGCTGCCTCCGGCACCGCCGCGGCCTGTGGATCAATGGATCGATCATATGGTAAACGGCACGCCGACAACCATCAGTATTGAGCAAGGCCGGGCCTTGACCCAGCTGATGGAGGCTGCCAACCTGTCGGCGGCCATCGGCAAGTCGGTGAATATCAGCGAGTAACGAAGGGACGAGAGGGCTGCGCAAGCTGAGACGTGTGGGCTGTGCAGCGGAGCGCACGCAAGCTGAGACGAGTTAGTTGCATCGCAATCTACGACCAATAAGCTGCGGCTAAGCGCGGAATCATTCCGCAAGCTGAGACGAGTGAACGGTGGCTCGATGCGGGTCTGTCTTGCTGTAACGGAACTTACACGCCCTTAAACTCACAATATGCGGCTTTGGTAAACGTAACGGAACTATGAGACGCTTACAGGTGGAAAACGAGCCGTTGCCGCTCCAAATCCCGTTCTAAGGGTCGCTTAGTTCCGCTACAAATTCAAAACGCTCATTTTCATCGTTTAAGAGGTGCTGAGTTCCGTTACATGCTAACGGAGGGTCCCATGCTGCCAACCCCCTCACCGCGCCACCCACAGGCTTCAGACCCGCCCGCAAAAAAACACTTCACCGGCCTCAGCACGATGAAGTGTTTTTTCGCGTCCGCCGCACCCGGCAAGCGCCGGCGGGAACACAGATGAAAGGGTATATCTGCGCCGATGCTGTCGGTAGCGGGAGACACTGTTTGCCTTCGGAGCGCTCTGGAATTCTAATGGCGGTGAGAGACGCTATTTGCCTCCAAAACGGGCTTACCAAATTCTAATGGCGATGAGAGACGCTATTTCGCGCAAAACGATACGTTTTGACCCAAATGCCCATCCATAAGAGCGCTCACCGCCGTTAGAATTTGAAATGTTCAAAATCAGGCCTAATAACGGCTCCTGCTTCCGTTAGTCCGGGAGGAGTAAACACTAGCAGCAAAACGGGTTACCCGGAGCAATAAACCCACCATTGTTTCCATCCCTATGGACCTGCTTCTCCCCTGCCACTCCCCTCTCCCCCTCCATACGCTTCATACGCTCCTTACGCTCCTTACGCTTCTTTCACTCCCCCCTACCCCTTCACCGCCGTACCCGACATCCCCTGGATAATGAACCGCTGCCCGGCCAGGAACACCAGCAGCATAGGCAGAATCCCCGCCGAAGCCGCCGCCATCATGCCGTTGTAATCCACGTTGTACTCCAGCACGAAGTTTTGCAGGCCCAGGGGCACGGTGTACAGCCTGCGGTCCGTGAGGAACACCAGCGCATTCTCGAAGTCGTTCCAGTTCCAGGAGAAGTCCAGAATGGCCAGGGTGGCTAAGGCCGGTTTAGCCAGAGGCAGCATCAGCCGGAAGAAGATCCGCCCATGCCCCGCCCCATCCAAAAAAGCCGACTCGGTAATTTCCTTCGGAATGCCCATGAAGAACTGCCGCAGCATAAACACGCCGAAGATGGTGAACAGCCCCGGCAGAATCAGCGCCCAATGGGTGTTGTAGATGCCCATCCAGTCGAACATGATGAACTTGGGGACAAACAGCACCTGAGGCGGGATCATCATCATGGACAGGTACAGCAGGAATAGTGCGTCGCGCCCCTTGAATTCGATCCGGGAAAACCCGTAAGCGGCCAAGGCCGACAGGAAGGTGGCCCCCACCGTATTAATCGAAGCGATCTTGATGGAATTCAGATAATACGTGCCGAAGCTGTTGGCGCCGGTCCATACCTTGATATGATGCTTCAGCTCCAAGGTGGAGGGCAGCCAGCGGCTGTAGTCGAACACCTCATTGGGCGTTTTGAAGGAGGTGCTGATCATCCACAGGAAAGGGAGAACCATGCCCAGGCCCAGGATGCTCAGAAGCAGCGTAAACACCAGTTTTTTGGCCAAAGAAGCCTGTTTTGTCATGAACTCATCCCTCCTAATAGTGGACCCATTTTTTTTGGCCGTACCACTGGACAAGTGTAATCACCAGCACGAAGGCGAACAGCATCCAGGAGATGGCGGAGGCATAGCCCATTTCGTAATAGCTGAAGGCGGTTTTATAGATGAACAGGGACATCACGGTGGTGCTGCTGCCGGGTCCCCCTCCGGTAATCGCCTGGATAATGCCGAAGGATTTAATGGCGCCGATCAATCCGGTGATGAGCAAAAGAAAGGTGGTGGGGCTGACCAGAGGCCAGATGATCCGGCGGATCAGGGTCCACGTGCGGGCCCCGTCCATCCGGGCCGCCTCCATAAGCTCCGGCGAGATTTCCTGGAGAGCCGCCATGTAGATGATCATGTTGTAGCCCAGAGTGGCCCACACGGCGATGATGTTCAGCGCCAGCATGGCCGTATCCGTGGAGGCGAACCAGCCAGGCGGATTCGTCATTCCCAATGCCCGCAGCACCCCGTTGATGGGGCCTTGGCTGGGCTGGAACAGCAGCATCCAGACGAAGCCTACGGCTACCCCGCTGGTGATATAGGGCATGAAGTACATGGAGCGCAGCATACTTTTCAAATAAACACTCCGGTTCAGCGCCACCGCTACTAAGAAGGCTCCGATCAAAGAAACCGGCACCGCCGCCAGATAAAGCAGCGTATTCTTAATGGCAATGATGAACTTCTCGTCCTGGAACAAACGCGTGAAGTTGTCCAAGCCGATAAACCGGTAGTTGGGGTTGGCAAACTGATAATTGGTCATGGTCAAACCCAGGGAAAACACCGCCGGAATCAGAAAAAACACGATAATGCCCAGCATGTTCGGCAGGATAAACAGGTACCCCATTCTCTGCTGCCGCTTCATCCAATTTCCACTCATTGGAAAACCCCTCCATCCGCAGCCGGTTTTTGAGTAAAGGAAAGGGAGGGTCCACCTGGGAACGCCCTCCCTGACGCAATAACCGGTTTATTTTTTGTTTTGTTTGAGGAAATCGTTATGCCGTTTGGCCATAGTCTCAAGGGTGGTCTTCAGATCCTGCTTGCCCAGGAGATACTTCTCGTACTCCTCCTTGCGCAGATCGATGACCTGCTGCTCCAGGCTGGATACATAGGTGGGGAAGGTGCCGAAAACAACCTTTTTCAGAGAATCCAGGTCATAGGTGCTGTCCACGCCGCTCAGGAGAAGCTTGATGGCGTCATCGGCATTCACCGCCTTGGAGGATGGAATCCGCCCCCCGGAGGCCATAGGCATCATGCCGCCGTCGGCATACCACTTCAGGAACTTCCAGGCGGCTTCCTTGTTGGGCGATTTGGCATTGACGGAAACTACGTCCCCAAGACCGGCCGGATATTTGAACTCATTGGCGGTTTTGCTCAGCTTCGGCACTGTGGCGAAGGCGATTTTGAAGTTGCGGGGGTTATCCTTAAGATTATTAGCGTTGCGGAAAATGTACTCCCCTGCGTACAGCATCCCTGTTTCGCCCTTCAGGAACATGGTGTCCGTAGGCATTTTGGAGGTCATTTGCTCGCCGTAGGCAGGCATGGTTTTGGCCTTTTGCATCTCGTAGGCCACCTCATAGCCTTTGGCGGCCAGCGGATTGTTCAGGTTGGAGGTGCCGTCCGGCTTCACGAAACCAAGCGCCGCCGTGCCGGAATCCACCTGCTCCATGTAGTTGGCTTCATGCTGGAGAAGACCCCAGCGTTTGTCGGTTTTGAGCTTGGCGGCATACTCCTTCATGTCATCCCAGGTCCAGTCCAGAGCCGGAACGGCAAGGCCCGCCGCATCCAGCGCATCCTTGTTCAGCCAGACGAAGGACATGTTCTTTTTGGTGGGAATGCCGTAATATTTTCCGTTAATCTGCCACAGCTTGGCATCGGGACCCATTTTGTCATCCACGTTATAATCGCTGTAAGCGCTTAAATCCAAGGCCAGCCCGGCGTCCTTGCGCTTCTGCAAGCGGGAATAGGAATAGTTGACGAACAGGTCGGCATCCTGGCCGGTCATCAGGGCCGTATCCAGCTTTAGGTTCCCCGGATCGTCGTTGACAAAACGTTCATAGGTCACCTGGATATCCGGATTCTGCTTGTTCCAGGCCTCTACTACTGCTTGGGGACCGGACTCTGCCGGCACGCCTCCCCACATCTTCAGCTTCACGGTTTTACCGGAGGCGGTGGAGGCCGCCGGTGCTTGGGAGGCACCTGTCGTTGCCGCCGGAGCCGACTGTTTCCCGCCGCTGCTGCTGCTGTCCCCGCTTCCACCGCATCCTGCCGCCATGCCCAACACCATTACCAAACCCATTCCACCCGCCAACCATTTTGCTTTTTTCATGGTTTCATCCCCTTTTGGTTCGGTCATCTTGAGTTCATCTTATCATCCGTCCCCACACGAAGGGCAGATACGGGGTTTGGAGAATGATGCAACGATATTTGGATGTAGTGAGGGTGAAATAACGGAAACTCAGGCCTCAGCGCTCCTCCGGTAATCAGCGGGGGTTTTGCCGGTCCAGCGTTTGAAGATTTTGATAAAATAGCTATCCCCGGAAAAGCCCACCCGCTCCCCGATTTCGGTCACGGGCAGGGTAGTTTCCCGCAGCATCAAAGCGGCGGCCTCCACCCGTAAGCGCTGATGGTATTGGGTCAGGGTGGCCCCCGTTTTTTTCTTGAACAGGTCGCTCAGATAGCTGGCTTCCATACAGGCCAGGTCCGCCAGCCGCTTCAGGCTGAATTCCTCCCGGTAATGCTCCTCCAGGTATGCGATCACCCGGTTGATATCGGGATGATCCGTTGCCCCCTGAGCGGGGTCCTTGGCAGGGAGCGTAGACCAGACGCGGTCCAGCTTCTTCAGCTGGTCCCGGCTGGCCAGCTCCGCCTCGATGCGCTCCAGATTGGCCCGCAGCGCCTCCGGGTCCATGGACAGCTTCAACAGATATCCGGATGCGCCGAATTCCAGCGCCTGACGGGCATATTCGAAATCGCTGAGGCATGTCAGCATCAGGAAACGTCCCTGAAACCCCTCACGGCGGGCAGCCTTCAGAAGCTCCACCCCATCCATTACCGGCATGTCGATATCCGCAATCACCAGATCCGGCTGCAGGCTGCCGATCAGCCGCAGCCCCTCCTCCCCGTTCACCGCTTCACCGGCCACCACAAAATTCGCGTCCAGCTTTTCCAAAACCTTGCGTACATATCCCCGGGCCTGATCCTCATCCTCCACCAACAGCACGGTCCGCATGGGTTTCATCCTCCTTCCGGTATGGTGTAGCCAACAGCAGGGGCAGCTCCAATTTGGCCAATGTGCCTGCTTCGAGCGGCTCTAGGGACAGCGCCGCCCGGTCCTGGTACAGCAGACTCAAGCGCTCTCTGAGGTTGGAGAGACCTACCCCGGCATTGGCCCGGCGCTTGGGTCTAGCTCCAGCCGCCTCCAGGCCGATTCCATCATCCGCCACCTCGATTACAAGCCGCTCCCCGTCCCGGTAAGCGCGGATGGCGATATTCCCCGGCTGCGCTGCGGGATGCCCGAAGCCATGTACAATGGCATTTTCCACCAGAGGCTGGAGGGAGGATTTGGGGACCAGAGCGTAATGCAAGGACGGGTCCATCTCATGGTCCAGCCCGAAGCGGTGGCCGAACCGGGAGTTCTGAATCTGCATATAGGCGCTGACCAGCCCCAGCTCCTCCTTGAGATGAATCAGATCCACATCCAGATTCAGGCCGGATTCCAGGAGCTTCCCCAAGGATACGCAGATATCGTGGATCTCGTCCTGATCCCGCTGCATGGCGATGCTTTTAATGGTATTCAGCGTATTCAGCAAAAAATGCGGGTTCATCTGCGACAGCAGCACCTGGAAACGGATCGCCTGCTTCTGCCGCTCCTCCAGCTTGAGCCGGTTGACCAGATCGTGGATATCCTTGACCATCCGGTTGAAGCTGCGGGTCAGGGACTGAACCTCCTCCGTGCTTTTGCCCTCAGGCAGCACTGCCTTCAGATCGCTTCCCGCCACAATCTCCATTTTCCGCTGGAGCCGGAACAGGGGGCGGGTTATGCCCGAGGACAGCACCACGGTCACCCCGATGGCCAGGCCCATGAACACTGCGAAAAGCACAAAAAATCGGCCCTTCATTTGGTTAATCTCAGCAAACAAAAGAGAAAGTGGCGTGCCTTTGACCACGTACCAGTCTAAGGAGGGAATATAGGCAGCGGTGTAGAGAATGCCCTCTTGTTCATCCCGCCAGCTGATGCCGGCTTTTTCCCCGGTGCGGGCGGTGGCCCGCAGGAAGCTTTCCTGCGGCAGGCTTTTGTCCGGGAGCGAGGACAGCACCGTACTGCCGCTGCCGTCGGCGATGGCGTAATACACCCCTCCGCCGTTATGGTCCGAGGCTTCGATGGCCCGCTGAAACCATTCCTCATAGTCCATGCTGATGCGGAGCACGGCGTACAGCTCCTCATAGTCATTGGTCAACGCGGTGTAGAGGGACACCATTCGGGCGCTGCGGTTTACATCCCGCTTGACGTAATTGGTGTCATTGGTCACCCACAGATACCGTTGATTCCCCCGGAGCACCCCCTGGAAGCCGGGTTCACTCATCTGCCTGTCGTAATGGATGGGCTCCTCAGGATAAAAGGAGGTATAAATATTCCCCTTCCGGTCCAGCAGCGTGTAATACACCTGGGAGCCGGTGAGAAAAAAGCTATTGGAGATGCTGTAAAACTTGCCTTCGATCCGTTTCTTGAGCTCGCTCCATTCGTAGCTATCCGGGTGCAGGAGCATGTCCTCCAGACCCGGGTCTTGGTCCATCAACGTCCAGGTTTTGACGAGGATGCCGCTTTGGTCCTCCAGCCGCTGGCGCAGGGAAAACAGCTGCTCCCGGTCGCGCTCGTTGGCCTTATCCTGAAGCACACGCTCCACGGAGTTGAACATGTAAACGCTTAACATAATCAGCGGCAAAAGAATGCACAACAGGAAAACCGAAACCAGCCGGTTCTTCAGGCTGTTGGGCAGTAGCTTTTCCAGCAGGGAATGCATCATGTGCAGGTCGCCCCTTTCTTGACAGCAGGTTCCGCCTCTTCATTATTCCGCATCCGGGCGGGGCTGTAAATATACGATTGCAGGAAAGGGCAGAGCAGGGATAGCCTCCACCCGTCGTCGGCTTCGTAAGGCTGCTGTTAGGGAGCGGATGCAGTTTCATTTTTGCGATTCACCGTGGGAAGGGAGGATGGGATGGGACGGAGGTTTGTTGGCTGTGGGAGCGATAATGGGCGATAGTGTGAGTGATGGGAGCTAAGGGCGTTGGGAGTGGTGGAGGGGATGTGAG
>JAEWMH010000008.1 GCA_023393235.1 Bacillota bacterium | reverse complement strand
TGACCAATATTTTGCTGACAGACGAAATTAACCGCGCCACCACCAAAACCCAATCCGCTTTGCTGGAGGCCATGGAGGAACGCCACATTACAGTGGACGGCGAGCAATATATGCTGCCTCAGCCTTTCCTGCTTCTCGCTACCCAGAATCCCATCGATTTTGAAGGCACCTACGTGCTCCCCGAAGCCCAACTGGATCGGTTTATGATGAAATTCAGCCTGGGTTATCCCAATGAAGAAACTGAGGTCCGGATGATTTTTGCCCAAACGGGAGGACATCCGCTGGAGACTTTGAAGCCCGTTGCTACTGCAGATAAGATCCTCGAACTGCAGCAGAAGGTGCGCGAGCTCCATCTGGATCAGGCTGTTGGGGAATATGCCGTCTCCATTGTACGCAAGACCCGTGAGCATCCGTCCGTCTTTTTGGGCGCGAGTCCCCGCGCTGCCATTGCATTAGTTCAGGCCGCCAAGGCGTATGCCTTCTTGCAGGGAAGAGATTTCTGCATTCCCGATGACGTAAAAATGCTGGTGCCGTATGTGCTGGGACACCGGATTCTCCTTCATGCGGAAGCCCGGATGGAGGGTGCCACGGTTAACACTGTGCTGGAATCCGTTATGCAGCAGGTTCGTGCGCCTGTCCGGCTGGAGCGCTGAAGATGAACGCCCGCGCACCAGCCAGTGTCCGCCAGCCGGATCGGTCACCGTATAAAATTCTGGTTATGCTCAGCTGCTTCGCGGCCAGTCTGATGTTCGTCCTGTTTCAGGGAGGCAAGCTGGCATTGATGGTTTTTGTAATCGTTCTCGTATTGAACATTTATCTGGTTCTGGGCAGATGGAGCGGCATCCGCCGGGTTAAGGGACAGCGGCTCCTCAGCTCTGAACATGCCGATGAGGGGATTGAAGCAGGCAATCCCGTGAAGGTTAAGCTGAAGGTGCAAATTCCCGGCTTCTGGCCGGTACCATACGTGCTTGTCCGGGATAGACTTCTCCGCAAAAATGGAAGTGAATACGACTTTGAGGCATCATTGATTCCCGATTGGAGCCGTAAAGGAGAATTGGAATATGTAACGCCTCCCCTTAAAAGGGGGTTCTACAAGTTCGGAGAAACCGCCTGCTCCACCAAGGATGTATTCGGTTTGTTTGAGCATACCGGAACCCTGGAGCTGCCCAACTCCTTTAAGGTGTACCCCCAGACTGCCCGCATCAAGGAATGGAAGCAGCTGCACAGGTTAATGAAGGGTGCCAACCATCATACGGTTACGACCCGGGCCACCCGGGAAACCACACAGATCAACGGTGTCCGCGAATACAGCTACGGCGACCGGCTATCCCGGATCCACTGGAATGCCACGGCCCGTACCGGGACGCTGAAGTCCAAGGAATTTGAGAAGGAATCCCTGCCTAAAACCATTGTTTTCCTGGACCGCCAGGCCAAAAGCTACCTGAATGCGGACCAGTTCGAGCTGGCCGTATCGGTAGCCGCGTCTCTCTTTCAATACGGCAAAAACCGTGAGATCAATCTGGGTTTGCTCTCCGTCGGAACGGATTCCGTATATTTCGAACCCAAGAGCTTTCAAAACGGCACCAAAAATATGATCCACCATCTTATCGAAGTGTCAGCCGACGGCAGTTACCCCATGCTCCGCGTTTTGGAGGACCGGGTAAGACTGTTTGAGCCGGGAACCTGCATGATTATTGTCAGCCCCGAGAAAGGGGAGGGCATTCTCAAAACCATGGCCTGGCTTCACCAACGCCAAATGGTGCCCTGCCATATCTGGCTGACTCCCCATGCGGAAGAAGGAGCGGAGTGGTGCAGGCAGCTGCGGACTATGGGCCATATGGGCTATGCGGTCCGCACGCTGGATGAGCTGCCGACGGCATTAAGGGGTGTGTCCAATGGATGAGGCCAATACACAGGCACAAAACCGTACCAACGGAGGCAGAGGATCTCTTCGTGTGTTTCTGACCCAGGATTGGCACCGTAAGCTGACATGTTTGTTTACTGTGCTTTTTCTGCTCCAGTTTGTCTCCTGGTTTGCAGCTGAGGAAAATATGTGGTGGCCGGAGACGGTTACCATGGTGCAAGTATCCCTCTGGATCAGTTTTGTCATCGACATTATTCCCGGAATGAACATGTGGCTGCGCAGATGTGTGCAGCTCTGGACGCTGATTATTGTAAACGGCATTTACAGCGGTTATGAGCCTGTGCTGTATAAGGTGCATTCGAGGCAGGATTTTGGCAACTGGGTGTACGATAATTTCTGGCAGCTCCATCCTTACATTTGGTTCAGCCTCGGAGCTTGGGCCGTCTATTGGGCCACCTCCTGGTGGCTGAAGTCCCGGTGGAGAATCGGCATAACCGTAATTTTGTCCGTTTTGGTTTTTGCTGTACGAGATTCCTTCTCCACCCTGCATCTGTGGGAAGAAACCGCATTGGTCATATTTTGCGGATTGATGCTTTTGGTCATTAGCCACTTTGCCGAGGTCAAACGCAAAAATCCGTACGGCTGGGCTTATCTGATGGAATATCCCGCTACACTCATTGCGACGATCCTGCTTTTGCTGGGGATTACGATGATTCCGGGTACGGCAATGCCTACAATCCGCCCCATTCTTACCGATCCCTACACAGCCTATAAGCAGTGGAAAGGAGAGGAGGTTCCGGCGTACGGCAAAACCATCGCTGGCCTCACATCAGGCTCCTCAGCCAACTCCTCCTCAGGCTACAGCAGGGATGACAGCAGTCTGGGAGGCAGCTTCACCTTTGATTATTCGCCGGTGTTCAGCGTAGATACCACCCACCGGGCATATATGCGCGGCGAAACCCGTTCCTATTACAACGGCAATGGCTGGGAAATGAGCGACGGGGACAAACAAGCGGTTAACGGTCCTGTGGTGCCGGGCAATCCTCTGGCCAAAGATCAGCGGTTTAATGTGAGCAAGCTAAAAACTGTTACCGTAAAGCAGACGGTGGAGCGGCTCAATGAGGATGATGCCTACCCGGTTCTGTTTGGCGCTTATGCCATCAACAAGGTGGAGACCATTAACAATGAAACCTCCGGCCCCGAACGTCTCAGATGGGCGCCGCGGCAGACAGAGCTTCGTTGGAACAATCCACGCCGTGATAATTATCCCACTGCCTATACGATTGAATCGGAGATGCCCGTCTCCACCGGAGACGAACTCCGTTCTGCAGGCGCCTTGCCCAATCCGGCACAATTTTCGGAATATCTCCAATTGCCCCGGGACCTGCCGCAGAGAGTCCGGCAGATGGCGCAGCAAATTACCGCAACAGGAGTCACGCCATACGACAAGGTCATGCTGTTGGTGCAGTATTTGCAGACCTCGTTCCCGTATACCAACGAGCCTCAGACAGACCTGGGAAAAAGCGGTGACTTCGTAGACCGGTTCCTGTTTGAAATTAAAGAAGGGTACTGCGATTACTTCTCCTCGGCTATGGCGGTAATGAGCAGAACCCTGGGTATTCCGTCCCGTTGGGTCAAAGGCTACACCGCGGGCCAGCAGGATATTCAGGATCCGTCCTTCGGAGAATTTCCCGTGGACGGGACGGATGATACAACAGGTTCAGGCTTATACACCGTTAGAAACTCGGATGCCCACTCCTGGGTAGAACTGTATTTTCCCGGCTACGGGTGGATTCCTTTTGAGGCTACCTCCGGCTTTGCTTTGCCGGCCTTTACGCCAACTTCAGAATCCGCTCTGCCCAATCTGACTGCAGATCCGGTTGATGGCACAACGACAAGCGAAGCAGCAGCAACACCGGCAGACAGCAAAGGACATCCCTACCTTGTAGCGGCCATCATTGCGGCAGCCGTTCTTCTGACGGGCGCAGCAGGCTGGTGGTACCGCAAGCGAATCCTTGTTTGGGCGAAAAAGAGCAGGCTGCTGGGTGTAAAACGCTCCTACAATCCCGATCAGCGGATTGTCAGCGAATACGCCCGGATGCTCAAGATCTACCGCCGCAGAGGCGTCCCGATCCACGACTATGAAACAGCAAGAGAAACCATCGATCGGCTGAAGCGCAAGGACGTATGGCTGGCCAAGGACCTGGATGACTTACTGGCACTCTTCGAAAAAGCCAAATACAGTCCCCGCCGGGTAACCGATGAGGAAAGCGGCCGCGCCATCCGCATCGTCGACAAACTAAAAAAAGCCACCTGATGTGCGCTTACTCAGCAATCATCTAAGGAATGTACCGAGGTTTCTCCGCATCATTAACGTGACTCAAACAAAAAGCCAGTAGATACAAGGTAGCCGCTTTCGTCCCGTGAGGGAAATGAAAGCGGCTTTTATCCCATTCTGCATGTATACCGCCACCGTCTCCCCCACGGCCAACCCCAATTGCCCATTCCAACACACCGCAGGTACTCCGTATCCACAATCCACCCCAAC
>JAEWMH010000231.1 GCA_023393235.1 Bacillota bacterium | reverse complement strand
TGGATGGCATAGAAAAAGCTTGCTGCAAGGCAGGAGGCAGAGACTATGCCGGAAGTAGAGATGCCGCCCGAATCCCCGCCGCAGACGATGAGCCGCCGTACATTTTTGAAAACCATGGGGGGCTGGGCTCTGGGGCTGGCCGGTGTGGCCGCCTTGGGAGGAACTTATGTCACCACACTGGAGCCCCGTTGGCTTCAGGTTGTCCATACCCGGCTGGCGTTGGCGCGTATTCCTCCGGCTTTTCAGGGTATCCGGATCGCCCACTTCAGCGACGTGCATTATGAATTCCATTTTGGGCCGGGCCGTCTGCAAAGCCTTGTGAACCGGATCATGAAGGAGAAGCCGGATCTGATCTGCTTTACCGGGGATCTGGTGGACCGTAAGATCGGAACCGCAGGCAAGGAGATGTCTGACATTCTGGCCAAGCTGGAGGCGCCGCTGGGGAAGTTCGCCGTCCTGGGCAACCACGACTATTATTTCAACGACAAGGAAGTGGCGGGTGTTCTGCAAAATGCCGGGTTCCGCGTCCTCCGCAACGAATCGGTGCGTGTTGAAAAGGACGGGGCGCTGATGACCATGCTGGGGGTGGAGGATTCCAGCCGCGGGAAGCCCAACATCAAGACCGCCCTCCAGGGGGTGGCCAAGGATGAATTTATGATATTGTTGGCCCATACGCCGGATTACGCCTTGAATACGATGGTGCATCCCATCTCTCTGCAAATGTCGGGGCACAGCCACGGCGGCCAGGTGCGGCTTCCCTTTCATGGACCCTTAGTTCGGGTTCCCGGCGCCAAACGCTACCCCGACGGGTTGTACAGGCCGCCCAACAATGACATCTTCCAGCTGTATACCAACCGGGGAGTGGGGGTAACGGGGATTCCCGTACGGTTCTGGTGCAGGCCGGAGCTGACCATTCATACGTTGTCTGATACGGACAGGGCCTGAATGGGTGGCGCGTTGCCGTCCAGTAACGGGATTCGGAAGCGGCTGAGGCACGGCCGGGAGCTTGATGCCCAGCCGGAGGCGTTCATCCAATGTGACGCAATCCTATCGCATATTCTCCCGTTTTTGGTGTACAATGCAGGTAATGCAATACATACAAGCTTAAAATTGGGGGAGACGCATCATGGGGGTAAAATTCAACCGGGAATACAACGACATTATCGAAGAGCTGACGGACGCTCTGATGGATATAGAAGGTTGCCACGAATTTTTTGAGATGGAGCAGGAGGAGTGGGCCGCCATGAAAACCAGGGAACGCCGGGATTGCCTGCGGACCCTGTCAGATGACCTGTTCTATGGCCTGGGCACCGAGTCCTTCATTGATCTGGGGGACAGCCTGATTACCTGGCACCGCCAGAACCATACGCTTACAGTGAGCTATCCCGTGAAAGCCACCCGCACCATCGGTTTGATCTAGTACGGCGGAGGGCAGTGGGCCGAAGGAGACGGTCGGGCAGCGCGTGGTGAGCGGGTTGCTAAGGCTGGCTGCTGGGGTTCGGAATTTTAACGGAAGCCACAGCCCTTATTTGCCCCAAAAAGGCCGGTTTGGAAATCTAACGGCGGCCACAGACGCTATTTCCGGGAAGCCGGCTCGTTTAGCGCTGTTTTCGAGCAAATAGCGGCGCCTGCTTCCGTTAGATTTTGTAATACCCTCTTTTTCTTTAAATAGCGACTCTGGCTTCCGTTAGAGCAGCCGCGTGAGCAACTGTAAAGGATCGGCTGATAAAACGGCACTGTTCCGGATAAAACCGGAGGGGGCCGTTTTTTGTCTATTGCGTAAAGTTGCAATTTTGAAACTTTTTTCACAATTCGCCGTATATATCTGTATCAGCCTTTAACAAAACTAGAAATTAACTGGGACAAAGGGAGCGTTCGCCTACCCCATGTTTATGAAGCCAGTTTCGCTAACGCGAAAACTCAGGTTATGCTTACGATGCCGGCTTTCCCCAGGGAAAGCCTCGCATATGCTTACGAAGCCAGTTTTCGCTGACGCGAAAACTCTCAGGAGGTGCCAACTACATGGAGCAGCTGTTTTGGGGATGCCTGGCCTTCGGCGTGCTGTTTACGCTGGTTACGGTTGTGCTTGGGGATCTGGTCAGCTCGGCTTTGGACGGGGCGCTGGATTTTCTGTCCTTGGATTTTCTGAATCCCACGGTGCTGGCTGTCGGGATTACCGTATTTGGCGGAGCGGGCATCATGCTGGTGCAATACACGGCAATCCCGGCACTGCTTGCGGCGGTCGTGGCAGTTGCGATTGCGGCGGTTATCGGTTTCCTGGTTGGGCGCTATTATGTGAAGCCTATGAAGAACACAGAGAATTCCACTGCCTACACCATGAAAGGGCTCTCCGGCCGGCTGGGCGAGGTAATTACCTCTATTCCCGCAGGCGGCTGCGGCGAGGTGCTGGTGAAGGTGGGGGCGGGCAATTCCAACCATATTGCCGAAAGCTTTGACGGAAACGCTATTCAGGCGGGAGACCGGGTCGTAGTGGTGGATGTCCGCGACGGCGTACTGTTTGTGTCCCGCTTTGAAAATAACCTTTAAAAAGGAGACTGAGGTATGCCGGAATTTTTGATCATTCCTGCTATTGTAGTAGGCGTCATTGTGTTATTGGGGCTGGCCTTTATGGCCCGGTACAAAACGGTGGGACCGGATGAGGCAATGATTGTCACCGGATCGTTTTTGGGGAGCAAGAATGTGGACACCGACGATGGCTCCGGCCGCAAAATCAAAATTGTCAGAGGCGGCGGCGCGTTTATCTGGCCCGTGTTCCAAGCGTCCCAATTCCTCTCCCTGTTATCCCACAAGCTGGATGTATCCACGCCTGAGGTGTATACGGAGCAAGGGGTTCCGGTTATTGCCGACGGGGTGGCCATTATCAAGATCGGCGGCTCCGTAGAGGACGTAGCGACAGCGGCGGAGCAGTTTATGGGCAAACCCATTGAAGCGCTGAAGTCGGAAGCGCAGGAAGTGCTGGAAGGCCACTTGCGGGCAATCCTGGGCTCCATGACCGTAGAGGAAGTATACCGGAACCGGGACCGTTTCGCTCAAGAGGTACAGGGTGTGGCAGCCAAGGATCTGAAGAAGATGGGGCTGCAGATCGTTTCTTTCACTATTAAGGATGTCCGCGACAAGCAGGGGTATCTGGATGCCCTGGGTAAACCAAGGATTGCCGCCGTTAAGCGGGATGCGGAGATTGCCGAAGCCGACGCTGTGCGGGATGCCCGGATTCAGAAGGCCAGGGCTGAGGAAGAGGGCAAAAAGGCGGAGCTGCTCCGCGACACGAACATTGCCGAAGCCGAGAAGGAGCGGGAGCTGAAGGTTGCCGCCTTTAAGAGAGACCAGGATACAGCCAAGGCGGAAGCCGATCAGGCCTACTACATTCAGGAAGCTAAGGCCAAGCAGATTGCCGTGGAGGAACAGATGAAGGTCGAGCTGGTGCGCAAGGAGCGGGAAATCGACCTGCAGCAAAAGGAGATTCTCGTCCGCGAGAAGCAGTATGATGCGGAAGTGAAGAAAAAGGCCGACGCCGACAGATATTCCGTCGAACAGGCGGCAGAAGCAGATAGAACGAAGCGCATGCGCGAAGCGGATGCCATGCAATACCGCATCGAGGCTGAGGCCAAGGCCAACGCGGAGCAGAAGCGGTTGGAGGGTCTGGCCATGGCAGACGCGGAGCGGGCCAAGGGTACTGCCGAGGCGGAGGTTATCCGCTTGCGGGGTCTTGCTGAAGCCGAAGCCAAGGAGAAGCTGGCGGATGCCTTCCAGAAGTTCGGCGAAGCCGCCGTGCTGGATATTGTCGTGAAGATGCTGCCGGAGCTGGCGGGCAAGATAGCCGATCCCATCCGTTCCATCGACCAACTGACCGTGGTGGATACGGGCAAGGGAGAAGGCGCGGCGCGGGTGAGCAACTACGTCACCGAGCTCATGGCCACGGCGCCCAAGATGCTAAAGGAAGTATCGGGGCTTGACCTGAACCAGCTGATCCAGGGGCTGACAGATAAAAAAGTCACTCAGCCAGCGGTAAAACCCGTACCGGTTCAAGAATATCCCGTTGCCGGGGAATAACAGGCCGATCTAAGCGTTCCGCCGGCTCTCCGTTCCCAGACAGGATGGAGGTCGGCGGGACGCTTTATGCTTTGGCGGCAAGATCCGGAAGGGCTGCGGAAGGATAAATCCGCAGCCCGGATTCCCCTTGCCTGACCGCACCTCTCATAGCGGCAGCCACCACGTCCGCTTCAACGGGCTTGTATTTACGGAAGGGTCCCGAATAGAGAAAGGGCATCGCCCGGCTGATGGCGGCCGCGGCCTGCTCCCCGGGACGTTTCTCCGACCTCTGGCCTATCAGGAGGGAGGGTCGGAAGATATACAGGGAGGGAAGACCTAGTTCTCCCAGCCTGCGCTCCATTTCACCTTTGACCCGGGAATAGAAGAAGGGTGAGCCAACGTCTGCGCCGAGGGAGGAAATAACCGCAAAAACAGGGACGCCAGCCTGTTTGGCCAACCGGCCGGCTGTCAGCGGATAATCCAGGTCCACACGGCGGAAGGCCTCCTGGCTCCCGGCAGTTTTGATGGTTGTCCCCAGACAGCAGAAGACTGCATCGGCATCAAAATCCTGCCCGTATGCCTCCAGCTTGTCCATATCGGCGATCACCTGTTTCACCTTCGGATATGCGGAGGACAGCGGCCGCCGGACCAGCGCCGTCACTCTGCCGTATTGCGGATCCTCTGCCAGCTGGCGTACCAGCTGGGTCCCCACCATGCCAGTGGCGCCTAATACTACCGCATGTTTGTTCATTCTTTTTGCTCCTCCGCAGAATGTTTGAAATTGCTCCAGTCGGTATTACATACCCTTATCATATAACGATCATATACCAAAATACATACGCATGGACAGGCGGCAGAAAGCCCTTGTGTACATGAAATGCTCCAAACGGGGGAAAACCAACGGGGAACTGGGATAATTTCGTTACACTTAAAAATGTCATATCCAGCACCAGCATTTTCAGGTATGATAGGGGCAGAAAGACATAATTCTACAAAATTCTGCCTAAAAAAGGGACTGTGGAAATGAAAAAAGGGCAACCACTCCTATTGATTCTTGTAAGCCTGATCGTTTTGTCCATAATCGCCCCGTTAGCTGTGCAACTTAATGACGATAACCAGACTTCCGTTCCCTGCCGTTCGGAGGAGGTTCCGGGTTCCACCCGCCGCCTGACGGATTGGGAATATGCCTGGAGCGAGTATACGGCTTCCCCGAAGCTTACTCATATACCGGATTACGGCTGGGAGAAAACCGACCGTCTCATTAATCCTCCCGGGCGGGAGGGGAGGGATATTCTTTGGCTTCGCACCCGGCTGCCCCATGATGCCGGCTACGACCCGACTCTGCTGGTGCAGGCCAGCCAGCTGTTCGAGGTATTCCTGGACGGGGAGCTGCTATTTCACCATGGGCGGATAAAGGGAGCCCATCCCCTGTACATCGGCACGCCGCCCAGAATGATCGCCTTGCCGGACGATGCCCGGGGCAAGCTGTTGACCGTCCGGATTTACTCCGCCGGCAAGGATATTGGATTCCTGCAGAAGCCAAAGCTGGCCTCCGGCTCCGACTTGATTCTGAGCTTCATCAAAAAACAGGGCATCCGGCTGATACTGGGCAGCTTTTATCTGATGATCGGCATCATTTCCTGCCTGGCGGGGCTTCGGATCCGTCAGAGCTACCTATTTTCCTTCGCGGGTTTTGCCGGGTCCTTCGGGCTGTATACCCTTTCCCGGACCATGCTGGTCCTCACTCTGGTGGACTCCCCCGAGTTTTGGATGGTCTTTGAGCTGGCTTTCCTGGTGCTGTCCATGGCCTCGGTTTTGGCATTTACTGAGCAGCTATTCCCCGATTCGGGCAAACTTAAGCTCCGGTTAAGCAAAGTCCATCTTTTCACCGGCGCCATCGGAATCCCGTTTGTGGCCCTACATTTGATTCGGGGTGCGGTTTTTCTGGTATTTTATCAGCTTCTGCTGCTGGTAAGCATCATCATTACGGTCATCCGGATTGGCCGGATTGCCTGGAAGAAGGATAAGGACGCAGGGCAGGTGCTGGCGGGGCTGGCGGTTTTCTGCGCCTTCGGTGCCGGTGATATTATCAGGCAGATGCTGATGCTGGACAATCCGCTCCCCGAATTTTCCTATTGGGGCGGCCTGGCTTTTTTGACAAGTCTGATCGTGGTCATTCTGCGGAGAATTCACAGCATCCTGTTCCGCTTATCCAATACGGAGAAGCTGTCGGTAGCCGGCCAGATGGCCGCGGGTGTGGTGCACGAAATCCGCAATCCGGTAACGGTGATTTCCGGCTATCTCCAGCTGATGAAAAAGGGAACCCAGGTCAATCACGCTCCGATGATCGATCTGATGCTGGGCGAGGTGAACCGGATCAATCTGCTGGTCAACGAGTTCCTGTTTTTGGCCCGTCCGTCCGGTCCCAAGTTTGCGCTGAAATCCATTTGCGGCATCGTAGGCGACAATCTGCGTTTGTTCGAAGCCCAGGCTACCGGAGCCGGAGTGGAGTTGGAGTTCCGCTGTCCTCCCAACCTGCCGTTGATTTCCTGCGATGAGAACCAGATCAAGCAGGTATTGGTCAATGTGGTCAAAAATGGTCTGGAGGCTATGCCTGACGGAGGCAAGCTTACTGTAACGGTGGAAAGCACCCAGCCGTATATCCGCATCCGGATTACGGATACAGGCTGCGGCATCGAAAGCCAGGATCTGAAGATGATCGGGGAGCCGTTCTTTACCACCAAGGAAAGCGGCAACGGGCTGGGGATTATGATCTGCCGCCAGATTGTGGACAATCACAAGGGAAGGTTCAACATTGCCAGCGAAGCCGGCCAGGGGACAACGGTCGAAATAATTCTTCCCTTCGACCCGCAAACCACTTGATTTCACCGTGTAATCTGCATATAATGAAAATGACCAATTGACCACATTTGAAATTCAGTCATTTTTTTGAGAGGAGGAGAGAAGCGCAATGGCGGCTGACCGCAAGAAGTGGATTCTTGAGGCTGCATCCAAATCCTTCGCCCTGTTCGGTTACAAGGCTACGACGATGGAGCAGGTGGCGAAGATCGCGGGGGTCGGCAAGGGCACGATTTATACGTTTTTTTCCACAAAGGAAGAGCTGTTCGACGCCATTATGACCGATGTCATCCAAGAAATGAAGCGGATTGCCGACAAGGTGATCCAGGAGGAGCTCACCTTCATCAAGAAGCTGGAGCGGGTGCTGGAGGAGTTCTACAGGTTCCGCAGCAACCATGAGCTGCTGATCAGGCTCTCCCACGAAATCAGCGAGATGGGAACCGCCAAGGCTCAGGAAGGGATGAAGTCTCTGGAGGGAGCCATTCTGGGATTTCTGGAGAAGAATGTGAGAATCGCTATGGAGCAGGGACAGATCAGGTCCTGCGATCCCCAGGTGGCGGCATTCGTCATTCTGAAGATGTACGTGTCCTTTGTGTATGATTGGGACCGGACCCACGGGCCGTTGACCAAGGATCAGATTTCGGAGTTTTTTCATGTGTATTTGTTTGAAGGATTGGCCGTCCGTTAAACGGCTTTATTTTTCAGTCTAAATTGACCAATTGAACATATTAGTCAATTCTATAAAAAGAGAGATTTATAAGGAGTGAACCATATGAGCAAAAGCTTCCGCCAGTTCTCCCACGAGCTGGTTTCGATTGTGAAGGATAAGAAGGTTCTGATTTCGGTGAGCGCCGTTGCGCTGGTGCCGCTGCTGTACAGCTTCATGTTCCTGTGGACCTTCTGGGATCCCTACGCCAAGATGGATGTGCTTCCTGTTGCCGTGGTGAATATGGATAAGGGTGCAGCCTTCGAGGGCAAGCAGCTGTCCGTCGGAGACCAATTTGTGGAGAAGCTGAAGAGTAATCCAGCCTTCGGATGGGATTTCATTTCCCAGAATGAAGCGGAAAAGGGATTGAAGGAGCATAAGTATTATATGGCTATCGAAATCCCCGAGGATTTCTCGCAGAGGGCCACCGAGGTGCTGGGTGCCGATCCGCAGCCTGCCACCTTCCGCTACATCCCCAATGAAAGTAGCAACTTCCTGGCCGCCCAAATCGGCAAAACCGCTGTTGAGCGCATTAAGGGTGAGTTGTCTGCCGAATTGACCAAAACGTATACGGAAACCCTGTTTTCCAGCGTAGGCAAATTGTCCGAAGGTTTAGCCCAGGCTGCCGACGGCGCCTCCAAGCTGTCCGCAGGCACCGGCAGTGTCGTTACCGGGCTGGAGCAGCTGGATGAGGGCCTGGTCAAATTGACCGCCGGCACTCAGCCGCTGGAAACCGGTGCCGTTCAATTGTATACCGGTGCTACCAAGCTGAACGACGGTTTGGCCCAGCTGCAAAAAGGTGCAACTGCGGTAAGCGGCGGGCTGGAGCAGTTGTCTAGCGGCCATCAGGCCATTGTGCAGGGCGCAGCCCAATCGGAGGAAGGCGCCGCCAAGCTGAACGGCGGTTTGGCCGCATCCTCTGCAGGTTTGGATCAATTGAAAACCGGCGCTGATGGCTTGGCCGCCGGCTTGGAGCAGTTGGCTGCCGCCATGCCGCAGCTGGCCGAAAATCCGTCCTTCGCCAAGCTGGTGGAGGCGGGCAAACAAGTAGCCGCAGGCACTGATTCTGCTGCAGCCGCCCAGAAGCAGCTGGCCGCCGGCGCCGCGCAGCTGGCTGAAGGACAAAAAACGCTGCATGGCGGCATCGTCGCTTTCGACGCCAAGCTGAATGAGGCTGCCGCAGGCAGCAAGTCCGTGGCCGACGGCGCAAACCAGCTGGTGCCCGGAAGCGCCCAGTTGAAGGCGGGTCTGGCTCAGATTGAGAATGGCATCGGCCAATTGGCTAACGGGACCGTTCAATTAACCGACGGCTCGAAGAAGCTGACCGACGGTGCACAAACGGTTGCCGGCGGCACCGGGGAACTTTCGGGCAAGCTGAAGGATGCTTCCGTGCAAACCTCGTCCATCAACGGCAACGACAAGCTGTACGCCGCTTTCTCCCAGCCGGTAGCGTTTGAGGAGCAGAAGATGGCGGAGGTGCCTAACTACGGCACCGGTTTTGCCCCGTATTTCATGAGCCTGGGCCTGTTCGTGGGCGCGCTGCTGCTGACTATCGTCTTCCCGGTGAAGGACCCTGCTGTCCGTCCCCGCTCCGGCGCCAGCTGGTATTTCGGCAAGCTGGGCACCATGCTGTTCATCGGTCTGATCCAAGCGCTGGTGATGGCCGTTGTAATCAAATGGGGCTTGGGTCTGACGCTCCAGAATATGCCGCTGTACTTTGTGCTTACGGTGTTAACTAGCTGGACCTTCATGATTATGATCCAGATGCTGGTGTCCATGTTCGCCAACCCCGGCCGGTTCGTAGCCATTGTGATCCTGATTCTCCAGCTGACTACCTGCGCGGGCACCTTCCCGGTTGAGCTGATTCCCGGACCGCTGCAAGTGATCAACAAGTGGCTGCCTATGACATATTCCGTACAGGGCTACAAGGCCGTTATCTCCAGCGGCGAAATGAGCGACTTCAACCAAGCCGCCCTGCTGCTGGGAATTTACATGGCCGTGATGGTGGCCATCACGCTGACCTACTACATCATTCATTTCCGCAAGCAGCAATCCGCTCCTTCTACCCAACTGGAGGATGCAGTTGCGCTGTAAGCTTCGTGTACATGAGCAAATCGAAAAAGCCCGCCGGGACATTTGGTCCTGGCGGGCTTTTTTGGCGGGAGTAAGCGGTAGAAACGCTTCCGAGTAAAAGAGTGCTTCCGGTGGCTGCGACAGCCGATGAATCAGACACAGGCGCCGGACAGCCGGTGAATGGACACAGGAAGCAGGGAAGCCGAGTGAAACAGACACAGAGGTACGGGACAGCCGGTGAAACGGACACAAGCGTGGGTACAGTCGGTGAAGCGGACCCAGGAGCCGTTATTGCGCATAAAACCGGTGGTTTTTCGAACTAACGGACTACAGATGCGTTATTAGGCAGCAAACAGGCGGTTTGCAGGGTGCGGATGGGGCAATAAGGGCCTGTGTGTCCGCGAAACAGCTGAAAACGGGAATTTGGCAGAAATAGCAGCCGTACGGTCCGTTAGAGGTATGCGCAAATGGGTGAGGCCCATCCGGATTCTACCGCAGGTGTCACTTGCCGGGTTACACCAGTTGGCCAGATTGGCCATCCTCCGAGCTGAGAGCCCTGGTGCCCGAGGCGTCCAGTCTACGAAGGCGGTTCTGCCCGGAGCTTATGCCTTGGCAGCAAAAATCCGCTTGCCCACCGGCACGTTCTCCGGGCTGACGCTGGCTGCGGCGTCCAGGATTTCGCGGACGGCGCCTTCAGCGGAGTCCGGGGGGGGGGTAAG
>JAEWMH010000135.1 GCA_023393235.1 Bacillota bacterium | reverse complement strand
GAGCATGGTATATTGAACATATTGCTGGAATGATACAGGGGAAAAAGATGAAACTTACATCATTTATACAATTTGGTTTTTTCGGTTTGGCGACAATTCTCTTCAAAAGAAAGAAGCCGCTTCTGGGCACCATCATCCTTACCGATAAATGCAATCTCCACTGCAAGCATTGCTCCGTTAATAATCTGACGGCAGCCGTGCACTGTTATGCCAGGATTTACGGAGAGATGCGGCAGCTGTATGAGATGGGCATCCGGATCCTGTTTTTTTGCGGCGGGGAAACTTTTTTGTGGAGTGATGGGGACAAAAGCCTGCGGGATTTGGTCATCGAAGCTAAGCGGATGGGCTTTCTGATTGTCAATGTGGTCACCAACGGGACCTTTCCGCTGGACCTGCCGGAAGCGGATCTGATCCTGCTCAGCTTGGATGGGGATGAGGAGAGGCATAACCGGATCAGAGGAAACACCTATCACACGATTCTTGCCAACATTGACCAGGCTTCGTCAGGTAATATCTGCCTTTATATGGCGGTCAATCAGATCAACAAGGACAGCATCCGGGCTGTCTGCGAGGTAGCTCAGACTAAATCTGCTGTGCGTGCAGTTTCCTTCAACTTCCATACCCCTTATCCGGAAACGGCGGATATGGCCTTAACGAGAGAGGAAAAGGCCGCTTGCTGCGGTGAAATAAGCAGCTTGATCCGGGAGGGATTCCCGGTATTCAACCTTCCCTCCGCCTTTCCGTATATCATCGACAACTCTTTCCCGACGCCTTGTTACCAGTGTGTGGTGATGGAGGACGGCAAATTGTCTGTCTGCGGCCGGTGTGTGGAGGTTCCTGGGTTATGCCAGGAATGCGGCTATTTCTTCGCCGCGGAATATACTCTGGTGTTTAGCGGCAATATCCGGGTGGCATTGGATATGGTCCGAACTTATCTAAAATACATATGAGGTTACTATGCGCATCCTATCTTCCTTGGCGCGGATATGGCTAACACGCTCATTCCGGCCGTTTCGTTTTACGAATGATTATGATTCAAGCCTGAATTATACGGATGCCCGGAATCTGGGCCTGTATATCCACATCCCGTTCTGCCGGAGCCTGTGCGAGTTTTGCCCGTATTGCAAGACGGTCTACCGTGAGGATGAGGCCAAGGCTTATGCTGCAGCGCTCAAACAGGAAATCGCTATGGTGGGCGGTACCGTCCCGCACCGCAAAAAAGTGACCACGCTGTATTTCGGCGGCGGTACTCCCGCTTTGCTTGCCCATGAAATAAAAGAGATTATAGAGGTTGTTGGCCGTTTTTTTGAGATTACTGAGGGAATCGGACTGGAGCTTCATCCCGCCGATGTGACCGTAGACAAACTGCGGATGCTGAAGGAAGCAGGCGTGACGCGGATCAGCATCGGAGTGCAGTCCTTCAACAAAGCATATCTGGAGCTGCTGGGACGCAAAGGGCATGTGTATGCAACCATGTTTGATGCGTTACGCAAGGTGCCCTTCGAAACGGTTGCCATGGATTTCATCTTTGCTCTGCCCGGCCAAACATTGGCTAGCCTCCAGGCGGATATTGACACTGCTTTCGCCAACGGCGCAAATCATATTGCGCTATATCCGTTTATTGATTTTACGATGACCAGCAGGAACTTTGATCCCATGCACGAAACGGAAAAGAAGGCGTTAATGGGCCAAATTGCTGCCCACTGCCGGGAGAAGGGCTACATCCAGGACTCCATCTGGACCTTCGGCAAACCTGGTACCAAGAAATATTCCTCCATGACCCGGGATAATTTCCTGGGCTTCGGCTGCTCGGCTACTACTCTCCTGGAGGATCAGTTTAAGGTCAATACCTTTTCCATACCGGAGTATATCGCCCGTGTAGACAGCGGAACTATCCCTACGGCTTTGACCCTGCGGTTTACCCGGCGGCAGCGGATGCTGTATTACCTGTTCTGGACCGCTTATACCACCTGTGTGGATCCCGAGGTATTTCGGCAATTTTTTGGGAAACCGCCGGAGCGCTATTATGGCATGGAATTGCTGGCAGCCCGGGTACTGGGGCTTCTCCGGAAGCGGGACGGCTGCTATCGCCTGACGGATAAGGGAGTATACTTCTTTCATCATTATGAGCATGATTACACGCTGTCTTACATCGATCAGATGTGGAACCGGATGGGGGTAGAGGCGTTTCCCGGTGAACTGATCATCAAGTAGCCATTGGTCCCTGCCGAAGCATCCTTCCCGTTATGGGAAAGGATGTTTTTTTGACTTGCCCAGCCTGTTCCAGGGACAGGCTGGGCAGTAACCCAGCGCCCCCCTCTCGCATACCATGAGATATTGAAGGACGGAAAGGGGTGTGTATGGGTGCTCACCGAAACGCAGGTGGTATTGATCGGCGGGGATGCCCGCCAGCTGGAGGTGATCCAGAAGCTGCTGGAGCTTGATGCGGGTGTGCAATTAATCGGCTTCGATAATCTGCAGATGCCTATAAATGGAGCGGCCCGGGCTAAATTGACGGCGGATGTGCTGGAAAAGGCGGATGTCCTCATTCTGCCGGCTGTCGGCACGGATGATGCAGGCAAGGTGGAATCCGTCTTCGGCACGGAGGAACTGGTGCTGACCCGTGAGCTGGTGGCGGCGCTGCCTAAGCATGCGAAGATTTTCACAGGCATGGCCAAAAGTTATCTCCGGGAGCTGTGCAAGGAGGAGGGAATCCGTCTCGTCGAAATGTTCGACAGGGACGATGTGGCGATTTTTAATTCTATTCCCACAGCGGAAGGCGCCATTATGATGGCGATTCAGCATACCGATTTTACGATACACGGCTCTGTCTGCATGGTGCTGGGCATCGGACGGACGGGGCTGACCCTGGCCCGTACCTTGAAGGGGCTGGGCGCCCATGTTAAGGCCGGCGTCCGTAAGCCGGAGGATTATGCAAGAGCCTGGGAGATGGGCTTTCAGCCCTTTTATACCCGGGATCTGATCGCCCAGGTACAGGATGTGGATTTCCTGTTCAACACGGTTCCGGCACCTATCGTAACCGCACAGGTGATTGCGCATATTCCCCATCGCGCCTTGATTATTGATCTGGCCTCCAGGCCGGGGGGCACGGACTTCCGGTTTGCCGAAAAACGCGGCGTCAAGGCTATGCTGGCTCCGGGACTTCCAGGGATTGTGGCGCCGAAGACGGCTGGGAAGATTATCGCCAAGACGGTTGCAGATATTCTGATGGAGGATATTGTGAAGGGAGGGAATGCCCCATGAGTTTTTGGAAAGGGAAAACAGTAGGCTTTGCCCTGACGGGCTCACATTGCACCATTGAGGAAACCATGCCCCAAATTCAGCGTTTTGTGGACGCCGGAGCCAATGTCATCCCCATTGCTTCCTATAGTGTGCTCAGTACGGACACACGGTTCGGGAAGTCGGAAGATTGGCAAAAGGGGTTGAAAGATATAACCGGGAATGATATTATTTCTACAATTGTAGATGCAGAACCGCTGGGACCTTCGAAGCTCTTGGACGTGCTGGCGATTGCTCCCTGCACCGGCAACACCACAGCCAAATTGGCCAATGCCATGACCGAGAGTCCTGTTCTGATGGCGGCTAAGGCTCAAATGAGAAACCAGCGTCCTCTTGTGCTGGCTATTTCCACCAACGACGGGCTGGGCCTGAATGCGGCCAACATTGCCAAGTTGCTGGTGGCCAAGAACGTCTATTTTGTACCATACGGGCAGGATGCTCCAACCGCCAAGCCCAATTCTCTGGTAGCCCGGATGGATCTGCTGCTGGAGACCTGCGAGGCCGCGCTGGAAGGCAGACAGCTTCAGCCTATGGTGATCGAACGGTTCAAATATTGAGGTTTTTTTCGAAGCGGCGTAACGGTGGGGCCTTGCGCCGCTTGAGTCCGGTTGAAGTTACGCCTAACTCTGGAGGGACGAGAAGTGATGCGGATCCTAGTACAGAAATTCGGGGGGACGTCATTATCCACACCCGAAGCGCGTCAGCATGTCATCCGTCATATCCGCAAGGCATTGTCACTGGGTTATCGGCTGGTGGTTGTGGTTTCGGCAATGGGCAGAAAGGGCGATCCTTATGCCACGGATACACTATTGGAGCTGGTCCGTCAGAATGGGGACAGTCTTCCCGCAAGGGAGCGGGATTTGCTGATGTGCTGCGGCGAAACGATCTCGGCTGCTACCTTGTGCAGCAGCCTGAACGCTGAAGGCATTCCCAGCACCGTGCTTACAGGCGGGCAGGCAGGCATTCTTACCAGCGATGATTTCGGCAATGCGCATATCCTGACGATTCACCCCAACCGCATCCATGATGTTCTGGAGCAGGGCAAGGTTGCCATTGTGACCGGCTTTCAGGGCAAAACGGCCAATGATGATTCCACCACTCTGGGCAGAGGCGGCAGTGACACCTCCGCTACGGCACTGGGCGTTGCACTGAAGGCGGAAATTGTCGATATTTTTACGGATGTAGGCGGCATTCTTACCGCTGACCCGAGATTGGTGGAGAATGCCCGTCTGCTGTCCCAGGTCAGCTTCTCCGAAATCGTCAATATGGCCCACAACGGGGCGAAAGTGATCCATCCCCGGGCAGTAGAGGTGGCCATGCAGGCCAATCTTCCGATCCGCGTCAGGTCCACCTTCGAGGAGGACGAAGGCACGCTGGTAGCCAACTTTGATGCCCTGAAGCAGGAAAGAAATGAAGTGCGGGACCGTTTTGTTACCGGCATAGCGCATGTGCCCAACGTTACCCAGATTGTGGTGCCCAACCCTGATGCGGGCTTCGATATGCAGGTGCGGGTATTTAAGGCCATGGCCGAACGCCAGATCAGCGTAGATTTCATCAACGTAAATCCATCCGGTGTGATGTACACGGTCTTCGATCATGAGGGCAAACGTGCGGAGGCGGCGCTCCAGGATATGGGTTTTGAGCCCAGACTTACCCCAGGCTGCGCCAAGGTTTCCGTTATCGGCGGGGGCATTCATGGGGTTCCCGGGATTATGGCGCATATTGTGGAGGCCTTAACCGACGAAGATGTCAGCATCCTCCAGTCAGCAGACTCCAATGCCACCATTTGGGTGCTGGTGCAGGGGACGGACCTGGTGAAGTCCGTCAAAGCGCTCCATCAGGCATTTCTGGCCGAATAGGAGCGGTTGGACGGCAATATCTTGGTTTGTCGGATTTAATCGAATACAGAAATAAATTGTTATCATTATGATATTCATTATTGTTCAGGGAGGTTTTGGGCGGTGACCGATTTTGGCAGACTTGTTACAGCAATGGTTACCCCGTTTGACGAACGTCTGGAAGTCAATTGGGAGCAGCTGCCGGCGCTGGTGGATTATTTGATCGACGTGCAGAAGAGTGAGTCCTTGGTTGTATGCGGCACCACAGGAGAGTCTCCCACCTTGACGGATGAGGAGCGCAAGCGGATGGTGGAGAGTGTGGTCAGGTTGGCTAAGGGACGCGCTAAGGTAATTGCCGGCGCCAGCAACAATGACACCCTTCACAGCGTGCAGCTTACGCTGGAAGCGGAGGCGGCAGGCGCCGACGGCGTGCTGATCGTCGCCCCCTACTATAACCGGCCGTCACAGGCCGGGATTTATGAGCATTACAAGGCGATCGCCAAAGCTACCAAGCTGCCGATTATGATGTACAATATCCCTTCCCGCTGCGGTATTGACGTGGAGGTGGATACCACCATCCGGCTGGCGAATGAGTTTGAGAATATTGTGGCCTCCAAGGAAGCCCATGGAGACCTGGACCATATTACAGCTCTTGTTGCCAAAGCACCGTCCCATTTGAAGATTTATTGCGGGGATGATTCCCTGACGCTGCCTTATCTTTCCGTGGGTGCACACGGGGTTGTCAGTGTCGCCAGCCATGTGGTCGGAGGTCAAATCCGCAGTATGGTCAACGCTTATGCCGATGGTGATCCGGTGAAGGCCCGGACGCTGCATCATGAGCTGTTTCCGCTGTTCCGCGGCATGTTCAACTGCCCTCACCGGGTCCCGAACCCGGCCCCTGTGAAGCATGCCTTGAACCTGAAGGGTATCCAGGTTGGCGGTTTGCGTCTGCCGATGCTGCCGGTAAACGAGGCGGAGGGTCAATTTATCGAGGAATTGCTGAGCCATTTATAAGAGGATTGGAGGACAGGGCGGAGGCCCTGTCTTTTTTTGATCGAAGGAGAAGGGGGAAATGATGTGAAGCTGATATTGGGAGCAGGCCGGACTTCATATGCCGGATGGGTTTCTACCCAGCAGGAGGAGCTGGATGTGCTCCGGTGTGAGGATTTTCTGAAATACAGTACGGAGGGAAACCTTGATGCGCTTCTCGCAGAGCATGTTTGGGAGCATATGACGCTTGAGGAAGGGAAGGCAGCGGCCCGGAACTGCTTTGACTTCCTGAAGCCGGGGGGTTATATCCGCTGTGCGGTGCCGGATGCCAACTTCCGTAATGAGTGGTACCAAAACATGGTGCAGGTAGGCGGCCCGGGACCGGCGGACCACCCGGCATATTCCCATAAAATTGTGTATGATTACCGAACGCTCCAGTCGGTTTTCGAGGAGGCGGGATTCCATGTGGAGCTGCTGGAGTATTGCGACGACTCCGGCGACTTTCACTACACCTACTGGAATGAGGAGGACGGCAGAATCGGCCGCTCCTTCCGTTTCGACACCCGCAACAGTCCCGAAAAATTGGGGATGGTGTCCATTATTCTGGACGCCAAGAAACCGGTGATCATTGCTAATGTTCAATAAAAATGCCGGGGATGAAGCTGAAGGAAACAGGCAATAATGACTTTAACTTGTATTTCCTCAGGTCATTCCTGTATAATGTTGTCAAGTGACTGGTGCGGTTCTTAACATGCTTGATAAGATCGTCGCAATTTAATCCAAGGAGGTATACTCTTGTCAAAAAAGAATAACGACAGATTATTGGTCTTCGCTCTAGGCGGCGTGGGCGAGATCGGCAAGAACATGTATGTAGTGCAATATGCGAATGATATTGTTGTAATTGATTCGGGTCTGAAATTTCCCGAGGAGGACATGCTCGGCATCGATATTGTCATTCCCGACATCAGTTATTTAATTGATAACAAGGATAAGGTACGGGGCATTCTGTTGACGCACGGCCATGAGGATCATATCGGCGGCCTGCCGTATGTACTCAAACAGCTGAATGTTCCGGTTTACGGCACGAAGCTCACATTGGGCCTGGTGGAAGCGAAGCTGAAGGAAGCAGGGCTTCTCGGGGAAACCAAGCGCATTCTCATCAATGCGGATACGGAGCTTCAATTGGGCGGATTGAAGGCAACCTTCTTCCGGACCAACCACAGTATTCCCGATTCCGTGGGCATCTGCGTCGAAACGCCGGAGGGCCGGGTTGTGCATACCGGCGACTTCAAGTTCGACCAGACCCCGGTGAACGAGCAGCATGCGGATTTGCACCGGATGGCGGACTTGGGCAATCGCGGAGTGGCACTGCTCCTGTCGGACAGCACCAATGCCGAACGCCCTGGTTATACAGGCTCCGAGCGCAACGTGGGTACGGAACTGGAAGAGGTGTTCCGCAAAGCCCGCCAGCGTGTAGTAGTGGCCACCTTTGCTTCCAATGTCCACCGTCTTCAGCAGGTGTTCGATGCGGCGGAAGCTACCGGTCGGAAGGTAACGGTTATCGGCCGCAGCATGGTGAATGTGGTGAACATTTCCCAGGAGCTGGGGTATCTCCGGATTTCTGACGGCATGCTCATCGAGCCGGAGGAAGTCAACAAGATGGCTGCCGACCGTGTGGTTATTCTGTCCACGGGAAGCCAAGGGGAGCCTATGTCGGCGCTTACCCGGATGGCGCGTAACACCCACCGCAAGGTGGACATCCTTCCCGGTGATACCGTGATCATTTCCGCAACCCCTATTCCCGGCAACGAGAAATATGTGGGACGTATTGTGGATGATCTGTTCCGTCTGGGAGCTAACGTTATTTACGGACCGGGCTCCGTATCCGGCGTACACGTCTCCGGACATGGCAGCCAGGAAGAGCTGAAGCTGATGCTCAACCTGATGAGACCGAAATATTTTATGCCGATCCACGGTGAATACCGGATGCTGCGTATGCATGGCCAACTGGCCGAGAATGTAGGCGTGGAGAAGGAGAATATTTTCATTTGCGATATCGGTGAAACACTGGAAATCCAGAATGGCACCGCCCGCAAGGCCGGCAAGGTATCCTGCGGTAATATTCTCATTGACGGTTTGGGCGTAGGCGATGTGGGCAATATTGTACTCCGCGACCGGAAGCTGCTGTCCCAGGACGGCATTCTCGTTGTGGTGGTTACCCTGTCCAAGCAGGACGGGAAGATCATGTCGGGTCCGGATATTATCTCCCGCGGTTTTGTTTATGTGCGGGAATCCGAAGGTCTTCTGGAGGAAGCCAACAAAATTGTATCCAATACTCTTACCAAGCTGATGAGCGAAAATGTGAATGAATGGGCTTCCCTGAAAACCAATGTTAAGGAAGCACTAGGACGATTCTTATACGAGCAAACAAGAAGAAGGCCGATGATTCTCCCTATTATCATGGAGGTATAGTCATCCCTCGCACACCAAGTCGCTTAAAGATCCCCGGGATTCGCACCCCCGGGGCTTTTTTGCATTTTGAGGGAATGTCTGCATGAAAGGAAGGGGCGCACTCCATACTATGACGGGATATGTTAGCAAGTATGTGAGAGGGGACGAAGCGGATGACGAACAAAGCGGAACAGCCCACTCCGGCGGAGCCGATGCTGGTGGAGGAGAAAAAAACAGTGGAAGCTATTACCCAGCTGGGGCAGGTCCAGCCTGCCAGCAACGGGGAAACGAATATTTTTACGATGACAATTATCGGGCAGATTGAAGGGCATATTGTATTGCCGCCCCAGAACAAAGCCACCAAATATGAGCACCTGATTCCACAATTGGTAGCCGCGGAGCAGAACGCTAAAATTGAAGGCATTCTGGTTATTCTGAATACTGTCGGAGGGGATGTGGAGGCGGGGCTGGCCATTGCCGAAATGATTGCCACCCTGTCCAAACCCACCGTTACGCTGGTGCTGGGAGGCGGGCACAGCATCGGTGTCCCCATTGCCGTATCGGCGGATTGCTCGATTATTGCGGAGACGGCTACGATGACCATCCATCCCATCC
>JAEWMH010000104.1 GCA_023393235.1 Bacillota bacterium | reverse complement strand
GCCACCGGGTACACATGAATCAAAAAACCCAACGCCACACCGGCGATGGATACGTGGGAGAGGGTGTCCCCAATCATGGACAAACGCCTTAATACCAGGAATATGCCCAGGAGGGGGGCTGTTATGCCGATAAATAATCCGCCCAGCAGGGCGCGCTGAAAAAAGATTTCCGAGAAAATGTCCACCGTATTTGCTTATCCCCTTACTTCAATTTTTTCACGTTTGGTCCCGCCGGAAACATGGAGCCGGGTCTCCGAGCAGTTCTGCGGTTCATGGGTATGGCGGACATAAAATTTCAGCTTGCCGCAGACCTGTTCCGGCCCTCCTCCCATATAATCCTCCAGCATATCAATATCATGGGACACCATCAGGAAGGTGATGGCATGATGCTGGTGCATATGGCGGATCAGCTCAAAAAAACCCTCCTGCGTCTCCGCATCGATTCCCGCCGTCGGCTCATCGAGAATCAACAGCTCCGGGTTGTTGATCAGCGCCCGGGCCAAAAACGCCCGCTGCTGCTGGCCGCCGGACAGCTGCCCGATGCGCCGTTCGGCCAAATCGGCGATGTTCATAATCTCCAAAGCGTCCTGGCATTTGCGGGTATCCGCCGCTGTTAGGCGCCGGAACAGCTTGTTGCGCCCGTACAGCCCGGATAATACCACCTCCCGCACTGTTGCAGGGAATAAGGGATTAAAGGCGTTCTTTTGGGGCACATAGCCGATACGGTCCCATCCGCGGAAGGAGGAATAGGGCTCTCCAAAAAGCCGTACCTCCCCTTGATCCGGCTTCAGCAGCCCGACAATAATCCGCAGAAGGGTGGTTTTGCCCGCGCCGTTGGAGCCGGCCAGGCCCACAAAGTCCCGCTGCAGCACATTAAAATTCAAATCCCGGATAACCTGCTTACCCTCATAAGAAAAGGAAACACCCGCAAGCGTCACCACGGGTTCATGGCAATGGGCTTGGGGCTGAGCTGAGTTGTTCATGTACTAGCCTTCTCTCTAAACAGCCTTAGTCAATGATATTATTGTAAGGCTTTTACTAGGTTTTGCAAATTCTTTTCCATGATGGAGAAATAATCTTCCCCGGCCTTCAATTGGGCGTCTGTCAGCCCTTCCAGCGGGTTGAGCACCAGGGTCTCGATTTTCAGGTCATTGGCCAGGGTTTTTGCCAGCTTATCCGATACCAGCTCTTCGAAGAAGATGTATTTCACCTGATGCTCCTTGACGAAATTATTGATCTTCTTCATATCCTGGGCAGTCGGCTCGGAATCGGGAGTTAATCCCATTATCGCCACTTGATTCAGTCCGTAATCCCGGCACAGATACGCAAAAGCCTGGTGGGAGACGACAATATCCTTTTTGGGCAGCTTGCCCAAGGTTTCCCGGTACTTGCGGTCCAACTCGTCGAAGGACGCGGAGAGTTTAGCGTAGTTGGCTTCGTATTCGGCTTTATTGGCGGAATCAGCTTCCACCAGTCCGTTCTTCACGGCCTCCGCCATCTTCTTGGCGTTCATCGGGCTCAGCCAAGCGTGAGGGTCGAAATCCCCGTGTTCATGATCGTGGCCCTCCTCACCTTCATGGCCATGCTCATCCTCATGGCCTTCTTCCTCATGCTCCTCCGCTTCAATCAGATCAAGCCCTGCACTGGCCTCTACCGTAATCAGGCTGCTTTTGTCCTTGCGGCTCTTCAGCAGATCATCCACCCAGCCCTCCAGCCCTGCGCCTTGATAGGCGAACACATCGGCCTTCAGAATCTGGCTGATATCCCTGGTTTTCGGCTCCCAGTCATGGGGCTCTACTCCGGCGGGAACAGCGCTGACCGCGTGAATACGGTCCCCTCCGATTTTGGATGCGAAATCATACAGCGGATAGAAGCTGGCCACCACGTTGGTTTTGTCTTCGGAGAGCGCAATACCGGAATTATTACCGCAGCCCCCTGCCAAAATGGCGATTCCCAAGGTAAGAGCCAATGCTCCTGCCCATTTAGAACGTATGCTCAAACGTATGCTCATGAGTCCGTATCCTCCCGATCACTATCTTAATCGTAATTTTTATTAACAGGGATGATTATAGGATTATCGCACCCGGTTTGTCAACCATGATTCACAAATCTTCTCCACATAAAACCGGGAGCAAACCTTCGGAGGTCCGTTGCCTAGGCCTTCTGGCCCCATGCGGGATCTCTGCCGGGTTGCTCCCTTAGCGTTTCTTAGGCCTTATTTTTCTTCCGCCCATGGTGTATACAAGGTTCTGGAGGTTCGACGGAGCGTCCCCTTCACCTCGATATCCAGCTTGGCATTGGGCAGAATTTCATCCTCCCACCGCTCCTCCACCTGGTTCCATACTTTCGGATTTTTATCGTTTAAAGCATTGCCGAAGGAGAAGATGTCACTGTGGAATTTCCGGGCCGCCTTGTCGAAGGCCATCTCCACCTCCTTCTTGACCAAGGCGTTAAAGCTCTCCTCCAGCTTCTTGAGCTCCTTCACCTCGGCCAGATTCCTGCTTCCGCTGCGGTCCCCGATATTGAGGTTAGCATGGATGGTCATTTTGATGACAGCGGTATCCCCTTCCATTTTTACCGAAACCTTATTTCTGACCCCGCCGATCAGCTCCAGGGAAGCTAATCCGCCATCATCCGTTTTTACCGCAATCAGCGCACTTTTCATAAATTGCTTGGTCCACAACAGGCCACGGGTCTCCTTTTCGTCCAGGAAGCCCTTCAGCTTTGTTCCGCGGAATACCGCTGTGCCGCCTGTATAAATGACCGGAGATTGGCCGGGTCCCTTGGAGGAGGGGGTATTCAGCTTGGCAATGCGCTTGTCATATTCCGACTGGCTCATCAGCTCCATCAGAGGAAGATAGGGCTGGCTGCCTATAGGTTCTGTCAGCATCCGGTTAAAATCCACCAGCTGCACCTTAGGAGCTTTCCCATTGACGGTAGCATTGGTCAGCAGATTGGACAGATAGTCGGATGGAATCGGGGTAAGACTGACCCGCGCCTCCATTACATCCTTGGCCTTACCCTTCACAACGGAAAACATCGACGTACCGCGGAGCTCCGGATCCGAGCTGAAAAAATCCAGAAAATCCTCTACCCCATCCCGCGCCGCATGTTCCCCGATGATGCATATTTGAATGTGGCCCCAGAACAGCTTTTGTCCCCCGACATTGATATAGTTCCGCAGCGCTTCGAAGGTGGTGGAGCCACGGGCGCTGATGGATTTGAACTTATCGCCGCCGCTGGCCTTTTCCGCCTTCAGTGCGGAAAGATCGGGCGACTGGATGGTCAGGATAATGTCCCCGTTATCCGCCTTGTCCACCCCTACTCCCATCACATAGTCGATTTCATTGGCTTCCTTGGCGCTCCAGCAGCCGGACAAAACCAGCATCAGCAGGAACGGGAGGCATAGATAGGCGGCTTTCACTGGTCCGTCCCCCCTTTTTTGGCCTTTCTCCAGGCCAGCAGCTCCATAAGCAAGAGAAACAACAAACCCGCATACGGATACAGATGCCCTTTGATCTGATCGATGTGGAATACGGCCTGTACCAAATTCTGCGGTATGGACGCCAGATAATAAATGATCACCGCCAGGGGAAACAAGAGCCGCCTGTAGCTGCTTAAGCCGAACCAGCCTTGGAAACCCGCGGCACACGCATAGAAGGTCAAGGCGCCCTTCACCATATTCATCATCACCCACATGGTGAGAAAGATAATTTCCACATGCTCAAAAAAATGGACAAAGCTGATGTTGCGGACCATCTCTACCGTAGGAAATGCCAGACGCTTCACATAGGCCGTACCGAAGGTTCCAAGACAAAGCCAGTAGGTTAATAAAAACAGAATACCTACCACTACATTCACCTTCACCAGGGAACCGGCAGTCTTTTCCCGCTGCTCAATGCCACGGGATGCATACAGCAGGATGCCGATTTCCATAAAGATGGCCAGCACGGACATCGTGCCCTTATAAAGCCCCGCCAAGTCGGTGTCGTAAAGAGGCAGGATCCGGCTGGTTTCCACATGACCGGCAGACAGAAGCAGCATGATTAACAGAATCAGCATGATTATGGGAAACAGCACCTCCGCGAAGGTGCCTATGGAACGCAGGCCCCCTCTCACATTCCAGTAGCGGAGCGTGAGAAACATCGCCAGCATAATTCCCAGCGGTGTCTCCGGGATCACCAGCGTTTCGAACAGCTCCCCCACCAGGCGCATTACATAAGCGGAATAAAATAGAGTGGGCACAAGCAGGAACAACAGAGTAAAGGGCAGGCCCAACCAACGTCCCATCATGCTGATCACGTAGGTGATAAAGCCTTGATCCCCAATCCGCTTCAGCAGGCGGGTCAAAAGCCAGGCATACCCAGCAGACAACGCCGTGGCCAGGAATATGCAAAGCCAGCCGGTATGCAGGGTGAGGGCCGTCAGTGACCGGGGCAGGGTAATGAACATGGTTCCGAATATATAGAACCCGGAGACGAACATGAGCTGATACTGGGTGATTTTGCTTTTTTCCATCCCCGCCGCCTCCTTTCCCTGCATGTTATTTGCGCTGTCTTAACTGCTGCGGCTTCAAGTAACGCTGGCGCAGCTTCATCAGATATGTGGGCTTGCGGACCACAATGGAATCGTCGATCCTCTCCCAGTGGGATGTCTGGAAGGGCTCCAGGTACCCAACGCCGAAGGGTCTTAGGCTAATCAAATGCAGCAATATGGCCGCCCCTCCGAAAATAATCCCGAAGATGCCCATCGTAGCCGCCAGAAACATAATGGGGAACCGGAGCATCCGGATGGTGATGGACGTGTTGTAGCTGGGAATCACGAAGGAGCCGATAGCCGTAAAGGACACGATAATGGTTAGGATCGGACCGACGAACCCTGCCTGTACGGCTGATTGGCCGATAACCAAGGCACCCACAATGCCGATGGTTTGCCCCATAGTGCCGGGAAGGCGCAGGCTGGCCTCACGCAGCAGCTCGATGCTGATCTCCATCAGCAATGCCTCGAAAAAAGCCGGAAACGGCACCCCTGTCCGGTTGGCGGCGCTGGAGAGCATAAGAGGCGTAGGCAGCATCTCCTGGTGATAAGTGATCAACGCAATGTAAAGAGAGGGCAGAAACAGGGCAATAAAAAAAGCCAGTCCCCGGAACCACCGGATGAAGGTGGCCGCCATAAATTTGCTGTAGTAATCCTCGGAGGCAAACAGAAAGTTGGCGAATGTGGCCGGCATGGAGAGAGCATAAGGAGACCCGTCCACAATGACCGCTACCTTGCCCTCCAGAATGGAGGCGACTGTCCGGTCCACCCGCTCCGAGTTAAAAACTTGGGGGAATGGCGACAAGGGGTTATCCTCCAAATATTCCTCCAGCTGTCCGCTGTCCTGAATGCCATCCACCACAATTTCCTGCAGACGCCGCCGCACTTCCTTGACCAGAGCCGGGTTGGCCACATCCTGCAAATACAGGATCGCCGTATCCGTAAGGCTCCTGGTGCCGATCTGCAGGGCCTCCACCGCCAGCCGCGGGTCCTTGATCCGCCTTCTGATGAGAGCCGTATTGGCCCGGAGCACCTCGTTAAACCCCTCCTGCGGCCCGCGGATGGATACCTCCGAGATAGGCTCCTTGATGAAGCGGTGCTCCCAGCCCTCCGTGGATATGGTGAGACCCTCCGCTTCTCCCTCCAGAAAAACCAGCGTACTGCTGTACAGCAGGGATTGCATCAGCTTGGCCCGGTCCTTCTCCCGGCGGATATTGGTGGCCGATATCAGCTGCTCCAGCCTGCCAATCCCCTCTTCCTCGTCCGGCAAGGGATTCTGAAGCATAGGCTGAGTGATGAACTCATGGATCAGCTGCTTGTCCGCCAGCCCGTCCATATACAGGACCGCCGTACGCAGCTGACCGCCGCGGGCATCCCGCACAACCCCCTCTTTCATCACCAGATCGCTGCTTAAGGCCAGACTTTCCCGGAAAAAAGCC
This sequence comes from Bacillota bacterium, assembly GCA_023393235.1. Classification (GTDB taxonomy): domain Bacteria; phylum Bacillota; class Bacilli; order Paenibacillales; family NBRC-103111; genus Paenibacillus_AR. Next base: position 9,599 of record JAEWMH010000104.1, on the reverse strand, counting down.
ACGGTTTCGTCCAGGTTCCCGGTAATCTGCCCCTTGGGATAGGATTCCAGGTCCTCCACCCGGTTGGGATTGGAGGCAGGTTGACGGGATTTGCCCCATATCCTCATGAGCCCCCACCGCCGGTTAACCGGTAAACGACCATCATACTGTCATCCATCCAGCGGGCCAGAACCGGAAATAGCTCCCATTTTTGCAGCACGCATAATAGGACAGCCGAAGCCCCCAGAATGGCATAAGCTGCTTTTTCATTGGCTTTTGCCGGTTTGTTCTCATTCTCCAGATCCTTGCGGGGAAAAAACACTGCCAGCCAGGCTGCCAGGAACAGGACTGCCGCATATTTCATAAGAGGTCCACCTTCTTCTTTTGGGGCTAGTTTTTTCCTAGACGCCGTGGACTATACCCGGAACCCAAAAAGAGCCTGTCCCCTAAAAGGGAGACAGGCTCTATATTGCCGTATGCGAACGGGCGTTTTTTTATTTCACAATGGCGCCGACAGGCAGGTCCTCGGCCACCGTGGCCAGCGTAAGCTGATCCCCGTGGGAGGCAGCCAGGATCATGCCCTGGGACAGCTCGCCACGCAGCTTCACCGGCTTGAGATTCGTGACGCAGATGACCTTGCGGCCCACCATTTGCTCCGGCGTATAATATTGGGCAATCCCCGAAACCACCTGGCGCTGCTCACTGCCCAAATCCAGCTGCAGCTTCAGAAGCTTGTTGGCGCCCTTCACCGGCTCTGCTGCCAGCACTTGGGCCACCTTCAGCTCAACCTTGAAGAAATCGTCGATAGTGATCTCAGGCAGCGCTTCTTCTGCCGGTTGGGCTTCAGCCTTGGCGGGAGCCGGGGCCGCGGTGGAAGCCTCCGCCGCTTGGACCGGTTTGCCCCCGGTCATAGCCTGGGTGATGTAGGCCACTTCCGCCTCCACATCCAGACGGGGGAACAGCGGGTCGCCCTTCTGGAGTCGGGTGCCCGGCTCCAGAAGTCCGAATTGCCCGGCGCTGTCCCACGTGGTCAGCGGACCGGCTTGGATGCCCAGCTGCGCCCAGATTTTGGCCGGTACGGAGGTCAGGAACGGCTGCAGCAGTACGGAGGCGATGCGCAGGCTCTCCGCCAGGTGGTACATGACAGACGCAAGCTCACCCTTCTTTGCCTCATCCTTGGCCAAGGCCCAAGGTGCGGTTTCGTCGATATACTTGTTGGTGCGGCTGACCAGGCTGCCGATGGCTGTCAAGGCCACGGAGAACTCCATTTTCTCGAGAGCCTCCTCCGCCTTGGTCACTGCGTTGGCGGCGGCTTCCTTCAATGCGCTGTCGAAGGGGGTTTGCCCGTCTTGGGGAGAAGGCAGTACCCCGCCGAAATATTTCTCCATCATGGCGACGGTACGGTTCAGCAAATTCCCCAGGTCATTGGCCAAGTCGGAGTTAACCCGTTCCACGAAGCTTTCCGGGGTGAAGGTCCCGTCGGAGCCGAAGGGAACCTCGCGCAGCAGATAATAACGCAGCGCATCCAGGCCGTAGCGGTCGATAAGGGTCACCGGATCCACCACATTGCCCTTGGACTTGGACATCTTGCCATCCTTCATCAAGAGCCAGCCGTGGCCGAATACCTTCTTGGGGAGCGGCAGCTCCAGCGCCATCAGCATAATGGGCCAGTAGATGGTGTGGAAACGGACAATTTCCTTGCCCACCAAATGCACGTCCGCCGGCCAGAACTTGTTGTAGAGTGTTTCGTCCTGTGAACCATAGCCCAGGGCGGTGATATAGTTGGACAGGGCATCCACCCATACGTAGATAACGTGTTTGGGGTCGCCTTTGATTTTGATGCCCCAGTCGAAGGTGGTCCGGGAAACCGCCAGATCCTCCAGGCCGGGTTTGATGAAGTTGTTGATCATCTCGTTCTTGCGGGATTCCGGCTGGATAAACTCCGGATTCTCCTCGTAATACTTCAGAAGCCGGTCGGCGTATTTGCTCATCCGGAAGAAGTAGGACTCCTCCTTCACCAGCTGCACGGGATGGCCGCTGTCCGGGCTTTTGGCCGAAACAATATTGCCCTGCTCATCCTTGACCACATCCGCCAATTGGGTTTCGGTGTAGAAGGTTTCATCGGGGATGCTGTACCAGCCTTCATATTCACCCAGGTAGATATCCCCCTGCTTCAATAGCCGGTCGAAGATATCGGCGACGGAGGTCTTGTGGCGCTCCTCCGTGGTGCGGATAAAATCATCATAGGAAATATCCAGCTTCCGCCACAGCTCCTTGATGCCGGTGACGATGCCGTCCACGAATTCCTGAGGTGTTTTGCCCGCAGCCTTGGCCTTCTCTTCGATCTTCTGGCCATGCTCGTCGGTCCCGGTAAGGAAACGGGTCTCATAACCCCGCAGTCTCTTGTAGCGCACCATGGCATCCCCCGCCACCGTGGTGTAGGCGTGCCCGATATGCAGCTTGTCGCTGGGGTAATAAATCGGCGTTGTCAGATAAAATGTTTTCTTTTCCACAGAAATTTCCTCCTTTTGTAAACAAAAAAAGCCCCGTCCGCATTGGGACGAGAGCTGCCTCACGTGGTACCACCCAGATTCCCCCAAACCATTGAAGGCCCGGGGCTCAAGTCAGTCAAGCCACATCCCGCATGCGATATACCATGCCGGCTGCAGCCTGCTGTTCCGTTAACGCCGGAAGCCGCGCCACCCCCTTACCTGCACGGTCCGCCGCGCATGCTCGAAGGCAGTTTCTCCAGGACCATCTTCGAAGGACTCCCCTGCACCGGCTCCCACCTGTCCCGGCTCTCTTGCAGCAGCGTCTGTCCCCTACTTATCCCTTCACAGAAAAATTGCATATGGGTTGACAATATGTTCCTTCAGGATAGCGAAAAAGTGCCGGACTGTCAAGATTTCCATCTCCCCTTGGGGGGAACGCGGTCGACTCCTCCCGGATGGAAGGGATGGCACTTGCAGATGCGCACTGCCGCCAGCACTGTGCCTTTCGCCGCGCCGTGGATCTCTATGGCCTCCAGGGCGTACTGCGAGCAGGTGGGATAAAACCGGCATGTGGGCGGCTTCAGCGGCGACAGGAATTTCCGGTAAAATTTCACCGGAGCTTGGGCAATTTTCTTCATCATGGGATGCTCCCGTTTCTGGAAAATGCATTTCCTTCATCATGCTCCATTTCCCGCTGCCAGTCAAATGGTGCTGCCCGTCTCGGAGCCCCGCTTTTAGTCCCTGGCCACCGCTCTCATGGTCTTCCAGCCCCGGGTTTGATCAACGCCAATGGTAAGCTGCGTATTGTAACGGCGGTGAGCGCCTCTATTTGCCCCAAAACAGGGGAATGAAAAACCTAACGGAAGCAGGAGACGTTATTGGCTGCAATCAAGCTTGCGGTGCTCGTTTTGAACCAAATAGCGTCTCTGGCCTCCGTTACAATTTTGAAAGTGGTGTTTTCGCCGGTATAAGGTCCCTCACCGCCGTTAGAAATTCCGCACAAAAAAAGACCGCCTGAGCGGGCTTCCGGATAACCGGACTTGCCACTCTGGCGGTTGAGAAGAGGATAACTATGGAAAATGGTGAGACGCGATAGTTAGGCCAAGCATAAATCCTGAGCCGCCGGGAGGTTACCACTAAGCCTATGGCGGGTCCGTTAATCCGGTTCCCGGCGCATAAGCCTTTCTGCAGCGGATGCAGTCCCCCTCAATCAGGAGCGCATTACGCAGGCGGTTCATTCAGGACAGCTCCGATATTGACTGATAATGATTCTCAATATCGTTCGTTGATATTAAGATACCTTGTTTCGATGCATCTGTCAATACGAACTGTAAAAAACTTTTCGAAAGTATGAGTTGCCCTGCTGTTGACCAAACTGGAATCCATCCGGGGTAGCAAGCTGCAACCCGCAATACTCGCGCCAGAAACTACCACGAGGAGGAGCCCGTACACCATGAGGTCATGCGTTCAAAAGGCTGCCGGACACGCTATGCTGCGAAAAAGGATGATCAGCCACTTAGGGGACGAACCGCGCCGAATTTCCACTTACCGGATGTTTCGGAGTCCGGAATTCCATGAGCTGTGCGATTTTTACATGGAGGGCATCGGCTTCCGCCGCTTTGAGCAGTTTGTGGAATATGCGCTGCGGCTGGAGAAGACCTTCTGACAGGCTCTGCATACGCAATGCCTGCATCAAAGCGCAAAAGCCTGCCCGGCAGCCGGACAGGCTTTTTGTTATGCGTGCTCTTGAAAGTGCTCTTGCGGGAGCGGACCAAGGCCGAAAAGGTGTAAGCCGGAAGCTAACCCCGGGCAGTCCCGCTCCCGCCGTCCGCAGCCGCCTTGCCTCCGGTAAGGGACAGAAACGCCCGCAGCATGGCGATGCGCCAGACGAGTATCATCCCGAAGGCCAGGATAAAGAATATCCCTGCAGACTGGACCACCGTTATGTATCGCTCCACCCAGTCGTGGAGGAGCACACGGACCAGAAGCATGCCGATAATGATCCACAGGAATGCTTTGGACCGCTTCATATAAACCACTTCATTGCGGATTTCCAGCTGGGTTGTGCGGATCAGCGGGAACGAAAACAATACCGCCCCCACCAAAAAGGCAATTCCCGCCCAGGACCAGGGAATCCGGGTGTCCGGTGCCACAAACATCATAAACCCGGTGGACATACCCAACGGCGGGATCATGATCTTGCGCAGGTTGGTCGGCCGGTTGGAGGCCCGGAGCCGCAGAAAAATAACCATTGTACCGGCAAGCACCGATACCAGCAATGAAGCAACTTGGGCAGTTCCCATAAACAGATCTCCTTGATAGCCAAGATGGATACCGATAGTTCTGTTATACCATATGGGCGTGCTATTGTTAAATTTCCGCCCATTCAAGCAGCGGCTCTGCCGCCTCCGCCCGTCATCAGCTTCCCCGGTAGGTGCTGTATCCCCCGGGCGACACCAGAAGCGGCACATGATAATGTGCCTCCGGATCCCGGATCTCGAAGCGGACCGGGATAACGTCCAGGAAGCCCACTCCGCGCTCGCCGAAATAATCCCCCGCATGAAACCGCAGCTCATAGGTTCCAGCCTGCAGGTAACCCAATAGCAGCGGCTCCCCGCACCGCCCGTCTTCATTCAGCCGGACGTCCTTCAAGAGCCGGATGTCCACTGCGGCAGCTCCCATCCCGTCACCCTCCAGCTCCCACAGCTCCACCCGCATGCCGCAGGCAGGTTTGCCGATAGCCGTGTCCAGCACATGGGTGGACAGCCGACCGGCCGCCTCCACCCGCTCAGCCAGCCGGAAGCCGGCAATGATGCCGACCTCCTTCAAGGCCTGCCTAAGCTCTGCTTCTCTGGAATTGGCCACCCGCTGGCGCATAAACGCCATCACCGCTTCTTTGGTCCTGCCTTTCACCGCAATGATAAAAGGAAAACCATGCTTTTGGCGGTACAGCCGGTTCATGGCATTCATATAGCGGAACTCCCGCTTGGTCAGCCGGTCCAGCCCTGCTCCCGACTGCTCCCGGGTGGATGCCTCCGTCATGGCTAGCCTGGCGCCCAGATCCGGATGGGCCCGCAGAAGAGTCAGCTGGCGTTCCTCATCCGCTTGCTCCATTTGCTCCAGCATAATCGCGAACATGCTGTGAACCGCCTCGAACGGGCGTCTTTCCCATGCCGCTTCGGCAATCCACGGGGACGACTCGAAGATGTCCCCTACCGCTTCCGCAAAAGCGGCCCGGTCCATCTCATTTAAGTGCTGCAGCGTATATGTGCGTGTAGGGTTTGACATGTAAGCACCTCCGTTAGTTCTGCGCTGTCTGGGGATACGGCCGGATTACAGCCTGCCCAGCAGTCTGGACAATGCCCGGTCCGCCTCCTTCAGCACCACAGGTTTGTCGACGGTGAGCACCGTTTTGCCCTGCATAACAATTTCGCCGTCAATAATTACCGTATCCACATCGCCGCGGGTAGCCGCATATACCACCCGGGAGTACCAATCCGCATCAAAGGAAGGGTACACGTGGAAATCCTCCAGGTCCAAAAGCTGCAGGTCCGCCAGCTTTCCCGGCTCCACACTGCCGATTTCCCCCTCCAGACCCAAAACCTCCGCCCCTCCCATGGTGGCCATCCGCAGAACGGTTCTGGCATTCATGACCGTGGGGCCATGTTGGACCTTCTGGATAAAAGCAGCCAGCCGCATCTCCTGGAACATATCCAGATTATTGTTGCAGGGGGCACCGTCAGCGCCGAGCCCTACGTGGATACCCTCGCGGAGCAGGGCCGGAATCTCCGCCAACCCGGAAGCCAGCTTCAGATTGGAGCCCGGGCAATGGGTGACCTTCACCCCACGGTCCCGGATAATCCGCCTCTCTTCTTCATTTAGCCAAATACTGTGGGCCAGAATCAGATTGGGCCGGGCCAAGCCGATATGATCCAAATAAATTACATTGCGCATCCCCCGCTCCGACTCCACAATGGCAATTTCCGTCTGATTCTCGGAGGCGTGTGTATGCACCTTTACGTTATACTGTGACGACAGGTCCCGGACCCCCATAAGAAGCTCCTCCGTACAGGAGACGACGAACCGCGGGCAAAAGGCATAGTGAATCCGGCCGTTGGCCGCGCCATGCCATTTCTCCAGAAGCTCCACACTCTCCCGTAGGGAATCCTCCGTCCGCTCCTGGAGCGGCAGCGGCATCTCCGTGCCGTAATCCATCATTACCTTCCCGGACAAAGCCCGCATGCCGCTTTGGCGGATGGCCTGGAAAGCCGAATCCGTGTGATGCACCGTCTCCATATCCAGTATGGTGGTGGTGCCGCTGCGGATAAGCTCCCCCAGCCCCAGCATGGCGGAATAATAGACGGAATCCGCATCATGAGCCGCCTCCAAGGGCCAGATCCGCTGGCGCAGCCAGTCGATCAGCTCCAGATCGTCGGCGCGCCCGCGGAAGAGTGTCTGGCACAGATGGATGTGGGTCTGCACAAAACCAGGCAGCAGCACCTTGCCTGATGCATCAATTACCTTATCCGCAGTATCCCCGATATTCGGCTCTACCTTGACGATCCGGTTGTTTTCGATGAACACGTCCCCTTGCAGAATATCCTCCTGCGGGTTCATGGTCATAATGACGGCATTCCGGATTAACAGCGTTCCCATACAATCATCCCCCTTGATGTCCGCCCTTTTCGGGGCCATTCCCATTCCGGACGCCGTCTTAACTTCATGTCAGAATTATTATCATTTTATGTCCTCAACCTGATTTTTGCAACGAAACCACAATCTCATGTTAGATTTCCGGACAAGCCTCTGCGGATATTCCACCGGTATCCACAAAAAAACCGCTATCCCGTTTTTGCAAACGAGCAGCGGTTCTATTGTATTCAAAGCTTATTACGCGCCGAATTCGGCGGTCGCGGCGCTCCCGTTTCCGGTATGGTTGCCCAGCTGGGCGGGATGAATCTCCGGTGTATCCAAGGGAGCCACCAGATGGGAGGATTCCAGAAAGGAACGCATCAGACTGCAGGAATGGGCGAACTTCTCCTGCTCCTCCGCATTAAGGTTCAGCTCCACCACCTCCTGGACCCCGTTGGCGGAGATAATGGCCGGCACACCTACACATACACTGTGCTGCCCGTATTCCCCCTCCAGAATGGCGGACACGGCCATGATCCGGTGGTCGTCGTTCAGCACGGACCGGGTGATAAAGGCCAGGGCATTGCCGATGCCGTAGTGGGTGGAGCCCTTGCGCTTATAAATTTCCCAGCCTGCCAGCCGGGTCCGGTCGGCGATATCATCCAGATCCAGATGCCCGAACCGGCTTTGGTTCTGCTCGATCACCTGCCGGATCGGCTTGCCGCCGATGGTGACATGGGACCAGGCGACGAATTGGGATTCTCCGTGCTCCCCCATGACAAAACCCTGGACACTCCGCGGCTCCACGGGAAAAATATCAGACATTATGGTCTTGAGCCGAGAGGAATCAATGGAGGTGCCCGTTCCAATCACATGCTGGCGGGGCAGACCGGAGAGCCTCCACACCGCATAGGTCACAATATCCACCGGGTTGGTGGCCACCACAAAAATCCCGTTAAACCCGCTTTCCATAATAGGAGGAATAATGCTTCTCACCATGTCCAGGGAGGAATCCAGGACATCCAGGCGGCTGCCGGGATTCTTCGGGTTTCCGCCCACTGCGAGGATAATTACATCCATATCGCCGCACTGCTCGTAGTGGCTCGCATATATTTTGGTTCTGGAATGGGTGAAATCCATACAATGTGACAGGTCCAAGGCTTGCGCCATCGCATTCTCCGGACTCCGGTTGATGAGCATCAGCTCCTCGCATACGGCCTGATTGATCATGGCGTATGCGCAGCTGGAGCCCACCAGGCCGGTTCCCACAATGGCAACCTTACGTGTTTTTCTGCCCATGGCGTCCTTCCTTTCTCTACATGCCGTTGTTTTGTTCTGCTACAGTATATTCGCCGCAAAACTGATGTTACCTATTATAACATGAAAAACCCGTTTCCTCTACGGCCAAAATAACAGAGGTCAATAAACACGGCGCAATAAGGAGAGGCTGACCGAAAAGCCCGCCAAGTGGAGCGGCGATGCTGTAACGGAACTCAGCGACTCTTAGCCCGAACAATGCGGCGGATTTAATACGTAACGGAACTCAGCGACTCTTACAGCTGATTTCGGCTGCTTGACCCCCGCTATTTTACCGCTAAGAGTCGGAGAGTTCCGTTAAAAAAACCGCAAAGGGCATTTTCACCGTCTAAGCGTCCCTCAGTTCCGTTAAAATTTACACGCTCCTCCCGCTGAGGCTAATTGTCCCCAGCAGATGCAAATATCGGCTCTGGAACAAGGGGGATTTGGACAAAATGGGTGTCATCAAGCAGGCGTCCGCCGGACTGCCAGGCCGGAGCACCATACAAAAAAAATTGGGCAGAAAAGCTTTCTGCCCAATTTTCTATTTCGTTTTTTGGGATTGCGTCCCTTTAGTATGAATGAAACTCTGCCGCTTTATTGCGGCGTTTTAATCATCAGCTCTAAATCATCAAAGTACACCTCTCCCGCTGCAGCGCGTTTATACATAAAAACAGTGACGGTGGTATTGGTGCTGCCCGTGGTAAAGGTTATTTCACCCTGGGTATAGTCTGCCGCATTCACGTATACCTGGCGCTGGTAGCTGCCATAGTTGCGGACGCCAAACTCTCCGTTGGTTCCTTTAGCCCAGCCCTTCAGCACATAGGTGGTATTGGGCGTGAGTCCGCTGATGTACTGCTCGATGCCTCCATAAGCCGTGGTCAGCCTTGCCGCATAATCACCCGTACGGGCATTGGAATTGACAATCGCGGACTGGGTAAAATGGGTCGGCCAGCCGGTGAAGTCTCCCGTCTCAAATCCCGGATTGGCCAGCAGATTGACTGCGGCTACTACCTTAACCGTACAAACTGCGGTTTTTGCCCCATCCGCCGTTGTAGCGGTCACCACAGCCGTACCCGGCCCTGCTGCCGTCACTACTCCATACACATTCACCGTTACAGAGGTTGGGTTATCCGAGCTCCACAACACGGTTTTATTAGTGGCATTGGCAGGTGCCACCGTGGCCGTCAGCGTGAAGCT
>JAEWMH010000025.1 GCA_023393235.1 Bacillota bacterium | reverse complement strand
GCCTTGCCAAGGCGAGGGTCGAGGGTTCGAATCCCTTCGTCCGCTCCATATGCACCCTTAGCTCAGCTGGATAGAGCGTTTGACTACGAATCAAAAGGCCGGGAGTTCGAATCTCTCAGGGTGCGTTGGCTAGATTTCAGGAAACGGATGGCAGAGGAAATCTCTGCTGTCCGTTTTTTTGTATAGCAGAGACGTCGCTAATAGCAGGAAACAAAAAAGTTCCGGAGCTGCTCCGGAACTTTTTTGCTGCCGTGGGGACAATTGCGGATTAGCCCTTTACGGAACCAACCAATGCGCCCTTGGCGAAGTACTTTTGAATAAACGGGTACACCATCAGGATCGGGAGAGTGGATACGACGATAACAGCCATCTTGATGGTTTGTTCCGGCGGCTTAATGAACTCGTTGTCCGTATCGGCAGCCATACCACTCGCCGCGATAACGATCTGACGCAGTAATACCTGCACCGGCCATTTGTCCGCATTGTTGATGTACATAATGGCGCTGAAGTAGGAGTTCCAGTATGTTACGGCATAGAACAGGGAGATGGTGGCGATGGAAGGCAGGGACAAAGGCAATACGATTTTGAACAGAATGCCGAAGTCGCCGCAGCCGTCCAGCTTCGCCGATTCCTCCAGACCTTCGGGAAGGCCTTGGAAAAAGCTCCGCAGAATGATCAGATTAAATGCGCTGACTGCGGAAGGAATAATCATGGCGAACAAGCTGTCGATCAAACCTACTTGCTTTACAACCAAGAAGGACGGGATCAAACCGCCATGGAACAACATGGTGAAAACGACCATCAGGTTGAAGAATTTACGGCCGTCCAGATCGCGGCGGGTCAGCCCGTATGCCATCAGGGACGTAATGAACATAGAGATCAGAGTACCAATGGCCGTTACGAAGATGGAAACGCCCAGGGCCTTGAAGATCGTCGGTGTAGACAAAATATATTTGTACGCATTCAATGTGAACTCAGTGGGAATCAATACGAACGGCTTGCGGGCCATTTCCTCAACGGTTGTAACCGAACCGGCCAGCACGTGCACAAGAGGCAGTACGGTTACCAGTCCGACTATGGTTAGGAGCAAATAGTTAATGGCGTCGAATATTCGATTGCCCAGTGTTTTATCTTGAATCATCCTGCTTCCTCCTTAAAGTAAGAACGACCTTTACGTTTGCTTACGAAGTTGGCTTTTCTTGCGAAGAGCCTTTAGTATACGCCCTCTTCGCCAGCTTTTTTCGCCAACCAGTTAGAACCCATAACCAGAATGAAGCTGACGACGGATTTGAACAACCCAACGGCGGTACTGAAGCTGTACTGTCCTTGCTTTAAGCCTGCCGTGTACACGTAAGTGTCCAAAATTTCCGCTACGTCCTTGTTCATGGAGTTCAGCAAGAGGAAGATATGTTCGAAGCTTGTATCCAGCACGCTGCCGACCTTCAGGATCAGCATAACCACAATTACGGTGCGAATGCCGGGAAGCGTAATATGCCAAATTTGACGAAGCCGTGTTGCGCCGTCCATCCGGGCGGCTTCATAAAGTCCAGGATCTACTGCAGCCATAGCTGCCAGATAAACGATGGTTCCCCAGCCTGCTTCTCTCCAGATAACCTGGAGGACATACATAGGATAGAACCAGCCGGAGCTCATCAGGAAGTTGATGGGCTGGAATCCGAAGTAGGTGAGCATTTCATTAATAATCCCTCCGTCCATGGTGAACATAACGAAGGAAATCGAGACGATAATAACCCAGGACAAGAAGTGGGGGATATAAACCAGGGTTTGAACAAAACGTTTGAAGAAGGCGTTGCCGACTTCGTTTAACATCAAGGATAAAATAATCGGTATCGGGAAATAGAACGTTACGTTAACGACAAACACCACTACCGTATTTTTAAATATATTCCAAAACTCCGGTTCGCTGAACAGTCGCGAAAAGTGCTTCACGCCAACCCATTCGCTGCCCATGATTCCTTTGTAAGGAAGATAATCTTGGAAGGAAATAACCAGACCGAACATGGGAATGTATTTAAAAATCAGGAAGTAAAGAACCCCAGGAAGAATCATTAAATAGATATACCGGTTACGGACGATTCTCTTCCACTTTCTACCGCTGGATTCTTTGTATTTCACCAGCCCCGCTTCAGCAGCCGTATTGTTCATAGCAGTATCTCCTTCTCCTAAATAATCAAAGTATAAATCAACCCTTCAAACGAAGGCCGGGGTTAGTCCAGCCTTCGTTCGAAGAAATCAAATCTTATTTCTTGTTGATTGCAGCGTATTGTTCGTTGAACTCGTCAACGATCTTTTGTCCGCCATCCTTCAGCCACTTGTCGGTAGCAGCCTTGAAGCCAGCTTCATCGATCTTGCCCATGATGAATTGGTAGGTTGCATCCTTGATTTGCTCTTGAAGACGGGTGCCGCGCTCAGCATAAGTTGCGGAATCCAGAGAAGCGGTCGGGTCGGTAACCATGAACTTGGCAGCTTCGTTGGACAGGTTATTTGCCTTTTCCAGAGTAGCGGAAGCATACTTTTGCGGGGAAACGTTAGTAGTTTCAGCCAGCGCGATGTTCAGGTAAGGACGAACTTCCTTCTCCAGCAGTTTGGTGTCGGTGCTGGATACGATCTTGCCTTCTTCATTAACGGTGTAGTGGTTTTGGTCCTTCAGACCAAACTTCAGAACGTCAGCCAATTCCTTGCCGTAGAACTTGTCGAATACGCCCAGGATGGCTTTCAGTTCGGTTTCGTTCTTCACAGAGGATTTCGGGAACAGCAGGATAGTGCCGTAGCCGTTGGTGCCCCAAGTGGTTTTCTTGCCGTCCGGACCCTTCAGATCGTTGGAAACGTCGTATTTTGCATCCGGGAAGTTAGGAGCGGTTTTGTCTTGCATGGTCTTAGCATCGCCCATGGTACCAATGTAGACGCCGGAACGTCCAGTGTACATCAGGTTTTGTTGGTCGTTCTTGGAGGTAACCGGGAAGTCCTGGTTGATCAGGCCTTCAGAGTGAAGCTTCTTATAGAACTTCAAGGTATCCATGTAGTTGGTGGTCATGAAGTCGGGAGTCAGCTTGCCGTTCACAACGCCCCAACCGTTAGGAGTACCGAACATGGTGGCTACAGTTTTGAAGGAGCCATAAACCAGGTCGTTACGGTCAGCCAGAGGAATGGTCTTGCCGTTGCCGGCCAGGTCAGCTTCCTTGAACTTCTTCAGTACGTTGTACAGCTCGTCGGTAGTTGTCGGAACAGTTGCGCCGACCTTGTCCAGCCAGTCCTTACGGAAGATCAAACCGGAACGGGCAGGTTGTCTTTCTTGGTACAAGGAGTAGATTTTGCCATTAACCTTGGTGTTGTCCAAGATTTTGGCGTCCAGCTTGCTCAGGTTCGGGTAGTCCTTCAGCAAAGGCCCGATTTCCCAGAATTGACCGTTCTTGATGGCGTCGCGCATCAGAATAAAGGAAGCGGCATTCTTCAGGTAAACAGCCTGCGGCAGAGTGCCGGTTGCGAAAGCGGCTTGGAACTTCTCATCATAAGATCCGTCCGGTACCCATTGGATCTCAATTTGAGAGTTGGTGGTTTGTTCAATATACTTTTCGAGTTTGTCGGAAGGAACTTCGGGAGTCTGCAGGTTGGCCATTACAGTAAACTTCACAGGTCCCTGGGTTGTCGCTGCAGGAGAAGCTCCACCGTCAGCTGCGCCCTTGTCACTGCTATCTCCGCATGCTGCCAGTAATCCGCCGGCTACTGCTACAGTAGTCAACGCTGCTACCCATTGGCGTGTTTTTTTTGCCATTTTGTTATTACCTCCATTTTTGAACTGTTGTGGTGCTTTTGTCTGTTGGACATTGTCGACTGACCTGACACGACTAACTATACGGTACGGGATTGCGTTTTGAATATAATCACTGCCCCACACTACACCGCCGCGGACCGTCAAAACCGGGCAAAAACCCAGTAGAACCGGGAATCTGGGCTAATGATTATCCCTGTTACACCTGAGGTGATGACACCCGGAGGCGGAGGAACCCCGGATTCCTTGCATAATAAAAGGCTCCCCCAATTACAGGAGAACCTATACATGAATCGACAGGATTTCCTGTGATTCGTGCTAGTCTCCTACGGGGGAACCAGGGAATATTTTGCTTATGCAGGTTCTTAAGGACGGCTTGTCCGGAGCGCATCCTCTAGCTCCTGAATAACGGCGGAGCCGCCTTTTTCCATCCAGTTGTCAATCTCCTGCCGGAAGCCGTTCTCGTCAATTTTGCCGAGGATGAAATTGTAGGTGGCGTTGTTGATGATGAAATCCAGCTCCACATTGCGGGCGTCATAGGTGTTGGAGGACAGCCCAACCGTCGGATTCTCAATCAGCATGGTGGCATTATTCTCGATCAATGTGTTAACCTCAGCCAGCAGCGGATCTGTGCTTGCCGGGTCCCGCTTGTATAGCTTGGGGTTATTCACGGTGGATACCAATAGGGAGTTTAGCGGCAGCACCTCGGCATTGGAGCGGGCATACATGGCGCTATCCTTGTAGGTTACCAGACCGTCCTTCAGAACGTAGTGTGTGTTCTCAATCCCGTAATAAAGCAGATTGCTGATATCCTGCTCCATGGTTCGGTCAAAAAAGCCCAGAGCATCCCGAAGCTGCTGCTCAGTCTTCAGATTCTTCTTGGAGAAGAAAAACATCCCGCCGTTGCCCGAAACCGACCAGATGCCATATCCCTTGGGTCCCTGGATACGGTTAAGCACGGTGAAATCTGCAGTAGGATTGACCTGCCGGGTTTCCTCCAATAACCGGGGAGCATCCGCCAAACTTCCGATGTAGACCCCCGCTTTACCCGTAATGAGGCGGTAACGCTGTACGGATTTGCTGGTTACGGGGAAATCCGTATTTACCAATTGCTCCTGATACAGCTTCTTCATATAATTCATCGTATTGAGATATTCCGGTGTGGCGAATTCCGGCGTGAGTTTGCCTCCGGACAGGGCCCAGCCGTTGGGTGTGCCGAAATACGAGCTTAAGGTTTTGAAGGCTCCATAATAGAGATCATTGCGGTCCGTAAGCCCCACGGTATCGGGTTTGCCGTTGCCGTCGGGGTCCTGCTCCGTAAAGGCCTTGAGCACCTTATACAGCTCATCCAGAGTTTTGGGCTCGGTCAGGCCCAGGTTATTCAGCCAATCCTTGCGGATAATAATCCCCTGGCGGGATTCAGGGCGTTCATTGAAGAGCCCGTATATTTTGCCTTCGAGGGTCATCAGTCTGGCCGAGGTCTGTTCAAGGGTCCGCAGATTAGGATAATGGTCCAGATAAGGGCCGATGTTCCAGAACATGTCCGACCGGATGGCATTTTTGATGGCGGTAAGATCCGTAGGTTTAACGAAAATGGCCTGGGAGTTTTCCTTGCTCTCCAGATTATTCATCATCCGGTTGGAATACACCTCGTCCGGTATCCACTTAATGTCCAGCGCATAGCCTGTGCGGGCCTGGATTTCTTGGATCAGGCTCCCTGGAGGCGCGGTCGACTGGTGAAGCGGCAGCATAATACTAAGCGATTGGCCGGTTTGTCCGGGAGGTGCTGTTCCGTCAGCGGAATCCCCGGACCGGGTCACGATTACAATGGCCGCAGCTGCGGAGACTGCCAAAATAACCGCCAGCGCCGGAATCCAAATGCGCTTGTTCAAATTTACCTTCATATATAGGATTTCCTTTCTATCGGGAGTTGCTATTGGTGGACAAGGCTTGGTACAATATTTCTATCATATCATGAATGAACCGACGTGGGAGTGAAGGTTGTGGGGAAATCCAATTTTTTGACCAAAATGACCGTGTTCAGCTTTGTTCTGTGTATTGTTCCGGTCATGATTATCGGATTTTCTTCCTATCTAAATGCATCCCGGGAAATCAAGAAGCAGGTTAACCAGAGCCAACACCAAATTTTAAGCCAAATGAGCTCGAATGTCGAGCAGACGCTGCAAACGGTTAAGCATGCCATGAACCAGCTGGTGGATTCTTCCGCCATGAGCAGGGTTTTTGGCAGTGCGCTGACGGAGCAGGACTTTATTCTGTACCAGGACCTGCGCAAGGAGATGCTCAATACCCAGAATTTCTATACGAATCTGGAGGATGTTGTCATCGTCAACCTGGAGCAGAATTGGATGATGAAGAACTCCGGATTTTATCAATTCGATAAATACCTTCATTATTCGCAGATTTCCAACCAGATGCTGCTGTTGAACAATTCCTCCTGGGTGCTCAACAACACGCTCTGGTTTTATAGCGAAATGAAGGCTAATGTGGACGTTTGTCCGTATACCATCAGCTTAGTGCAGAAGCTGCCGTCGTATTCCTCCTATAAAACAGGAATGGCCTTCGCCAATATCTCCAGCTGCGCCATGCCGTCCATCATTAATTATACCCCGCGGCAATCGGAAACAGTGATGATTCTGGATGACCAGGACCGGATTGTGTACCACAATGACCCCGGAATGATCGGGCAATATGCCCGCAGCACAGGGTTTATTCCCAATACCATGGTGCTCCAGGGCAAAAGCGGCCAATACCAGACGGAGGTGGACAAAAAGGATTATACCGCCACCTACCTGCGTTCGGATATGAATAATTGGGTGTATGTCTCCATCATATCCATCGACAGTCTGACGAAGGAAGCCGTCAAGATAAGGAACATTACCATTGCCACGGTGATCGCGCTGCTGGCTGTATTCATGACGCTGGCCTGGTTCTTCTCCCGAAGAATGTACACACCTATTCAGAAGCTGGTCCGCCAGACCACAGGCAATATTGTCATGTCCGCCAAGGATAATGAGTTTGATATCATCAGCAATTCATTCCAGGATCTGTTTACCTCCAAAACAAGGCTGGAGCAGGAGTCCTTCCGGTATTTGCAGCAGGCCCGGGACTTTTTCCTGATCCGGCTGTTCCAGGGAACCATGCGGAAGCAGGATATTCTGGAGAAGATGGAGCAGTTCGGGTATCTGTCCAAAATCAAGGATTGGAATCCTTATTCGGTATTGGTAGTCCAAATCGATACGCTGGATGAAACCCACTACCGTAAAGAAGATATTGACCTTCTTCTGTTTGCGGTTCAGAATATGATAGAAGAGCTTGTCCCTGAAGAGTACAGAATGGCTCCGGTGGTGTTCGATTCCACGGTATCACTGATCGTTGGCCGCAGTGACCTCCCTGTAGATGAGTTTAATACGTGGATCTATGGGCTGACGGAATCCATCCAGCAGATGGTGCTGTCCATCCTGAAGCTGACGGTGAGCATCGGCATCAGTCTGCCGTTTACAGACCTGAAGAATACCCACGTGGCCTTCCGCGAAGGGCTTGAAGCGCTGAAACACCGGATCCACCTGGGGATAGGGGTCATTATCCACTATGCCCATATGAACCGCGGTCTTCCCCAGCAGAATCTGGACTACCCGTGGCTGACGGAAAGCGAGCTGTTCGATTCCATCCGTCTGGCGGATGAGGAGAAGGCAAGACATCTGCTGCAGCGGCTGATGACCGTGATCTTCAAGCATGAGATGACACCGCAGGAGTATCAGGTGCCCATCAACAAGCTTCTGAACAACACCCTGGTCATGATCCAAGAATCCGGCGTGCGGCTGAGCCAACTCCTTGAAGGAGGCGAATCCCTTTATGAGGAGCTGCAGAAGCTGCCTTTGGCCAAGGAAATTGAGGACTGGTTCTGGAGCCGGATTATCCATCCGCTGATCCTTTTGTTCCAGGAACGGCAGATTTCCCAGTACCAGAACATCTCGGATATTATCCTGGACCGGATTCACCGGGAGTACGACACGCCGCTTACCATTGAGGGCCTTGCCGCGGAGCTGCATTATAACGCCAATTATCTGAGCAGCGTATTCCGCAATCAGACAGGGCAGACCTTCAGTGATTATTTGTCGGCATTCCGTTTCACCATGGCGAAGAAATGGCTGATCGATACGGACATGACGGTGAAGGAAATCTCCGAGCGGCTGCAGTATCAGAATTCACAAAATTTCATCCGTTCCTTCCGCAAGCAGGAAGAAATGACGCCGGGCCAGTACCGGGAGCTTCACCGGAAAATGTATACCTGATGCATGTCCGGCACATTGCACACGTGAAACAAAAAGAGAGAAAACAACGAGGTTTTACAGCGAAGGAGACGATGGGCGTGGCAAACCAGAAGGTCATTACCGATAGGACAGTGGCGCTTCTTAACCAAATGGACGGGTTGTTTGACGGCTTTTTCCAATGGATGAAGGGGCAGTACGATCACGAAAGCGGCGGTTTCTTCTATGCCCGCAGCTCGCGGAGCTTGAACCAGCTTCCGGATATCGAATCCTCCTCCCAAGCCTTGAATATTCTGGAGCGGGTGGGGCTGCTTGAAGGATGGGAAGCCGCGAAGAAAGAGAAGGCGATCCGTTTCTTCCAGAACAAGCAGGATTCCGCCAGCGGTTATTTCTATGAAGAAAATCCGGATATGCGGGATGACGATGTAATGGTGGGCCGGGCCTTGAGCTACAGTGTAGGCGCCCTGCGCAAGCTGGGGGGTGCCCCCTTATACCCGCTTCCTCAAAAAATGAACACCATGCCTGAATATATGAAGTCCCCGGATACCTATGAAGCTTGGTTGAATGCCATGCCGCTGACCAACAGCTGGCGGGGCTGTGACCGTTTGTGCAATTCCGCTCCGTATATCGGCCAGCTGCCGGAGGAGAAACAGAAGGAATATCTGAAACGGGCGTTTGATTTTTTCGCACGGATTCAGGATCCGGAGACAGGACTTTGGGGTGAAGGCAGCGGGTATGTCCGTATATCCGGGTCCTTCAAGCTGGAGACCTTCTACAGCCGCTATGAAATGCCCATGCCCCGCGGGGAAGTGATGTACCGGAGCATGCTCCGGATTCTGCGGGAGGAGACTGCCCGGGATATGTGTTATATCCGCAATCCCATTAACCTGCTGGGGTACATGCGCCCGGAGATCGCTCCGGAGGAATTCGAGGAAATTTTGCAGATTACAATCCGCAACATGGGACGGCTGCGTCAGGCTGACGGCGGCTTTTCCCGGGAGCTGGGCCATTCCCCGGCCGCCACGAATGTGGCTCAGGTGAAGGAAGGGGAATTTTATCCGGAGATGCCCAAGGCTGTACCGCTGGGACTTGGCTTGGCTGAGGGAGACATGAATGCAGGAACCCAAGCCCTGCTGATCCGCTCCTTCTGCTATGACATGGCCGGACTGGTGCCTCCCCAGCTGGATACCTCTGCGTTCCAATAATGAATATGAAGCCGTCGGGTGCAAGCTCCCCTGACGGCTTTTGTGTATTCCGGCAGGCTGATCCGGGTATACCAAAAAAATCCCGCTTTCCCCGGAAGGAAGGCGGGATTATCGCCGGATGGGGCATATTGGAGAGAGGATAGGCCTACACCTGTTCCTCTTCTATAATGCCGCATTGTTTGGCCAGCGTCGGCCAGCGGGAATGGAACATCTGCTCCCACTTGTTCTCGGGCAGCGCTTTAATCCAGTCGGCGATCTGATTGAGTCCCATTTGGTCCAGGGTAGCCACGGCATGGGCTCGGTCCTTTTTGTCCACCAGTAACAGCACGTTTCTCCACCTCGTATCATAAGTATTCAACAAAACATAATTATGCTCAGAATGGAAAAAAGGTGACAAACGGTCTAAAATATTTTTTAAAATAGTTGACACCAACGTTTAATAATGTCATATTAATAATATCAAAAGTATAATATCGTGTGCTAAAATAAACTGCCTCAGGCAGACAGGGAGGATAAAGCATATGCGAGCGCTGATTGTGATTGATTATACAGTGGATTTTGTAACGGGAGCATTGCCCTGCGGCGAACCGGGCATTGCCATTGAGGAGCGGATCAGCCGGCTGACCGGGGATTTTGCGGAGCAGGGGGATTTTGTGGTGATGGCAGTGGACCTGCATGAGCACAATGATCCCTGGCATCCCGAGAGCAAGCTATTTTTGCCCCATAATATCCGGGGAACCGACGGCCGCAGGCTGTACGGGAAGCTGGAGCAGGTTTATGAGCAGCACAAGAGCAGCATCTATTGGATGGATAAAACCAGATACAGCGCCTTCTGCGGAACAGATCTGGAGCAGCGTCTCCGGGAGCGGGGCATTACCGAGCTTCATCTGGTGGGGGTGTGTACCGACATCTGCGTGCTCCACACCGCTGTGGACGCCTATAATAAAGGCTTTCAGCTGGTCATTCATGAGGATGCCGTAGCCAGCTTCAATCCGGCCGGGCATGAATGGGCGTTGGGGCATTTCCGGGGAACCTTGGGGGCGAAGGTACTGGCAACTGGTGCAGAAGAAAACGGAAGCCCGGAATAAGAGGCAGAGTGAGGACACTAAGGAGGGACTATCATGAGCTACGGCGATTACGCGCTTCATACGGATAAATATCAGATCAACATGATGTATGCCCATTGGGTGCAGGGGACCCACAACCGCATGGCGGTGTTCGAGGCTTATTTCCGCAAGCTGCCCTTCGGCAACGGTTTTGGCGTGTTTGCCGGTCTGGAGCGGATTGCAGCCTATATCCGGGAGCTGCGCTTCACCGAAGAGGATGTGGCGTATCTGGCGGAGCAGGAGGAAAACTACCGGCCGGAGTTTCTGGATGCGCTCCGGGAGTTCCGGTTCACCGGCCATCTCCACGCAGTGCCGGAGGGAACGCTGGTGTTCCCCAACGAGCCGCTGATCCGGGTGGAGGCCCGGATTTTTGAGGCGCAGCTGGTGGAGACGGCAATCCTGAACTTTATGAACTATCAGACCCTCATCGCCACCAAGGCGGCCCGGGTGAAGCTGGTGGCAGGAGAGGATTTGCTCCTGGAGTTCGGCACCCGCCGGGCGCAGGAGGCGGATGCGGCAATATGGGGAGCGCGTGCTGCTTATATCGCCGGCTTCCACGGCACCTCAAACCTGCGGGCCGGCAAGCTGTTCGGCATTCCCACCAAAGGCACCCATGCCCATGCTTGGGTCCAGGCCCATGCAGAAGAGGAGGAGGCTTTCCTCCGTTATGCCGAGGCGCTGCCCGATCAGGTAACGCTGTTGGTGGATACCTATGATACGCTGAAAAGCGGCGTGCCCAATGCCATTAAGGTGGGCCGCAAGCTGGCCGCCCAAGGCAAGAAGCTGGCGGGCATCCGTCTTGACAGCGGCGATCTGGCCTATCTGTCCCAGCAGGCAAGGAAGATGCTGGATGAGGCGGGGTTTACCGATGCCAAGATCATGGCCTCCAATGATCTGGACGAACATGTAATTTTTAACCTGAAGGCTCAAGGGGCACGGATTGATGCCTGGGGAGTAGGGACCCAGCTGATTACCGCCGCAGACCAGCCGTCCTTGGGCGGAGTTTACA
>JAEWMH010000178.1 GCA_023393235.1 Bacillota bacterium | reverse complement strand
GATTAGGGGATGCTCCCCATGCTCCTCCAGGAAGGCTGGAGGAATGACAATCAGCTTCTGGGAGGCGAAACCCTCCATTTTTTGAATAAGGTCGTTTTTCATAAGATTATTATGAACAACAGCCGTTATCCTTGTCAATGCAAGGGTTTGGTGATGCAGGAAAACCGGATATGATCCATCCTAATCCTTACATGATGCATTGGCTTGGAAGAGCCGGCGGGATAGACTTGGGGTATCATCAGCGCCGGTGAAACCGGTGTGAGCCGAATGGAAGGGAGAATGGGCATGGAGGAGCAAAAGAAGGGAACAGGACAGGAGCGGAAGGTGAGAATTTGGGAGGAAACCGTCTATATTCCCACCTACGGAACAGGTGAGCCGGACAAGAACCCGATGTTCTTGGAAAAACGGATTTATCAGGGAAGCTCCGGGAAGGTGTATCCCCATCCGGTGATTGACCGGATTGAGGATCATAAGGAGGACCGTCCTTACCGGCTGGTTTATCTGGAGAACGAGTACCTCCTGATCGCCGTGATGCCGGAGCTGGGCGGACGCATCTACCGTGCGCTGGACAAAACCAACAACTACGATTTCGTTTATTATAACCGGGTCATCAAACCTGCCCTGGTGGGGCTGACGGGACCATGGATCTCCGGCGGCATCGAGTTTAACTGGCCGCAGCATCACCGGCCCAACACCTTCGGACCGGTGGAATACCGGCTTGCCGAAAACGACGACGGCAGCGCCACCGTATGGTGCAGCGAGATCGACCGCATGTACGGCACCAAGGGGGAAGCGGGCTTCACTCTGTATCCGGGCAAGGCTTACCTGGAGATTCACGGTAAGCTGTACAACCGGACCAGTTTGCCCCAGACCTTCCTGTGGTGGGCCAATCCGGCAGTAGCGGTCAACGATTTTACCCAATCCGTGTTTCCGCCGGATGTCCATGCGGTGATGGACCACGGCAAACGGGATGTATCCCGGTTTCCCATTGCCGACGGGGTGTATTACAAGATGGATTATTCCGCCGGTGTGGACATCTCCCGGTACAAGAACATCCCGGTGCCCACCTCTTATATGGCGTACCGGTCAGAGCATGATTTTGTGGGCGGGTACGATCACGGGAAACAAGCGGGTATTCTCCATATTGCCAACCATCACATCTCTCCAGGCAAAAAGCAGTGGACCTGGGGCAACGGGGATTTTGGGCAGGCCTGGGACCGCAATCTGACGGATGAGGATGGACCGTACATTGAGCTGATGACCGGCGTTTATACGGATAACCAGCCGGACTTCTCCTGGCTGGCGCCTTACGAGGAGAAAACATTCAAGCAGTATTTTATGCCGTACAAGGAAATCGGTGTGGTCCGGGAGGCCAACCTGGATGTGGCTGTAAGCCTGGAGCCTTGGGTGGCAGCGGGGGCTGCTGAAGAGGAGAAGGGCTTGGGGAGAAAAGCGGAAGCTGGAGTAGAAGAGGGGGCTGGCTATCCCGGGGCGGCAGCGGCGAATAGTGTGACGGTGCAGGTGTACGCCACCTCTCGTTTTCCGGGTGCGTATGTGACACTTACCGGGGAGGACGGGCAGGTCTACCTGTCGGAGCGAGCGGACCTGTCGCCTACGGAAGCCTTCCACTGCCAGGTGCCGCTCCCCGGAGGTGTCGCCCTCCACCAGATGACGTTGGCATTGGGGACAGCGGAGGGCAAGCAGCTACTCCGGTACAAACCTGCCGCATCTGTGGAAGAGGAGCTGCCGGAGCCGGCTAAACCCATTGGTGCGCCGGAGGAGTTGGCCTCAGTGGAGGCCTTGTATCTTGCGGCTGTGCATCTGGAGCAGTACCGCCACGCTACCCGCGAACCGGAGCCTTATTATCTGGAGGGGCTGCGCCGCGCTCCAGAGGATATCCGGCTGAACCTGGGCTACGGGCTGCTGCTTCTGCGGCGGGGCGAATACGGTAAGGCGGAGGGGTATCTGCGCCAAGCGGCGGAGACCTCCACCCGCCACAATCCCAACCCAGCCGACGGCGAAGCCCTGTTCCATCTGGGCATGGCTCTGAAGCGGCAGGGCAAGCTGGACGAGGCTTGGAACGCTTTCTACAAGGCAGTCTGGAATGCCGCCTGGCAGGACAGCGGCTACTTCGCCCTGGCCCAGATCGCCTGCCGCCGGGGGCAAACCGAGGAGGCGCTGGAGCTGGCGGAGCGGGCGCTTCTGCGCAACAGCCGCCACTTTCAGGCGCGGCTCCTCCGTACCGCCCTGCTGCGCAAGCTGGGGCGGCTGGAAGAGGCGGTGGTATCCGCAGCGGACACGCTGGGGGCGGATACCGCAGACTTCGGCGCCAGGCATGAGCTGGCGCTGCTGGCGAAGGATGCCGCTGGCACGGCTGCGGCGGCTGAGGAGCTGCGCGGCTTCATGCGCGGGGAGCCGCATAACTACCTGGCCCTGGCGGCGGACTACGCCGACTGCGGCCTCTGGGCGGAGGCCATCCGTGTGCTCCGCCTGTATAGCCCCGCCGATGGGGTGAGCCGCTATCCGATGGCTCATTACGCGCTGGCGTGGTTGTACCTGCAAAACGGCGACAAGGCCTTGGCTGACGCCGAGCTGGCCTTGGCGGCGGCTGCGCCTGCCGACTACTGCTTCCCCAACACCGCCTTCGAGCAGGAGGTGCTCGAAGCTGCGCTGGCGGAAGCGCCGGGGGATGCCCGGGCCGCCTATTACCTCGGCTGCCTCTATTACGACCGGAAGCGCCATACGGAAGCGGTGGTGTGCTGGGAGCGGTCCCGGCAGGCCGATCCTGCCTTCCCCACCGTCCATCGGAATCTGGCGCTGGCATATTACAACAAGCAGGGCCGCCCTGCGGACGCCCTGGCTTCCCTGGAGGAGGCGTTCCGTCTTAACGCCTCCGACGCCCGGGTGCTCTTCGAGCTGGACCAGCTGCACAAGAAGCTGGGCACCGCACCTGCGGAGCGGCTAAACCGGCTGCGGCGCCACATGCCTCTGGTGGAGCTCCGCGACGATATGTATGTGGAGCTGGTGACGCTCCATAATCTGCTGGGGCAGCACAGGGAGGCGCTGGGGCTTCTGCTGGCCCGCCGGTTCCATCCCTGGGAGGGCGGCGAAGGCAAAGCACCCGGCCAATATGTGCTGGCGCTGCTGGAGCTGGCCAAGCAGGACCTGGCTGCAGGCCGTGCCAGGGAAGCCAAGGTTTCCCTGGAGAAGGCGCTCACCTATCCGGAGAACCTGGGTGAGGGAAAGCTGACGGGAACCATGGACAACCACATCCACTATTACCTGGGGCTGTGCCATCAGGCACTGGGCCAACCCGGTGAAGCGGCCGCCGAATTCGGCCTGGCTTCCCTGGGCAGTGCCGAACCGGCCGGCGCCATGTTCTACAATGACCAGCCGCCGGAAATGATCTACTACCAGGGGCTGGCCTTGGCCGAGCTCGGCCGCCCGGAGGAGAGCGCCGCGCGCTTCCGCCGCCTGGTGGAGTACGGGCAGGAGCATCTGGCCGACGAGGTTCAGATTGACTACTTCGCCGTTTCCCTGCCGGACTTCCTGGTATTCGACGACGATCTCGACCGTCGCAATGTGATTCACTGCCGCTTTATGATGGGCCTGGGTTATTTGGGCCAAGGCCAGCAGGAAGCGGCGGCAGCCGAGCTTAGCCAGGCGCTGGAGCTGGAGCCTGCCCACACCGCCCGCCTGTTTATGCCCGGCGGGCAATAAAATACTGGCCGGACCTTGGGAGAAATCCCGGGGTCCGGCTTTTTTTGGCGCTGCGCCTATCGGCTGCTCCTGCTTCTTCCGTTTCCCTGCGATAATCTGCCCAGTCTGTGGGCTTCACCGCCTTATCCCCCGCCCGCCACGCAGCTATAATCAAGGGTAAACAGAAGAGCTATGCACGAAGGGGAAAGGTGGAGTAACGCATGGACAAACTGGAGCAGCTGCAAAACCCGCCCGCCATGTACCGTTCTGTTCCGCTGTGGTCGTGGAACGACAAGCTGGAGCCGGAGGAGCTGGAGCGCCAGCTGGAGGAGATGAAGCAAGCGGGGATCGGCGGTTTTTTTATGCATGCCCGGGCCGGTTTGGAGACGCCGTTTATGGGAGAAGCGTGGATGACAGCGGTGGATACGTGCATCCGCAAAAGCCGGGAGCTGGGTTTAAACCCCTGGCTGTATGACGAAAACGGCTGGCCCAGCGGCTTTGCCGACGGCAAGGTTCCTGCCCGGGGGGTTGCCTACCAGCAGAAGACGCTCCGCTGCGAAATCGGTCCTTGCGCCGGGGAGCGGGACAACACAGTGGGGCTGTACCGGAGGACGGAGCAGGGGTGTGCCTGTTTGCCTGCAGGCGCTGTGGCTGAAGAGGCGGATCTGCGGTTGTATTACGAGATCAATCCGTATTATATCGATACCCTTAACACGCAGGCTGTCCGTGCGTTTTTGGACGACATCCACGAGGTGTACTGGAGCCGGTTCGGAGCGGAGGCGGGGGCGGAGATTAAGGGGGTTTTTACGGATGAGCCCCAGTTTGCCCGGGGGCAAATTCCGTGGTCCTTCGGGCTGGAGGCCGCCTTCCGGGCAGCATATGGCTATGATGTAAAGGAAGCGCTGCCTGCGCTGTTCGTCCAGGAGCAGGAGGCCGCCAAGCACCGGTATAACTTCTGGGAGTGCGTCACCGCTTTGTTCGTGGAGGCCTATGCCAAACAGATCGGCGAGTGGTGCGGGGAGCGGGGCTGGTCCTCGGTGGGCCATGTGGTGGATGAGCAGGAACTGATGCATCAGGTCACCTCCACGGGCGATCCTATGGCGTTTTATGAGTATTTGCAAATTCCAGGCTGTGACTGGCTGGGCCGCTTTACCGGTGAGGACCCCATTGTGCCCAAGCAGGTCAGCTCTGCCGCCCGCCAACTGGGGAAGAAGCAGGCTATTACCGAAAGCTTCGGCTGCTCCGGCTGGGATGCTTCCTTTGCGGATTTGAAGCGTATCGGAGAGTGGCAGTTTGTCCACGGCATCAATCTTCTGTGCCAACATCTCCAGGGCTACAGCCTGAGGGGGCTGCGGAAGCGGGATTATCCGCCCTCCCTGTTCTTCCAGCAGCCCTGGTGGCAGGAGTACCGGACGTTCAACGACTATTTCGCCCGGCTGTCCATGGTGCTGTCGGAGGGAACCCGCCAGGCGCAGGTGCTGCTGCTGCATCCGGTGCGCTCCGCATGGGTGGAACTGGCCGGGACGGATGTGTCCCGGATCAGGCCGTACCACGAGGCCTTCGCCCAGCTGACCCGATGGCTGTGCCAGTGCTTCGTGGAGCATGACTACGGCAGTGAAAGCTTAATTATCCGCCACGGCCGGGTGGAGCAGGGGCAGTTTATCATCGGGGAGGCGGCTTACCGCACCGTGGTGGTGCCCCCGTGCGCCACGTTGAGTCGCAGGACACTGGAGCTGTTGAAGCGGTTTGCGGCAGCGGGCGGCAGGCTGGTTGCCTTCGCGCCATATCCGCTATTGGTAGACGGTGAATATGACCCCGAGCTGCAGGAGCTGCTGGAAAAGGCGCTCCGCCCGGAGTGGAGCCCCGAGGCAATGCTGGAAGCGGTTAGCGGCGCGAATGCCGCGTTTATCCAAGTGCGGGACGCAGCCGGAGCGCCGGTTGTATCCGACGATGTGAATGTGCAGACGCTGGAGTGGGCGGATTACCGGGTTTATTATCTAGTGAATTCCGGAATGGTGCGTTACGCTCAGGCCCAGGTGGAGTTAGGCCAAAGCGGCAGGGTGGCTTTATTGGATCTGAAAACCGGCAAGGTGCGTCCGCTGGAGCAAAAGGAGTCAGGCGGGACTGTGAAGCTGCGCCTTGATCTGCTTCCGGCAGGCTCCTGGGTGCTGCTTCAGGAGCGGGTGCAGGGTGGGGGACTTCTTCAGCCGGATGGAGCACCAAGCTTACCGATTTCCACGCTGGAGCCATCCTCAGCCCCACGCTCATCCCCATCCGTCCACACGCTGGAACTGAGCCAGTCCTGGAGGGTGACGGCGCTGGATTTGAACAGCCTTACCCTTGATTTCTGCAGGCTGCGTGTGGAGGGCGGGGAATGGTCAGAGCCGCAGCCTGTTATTCTTCTGCAAGAGCAGCTTTTGGCGTACGGGCGCCCTGTACAGGTGGAGCTGGCCTTCCAGTTCGGCGTGGCATTCGTTTTGAATGCTAACCGTCCCCTTTTTCTGGCGGTGGAAAAGCCCAGCAGCCTGTCTATCGAGCTGAACGGACAGCCTGTGGACATGGCGGATTGCGGCTGGTGGCGGGATACTTCCTTCCGCAAGCTCAATATTGCGGGGCTGACGGTGCCGGGCCTCAATACGGTAGTGGTGAAGACGCTATACTACAACTCCCCCGAAACCTATGAAGCCTTGGAGAAAGCCCGCCGGTTCGAATCGGAGGGCAACAAGCTGAAGGTGGATACGGAGCTGGAGAGCATCTATGTTGTAGGCGCCTTTGGGGTAACCAGCGATGCTCCGTATACAGACGGTGAACGCCGGGCGGTGTTTAACGAGGGGCCGTTTACGTTGACGGAGCTGCCGGAAACTTTATCCGGGGGCGATCTGGTCCGCCAGGGCTTTCCCTTCTACGCGGGCAGGCTTCAGCTGGAGACGACCCTCCCCTTGGATCTGGAGGGGACAGCGGCAGCCCGGTGGGTATTCGGCGGGGCGCCGGATGCAGCCGTTTGCCGTCTGACCGTCAACGGGCAGGAAGCGGAGCAGTTCTTGTGGGAGCCTTATGAGGCAGACATTATGCCGTACCTGCGGCAGGGGGACAATACCATTACCCTGGAGATGGCCAACAGCTGCCGCAATTTGCTGGGGCCGCATCACCATATCAAAGGTGAGGTATACAAAATTGGCCCCGACAGCTTCAAGGATAAGCCGGGCTGGACGGACAAGGACATTCCGCCGGATACCGGCATTTGGACAGACCGGTACGCCTTCGTCCGGTTCGGGCTGTCGGGTGCGCCGCGGATTGAGCTGAGCCTGTCTTTGCAACAATAATAAGAGCTTTCATTTTCCGTCTCTGGGAAATGGAAGCTCTCTTTTTCATGCAGTTCGAAAGTCTGCAGCACTGCTTATGTGCAAGTCAGCTTGTCTTTTTTCTCCCAGCTACATCGCACCTATGTTCATTTTTTACAAAATCCATAATTTCGATAACCAGCTGCACTATTCACAGATGCCAAAAATCGATTTTACCGCACAATGCTAAATAACCTCTTAATGGCTAACAGATTCTTCCTAAAAGTAAATGTTTTGTGGTATTATTGGCATTACCTGCACTACTACTTTTTGGAGGGTGGTTTCTAGTGAAATTAACCAGTATCCGTGTGACTAAATTGTTTGGGATTTTTGATCATACGATACCTCTTAATACTAATGAGCATATAACGATAATTCATGGATCAAATGGCCTTGGAAAGACCACACTTTTAAATATGATTGAACATTTTTTTAATCACAATTTCTTTAAACTTTCAATGATACCTTTTCATGAATTTATTGTTCAATTCGATGATAAATCAAGCGTGTTTCTAATTAATAAAACAGTGCTAAAACCCAACGAGAAAAGAAAGAGTGACAATAATATCACCATCCTTTATAAGCCGATTAATGGGAAAACTCAGAATTACGTACCGGATTTGGACTTGGATGAGAGGGAGTTTTCTTATCCTATTCATATGATCGAAGATATTGTCCCTGGTATTAGTCAAACAGGGCCCCGTACATGGAGAAACATGTCCACCGGTGAGCTTTTAAATTTAAATGATATTCTGCACAGATACAGTGAATATTTTCCTTCAATATTTTCGAAACATAAAAATATTCCTGACTGGTTAATTGAAATAAAAAAGCATAATCCTATAAGATTCATTAGGACAGAAAGATTACTTAATAGAGAAGTGGACAGGAGGAGTCCTGACAAACGTAATAGTGAGAATCATTCTGTTTCCATATATGCAAATGAGTTGGCGAGAGACATTAAATCGCGATTGGCGGATTATGGAGCATTGTCGCAATCTTTGGATAGGACATTCCCAGCCCGTTTGGTAAGGCTAAAACCTGATGATGAACTAGAAAATCAAATGCTTCTGGACAAGTTGGATGAGTTAGAAATAAAGAGAAAGAAGCTAATAGAATTAGGGGTACTTGATAATAACACTGATCTTGAGTTTCGTGTAAGCAATGAGGAAATCGATGATCGAACACGAAGTGTCTTATCCATATATGTAAGAGATACTGAGGAAAAATTAAATGTTTTTAATGATCTTGCGGCGAGAATTGATTTGTTAAAGAGAATAATAAAAGCTCGTTTCCGCAATAAAGAGATGCTAATTAGTAAGGAGAACGGTATTAATTTTGTCACTTCAGCAGGTGAGCAGCTTCATCCGATGAGTTTATCTTCTGGTGAGCAGCATCAAATAGTGCTTCTATATGAATTGTTATTTAAAATTACCGAGGATTCATTAATATTAATTGACGAGCCAGAGCTTTCCCTGCATGTGGCTTGGCAAGTTAAATTCCTTAGAGACTTACAACAGATAACTAGTGTTGTGCCCTTTGATGTTTTAATTGCAACGCATTCTCCTCAAATTATTAATGATCGCTGGGATCTAACAGTTGCACTTCAAGACGAAGGAGATTTAGCTGAAGAGGAGGATTTAACTGAAAATGAGTTTGATAACCTAGACAGGCTAATGGAGGGTATTTTCAAATGAAAAGTTACCTTAACGCCTTCCAAATAGCTAACCAAATCTTAATGCTCAAGGGAAAGAGAGAAGGTGTTACTTTTTTAATTGTGGAAGGTAAAACGGACTCTGTTGGCTACTCGTGGTTTACAAATAGAAATAAATGTATTACAATTTCGGCCCATAGTAAAGAAAATGTGATTGACGCGATTCAAATTCTAGAAAACAGGAATGTTTCAGGAATCATAGGAATTGTTGATGCTGATTTTTCCAATCTTGAAGGGCATGGGTTACCTAGTAACAATCTCGTAAAAACTGACTCACATGATATTGAAATGTTGATCTTGAACAGCCCTGCGTTAGAAAAGGTCATGCATGTAAATGGTGATGATGAAAAATGCCAATCAATAGAAAAAGTGACCGATAAATTATTGAGTGCTGCAAAACCTTTAGGATATATAAGGTGGGTTTCGTTAAGAAGAAAACTGGACTTGAATTTTAAGGATTTGAATTTTACCACTTTTGTTGATAAAGATACATTAGAAATTGATATTGAAAAATTATCTGTTGAAGTTGTCAATAATACAAAAAGATGTAGAGTTAAAGCTGAGGATATAAGGAAAATAATCGAATATGGTTTAACTAATTCTAGTCATGATCCGTGGCAAGTTTGTTGTGGGCACGATGTTGTTGAAATACTGAGAATTAGTTTTAATAGTTGTTTTGGATCTTTTACAAGTCCACCTAAAAGTAAAGCCGTTTCCAGTTGGTTGATTCTAGCATATGAAAGTACGTATTTTACCCAGACGCAATTATATTCTGCAATTATAAATTGGGAAAAATCAAATGCTCCATTTTTAGTATTGGCTCAAAGATATAAGGAGGCCTCCCAAGAGGTTGCAGCAAAAATTTGCTGAATTAATCACAAATCATTTATATTAATGAGAATAACTTCAAGACCGGTTAGAGATCGGTCTTGCCTGATCTAAACTGTAATATAGCAAGGCCCCCATCTTTTTTCGAAAAGATGGGGGCCTTGTTTTGATTTAGTCAGTTTTGTATGTTGCCCACCTTCTCCCCGTCGAAGCTGTAGACCAGCCTGCGGTTGTCCCGGTCACGGGTTTCCAGGTGGACGGGTTTGCCCCACAGGCGGTGGACCAGCGGCAGAGTCCGGTCCACATACCGGCGGTCCAGCTCCAGCCCGTCGTAGCGGTGGAGCAAAAGCAGCTCCCCGCGGCCGCCGTGGTCCGCATCCATCGCCGTCACATACGGGAACCCGCCGTTGGTACGCTGGCGGATCAGAGTCTGCTTCACCTCCTCCACCTCCTTGGAGGTGACCACATAGAGGTCGTCCTTGCGGCCGAACAGGAACAGGTCCATCTCCTCCGCCAGCGCCTTGTCCAGATAGTTGCGGAGAAAGGAGACGTCCGACTCCGTCTCCCGGATGTCGAACAGCGCATCCAGCCCCTTGTGGCGCTCGATGTACTCCAGCATTTTGACCCCCAGATAATACGGGTTCAGGCTGCCTGTCCCGGGCTGGACCACACCTGCGTTCATTTTTGCAAAATCCATAATCTCCGCCCCCGTCAGCTCCAGCTGCCGCACCAGACGCAGATGCCAAAAGGTGGCCCAGCCCTCATTCAGAATCTTCGTCTCCATCTGCGGCCAGAAGTACAGCATCTCCTCCCGCAGCATATACAGCACCTCCCGCTGCCAGTCCGCCAGCCTGCGGCTTTCCCCGGCGATGAAGCCCACCACATCCTTGGCTCCGCCTTCGGACTCCTTGAAGCCGCCCTTGGCCCCGAAGCGGGTGTGCGGGTCCACATGCTCATGGATGGCCAGCGCCGCATCCAGCGTTTCCTCCACGGCATCGCTGCCGAATTCCTGCTCAAAGGCCCGCATCCGCCGGGCAAACACCGCCATCCGCTCCACCATCCGCCGGTCCGTTCCCCGGAACATGGCGTTGTTCTTAAAAAAATCGCTGTGCGCCAGCACATGGGCCACAATCAGCTTATTTTGCAGGAGCGTGTTATGGTCCAAAAGAAAGGCGTAGCAGGGGTCGGAGTTGATCACCAGCTCATAAATCCGGCTTAGCCCGTAGTCATATTCGGACTTCATCCGGTGGTAGGTTTTGCCGAAGCTCCAATGGGTGAACCGGGTCGGCATACCATAGGCGCCAATGGAATAAAGGGTTTCAGCAGGGCATATTTCATAGCGCATGGTAAAAAAGTCCAGCCCCGCCTCCACCGCCATGCCCGTAATCGACTCAATGGCCTGCTCCAGCTGCTCCGCTTCCGCGTGGTTCATGATACTCCCTCCCCAAAAAACTTCTTCAGCGTCCGGTACACATCCCCCTTCTCTTGCAGGACCGAGGTGGTAAACGCCTCATGCCGGATAGCGGAGAGGCTGTCCCACAGCCGGCTGGCCCGCATGTACCGGCGGATTTCCCCGTAGCCCATCAGATTGGTGCGGAGCAGGAGCTGCTTCACCAGCTCTGCCGAGAGGGCATTGTCCGAATCCATATTGTCCCCGTCGGTAAAATGAAAGGCATAAGCGTTATAGGCGGAGCCGGGATATTCCCGCTCCAGCAGCTCCAAAGCCAGAGAATAAACGGAGGAGCAGCGGGTACCGCCGCTTTCTCCCTTGGTGAAAAAAGCCTCCTCCGGCACCTGCTTGGCTTCGGTATCATGGGCGAGAAAACAGACCTCCACCCGCTCGTAGCGGGTGCGCAGGAAGCGCGCCATCCAGAAATAGAAGCTGCGGGCGATATATTTCTCGAAGCTGCCCATGGATCCGGAGGTGTCCATCATAGCCAGCACCACCGCATTGCTCTGGGGCTTCTTGATCTCCTCCCAGGTTTTGAAACGCATGTCCTCGTTCTTGATCAGACCGGCCCCGCCGCCAGAAGCAGCTCCCGCCTCCCAATCTGTCAATCCGCTTCCACCGTCGCTCCAGGTTGTCGATGTTCCCTCGCTGTAGCCGCCGTCTCCGCTGCCGGACAGGCTCCGGCGCTTCAGGGACTCCAGGAGCGTCCGGCGTTTGTCGATGTTGCCCATCATACCCTTGCGGCGGATATCATTGAACCGGATATCGTCGATGGACATATCCGCCTCCTGCTTCCGCTGCAGGCGGGGCAGCTGCAGATCCTCAAAGATCAGCTCCGCCAGCTCGTCCACCGTCACCTCGGCCTCGTAATAATCCACGCCGGGCTGGTCTCCCGGCTCCCCCTCCTGGCCTTGCCCCGGCTGCCGGCCATTCCGGGAGGCCCGGCCCAAGACATCCCCGGGCTTGCTGCCCCCGCTGCCCTGGCCCACATGCTGCTGGCTGCCGTAATCGTAGCGGAACCGGGGTTCATCCATCTCCCGGATGGGCACCTTCACCATCCGCTCCCCCTGGGAGGTAATAATCGCTTCCTCACTAACCAGTTCCTTCAAATTGTTGCGGATGGCCTCCTTTACCTTGCGGGTGTGCCGTTCCTGGTCCCGTTCCCCCTTCCGGTGGAGCGACCAATCATCCCGGGACAGCACGAATAGCGGCTTTTGCATGACCCTGATCCCTCCTTAACTGAATAACATGGTGCGAGCCCCAGGCTGGATGTGTTATGGAAGCCTCGAAACCGGCGAAGCCGGTTTGAGGGCCTTCTTCGATCATTCATCGGTTATGGGTGCGTAGGGTGGCGCAGCATGGGGTGGCTATTTACCGGTTCAGCAGGCTGCCCACATACTTCAAGAGCTCGTTGGCGCAGGACGGGCAGTACCCGTGCTGGTCCATCAGCCGGGCGGAAACCTCATTGATCCGCTTCAGCTGGCCCGCATCGGGATTTTTCACTGAGGTCGTAATCTTCACCACATCCTTCAGATCCTCGAACAGCTTCCGCTCAATGGCCTCCTTCAGCTTCTCGTGGGAGGTATATTCGAATTTCTGGCCACGCCGGGCCAAGGAAGAGATTTTGATCAGAATTTCCTCCCGGAAGGCCTTCTTCTGGTTTTCCGAAATGCCGATTTGCTCCTCAATGGAGCGCATCAGCTTTTCGTCCGGGTCCCGCTCCTCCTCGGTGATGGGGTCCTTGAGCTTAAAGCCGTTGCAGTAGGACTCCACATTGTCCAGATAGTTGTTCATGAGGGTATGGGCCGAATCCTCGAAGGAATAAACAAAGGCCCGCTGCACCTCGGTTTTGGCATGATGATCGTACTCCGCCCGGGCCATGGTGATCAGGTTCAGGAGCCGCTCCCGCTCCTCCCGGGAGATGGAGGCATGCTGGTCCAGCCCCTCCTTCATGGACTTCAGCACATCCAGGGAATTGAGGCAGGGCTTGTCCCCTTTGATCAAGGCGCTGGAAATGCGGTTGATCACGTACCGGGGGTCCACCCCGGACATGCCCTCGTCGGAGAATTCCTTCCGCAGCTCGGCGGCATCGCCGCTTTTGGTCCCGTCCACCTCCTGGCCGTCGTACAGATACAGCTTTTTCATCATATCCATACCGGGTTTCTTGGATTCCTTCAACCGGGACAGGACACTGAACACAGCCGCCGTCCTCAAGGCTCCGGGGGCAATATGGACTCCTTGGATATTGGACTGCCTGATCAGCTTGTCGTAAATCCGCTCCTCCTGGCTGGCCTTCAGATTATAAGGAATCCGCATGACGATCATCCGGGAGTGGAGGGCTTCGTTCTTTTTGTTGGCGATAAAGGACCGGTACTCGGTTTCATTGGTATGGGCGACAATCAGCTCATCGGCGGAGATCAGGGCGAAGCGCCCTGCCTTGAAGTTGCCCTCCTGGGTCAGGGAGAGGAGATTCCAGAGGAATTTTTCGTCGCACTTGAGCATCTCCTGGAATTCCATCAGGCCCCGGTTGGCTTTGTTCAGCTCGCCGTCGAAGCGGTACGCGCGGGGGTCCGATTCGGAGCCGTATTGGGAGATGGTGGAAAAGTCAATACTACCGGTAAGATCGGCAATGTCCTGGGATTTGGGGTCGGAGGGGGCAAAGGTGCCGATGCCGGTCCGTTTGGCCTCGGAGAACAGCACCCGGGATACTGGCATCCGTTCGGCGCGGCCGTCAAACTCCAGGTCCAGGCGCATCCGGCAGACGGGGCATAAGTCGCCCTCGATCCGCACGCCATATTCGGCCTGAAATTCCTCCCGCAGCTCATGGGGAATCAGGTGCAGGGGCTCCTCCTGCATGGGGCAGCCCTTAATGGCGAAGACGGCTCCGGCCTCCGTCCGGGAGAATTTCTCCAAGCCCTCCTTGAGCAGCGCCAGCAGAGTCGACTTGCCTCCACTGACCGGGCCCATAAGCAGCAACAGCCGCTTGCGCACATCCAGGCGCTGGGCGGCAGGGCGGAAGTACTCCTCCACCAAGGTTTGCAGATCCTCCTCCAGCCCGTATAATTGGGAGCTGAAGAACCTGTACTCCCGGCGGCCGTCTCCCTTGTCCTCCACACCGGCGGCTTCAATCATCCGGTAGATGCGGTCATGGGCCAATCCGGCAATTTCCGGCCGTTCCTTGACCATGTCCAGGTAATCCGTAAACGTACCTTCCCAATGCAGCTGATGTTCCTTTTCCCGGTAATGGGACAGCTTGTCCAAGAACGGCATAGACGGTTCCTCCTTCTCGATAGTAGAATGTGAAGAACACAAAGACCCCTTGCGGAGATCTCTGCCGGAAACCAAACAGTGCAGGTGCCGGAAACGGGACAGGGGTGGCGGATGAAAGGATTTATAACCTATTCTACAACATTTTTAATTGTCAGACAAATAAGAATATTCAGAAAATAATTAGAATGTTAAAAAATCAGGAGGAAACCAGCATGCAGCCAACCCGCATGATCATCGATGCCGATACGGGCATTGACGATGCGTTAGCCATTTTATTCGCACTTCGGTCCCCGCACATCCAATTGGAGGGCATCACCACCTGCTTCGGCAATATCGCGACGGAGCAATCCGCAGAGAACACGCTGCGGCTCTTGGAGCTGGCGGCGCCCGAGCGCAGAATCCCTGTGGCCCTTGGGGCCCGGAAACCGCTGGTCCGCCCTCAGCGGGAATATGCCGTGCATGTGCACGGGAATAACGGGCTGGGCGGCGTGGAATTGCCAGCCTCCCGACAGCAGCCGGCGGAGGAGCCGGGGCCGGAGCTGATCTCCCGTATGGCCCGGGAGAATCCCGGCCAGCTGACGCTGGTGACCATGGGGCGGCTGACCAATCTTGCCCTGGCGCTGGAGCTGGAGCCTCAGCTGCCCGCTTTGCTGAAGCGGGTGGTGGTGATGGGCGGAACAGTATTCGCGCCGGGGAACGTGTCACCGGTGGCCGAGGCCAATTTGTGGGGGGACCCGGAAGCAGCGGACCGGGTGTTCACCGCAGGTTTGCCCCTCACGATGATCGGGCTGGATGTTACCCTCCGCACGCGGATTACCCGCAGCCATCTGGAGCTGCTGCAGCAGAAGGCTCCGGAGGCAGCTCAGCCGGTGGTCCGTTTTATGCAGGAGAGTCTGGAGTATTATTTCGACTTCTACCGGCGCAGCAATTTCTTCATGGACAGCGCGCCCCTCCATGACCCGCTGGCGGTGATTGCCGCTGTGCATCCCGAGCTGCTGGACTACCGGCCCATGCACGTCCGGGTGGACTGCGAAAGCAGCCTCTGCGCAGGCATGGTGGTGGCGGACCTGCGCCCCATCCCCAAAGTAGGCAGCGAAATTTCGGTGGCGGTCAATGTCCGGGAGGAGCGGGCGTTGGGCCGGTTTTTGTCCGTGTTTGAACAATAGGTACAGCCACTTATGCTGCGGTTCCCGCTGCGCCGAAGAGTGATGGAATCCCGGAGAAGGCCCTCAAATCGGCTTCACCGATTTCGAGGCTGCCCTAACACCCACCGGCCTGCGGCAGGGACCGTGTTATTTCAGGGTAGCTTGGTCCGGTAAAAGGGAGTAGGATGGGAAGAGAGCAGTTAAGCGAAAAAAAGGAGAGATGACCTGTGATTATCATTCATGCCCGTTTGTACGTGAAACCCGAATATGTGGAGGCGTTCCTGGAGAAGTCCAAAGCGCTGGTAGCCGGCTCCCAGGCGGAAGAAGGCAATATCAGCTATGATCTGTTCCGTCAGACCGATGAGCCCGAAACCTTCATCGTGGTGGAGGAATGGAAGGACATGGAGGCGATTGAATTCCATAACAATACCCCGCATTTTACCGGCTTCTTCGCCGAAGCGGGAAGCTACTTCGCCAAACCCGCGCAAGTGAAGCGTCTGCTGGTGGAGCGGGAAGTCTAAGCTTCTGTTCACAGAAAACCATCCCCCAAAAGTGACGAGCTGCGTTGAAGCAAAATCCGGGTACTTTTGGGGGAGCCCCCGAATGAAAAATGCGTAGAACACAGCATTTTCGTAAAAAAAGCCTGGCGCCGGAAGCAGCGAATGCTTCAGGTGACCAGGCTTTTTTTGATAAAGGCGGGCTCTGCCTTTCCCATAGCTATTAACCTTCGGAATTGCCGTTCTTCCGCAAAGCGTCGCGAATTTCCGTCAGAAGCACCACTTCCGCGCTGGGAGCGGCCGGCGCAGGAGCCTTGATTTCTTCCTTGCGCTTCAGCTTGCCCGCCATCTTGATGACAAAAAAGAGGGAAGCGGCGATAATGAAGAAGTCCACCACGGACTGCAGGAACACCCCGTATTTCAGTACGGCATCTCCATACTGATAAGACAAACCGTCCAGCTTGATGCCTCCGATAAGCAGTCCAAACAGCGGCATGATGATGTCATTCACCAGCGACGTGACAATTTTTCCGAAGGCGGCGCCGATAATAACGGCGATGGCCAGATCCAGCACATTTCCCTTCAATGCAAAGGCCTTAAAATCTTTCCACATATCCAATAAGCCCCCTGTACTCATAAATTCGTTTTATTATACCATACTGCCCGTCTCTTGGGAGGACAGCAAACAGAAAGGGTGAAGGTCCATGGCCAAACGGCCGAAGACGGCAGTATTCGATAAACAGGCCCGGAAATATGCGGTGAAGCGGGAGGCCGCCTTAATGGTGGACTGGCGGAGCCGGCTCCTGGAAGCAGCCGAAGGCCGGGTATTGGAGCTGGCTGTGGGAGCCGGAATCAATTTCCCGTATTATCCTTCTGGCGTCAAGGTGACGGCGGTGGATTTCAGCACGGCCATGCTGGAGCATGCCAAGCGGGCGGCGGCCCGCTCCCGCTTGGAGGCGCAGTTTGTCTGCGGCGACATTGAGAGCTTGGCGCTGCCGGAGCAGGGCTTCGACACAGTGGTGTCCACCCTGTCCCTATGCGCTTACCAGCATCCGCTGGCAGTGCTCCGGCAGATGCGCCGCTGGTGCCGGCCCGGCGGCCGGATTCTCCTCTTGGAGCATGGCAAAAGCACCAACCCCCCGCTGGCCCTCCTGCAAAAAGCGGCGGACCCGCTTTTGTACCGGATGCTGGGCTGCCATCACACCCGGGATATCGGCGCCTTGGTCCAGGAAGCCGGTCTGCAGGTGGAGCGTACGGAACGCTGCTGGCTGGGCATGGGCAGCCTGATTTGGGCGAGGCCTTGAGCTGGTCCTGAACAGGGCCGCTTCGCCCGCGTTCGGGACGACGCATCCCCCACACGGCCTCATAAAACGCAGAAACGCCCGGTGAGGGCGTTTTTTTACGTTAAGCTCGGCTTCTGCCTTGAGGAGCAGGTCTCTCAGTCACAGCCGGACGAAGCCGGAGAACACAAACAACCGGTCTCCCGTTAAGGAACCGGTTTTTGTGTAAGACAAAGGGTTTATAAGCCGGCCATAAACAGAGAGTGGGTGCTAACGGTGATCATTTTCCAGCAGAAACGGTTGCTGCCAACCCCTCTACCGTTCGCCATCAAGTACAGCAAGTTGCCATTGAGTGCTACCCTCTACCATTAGCTACCGCCACTCCCGTCCGCCCCGGCCATCAGATGTCGCGCCAGCTCCCGTACACTGCCGTTGGCCCATCAGATGCTGCGCCAGCTCCCGTCCGCCACCGGCTGTTTCACCGCTAACGGCGGTGAGAGACGCTATTTGCCCGTTTTCGATGCTGATTTTTTTCTAACGGCGGTGAGGGACGTTATCTGGGGCAAAATGGCCTCTACCTGGCTCAATCGGAGCTAATAAGGGCTCTCATTTCCGTTAGAAATTTTGGCCACCCGTTTTGGCGCAAATAAGGGCTCTGGCGTCCGTTAGAATTTCACAACCCGCGAATTTTTTCGCGGCGACCAACCTGGCGGCACCCGCTGCACTCTGGGTATCGCTGTCCGCTGGAC
>JAEWMH010000162.1 GCA_023393235.1 Bacillota bacterium | reverse complement strand
TGCTTCCCTTTATCGTATGGAATGACAACTTCGCCAGAGGCGAGTACACGACGGCTGTCATCATTGACTTAGGCGAGGGGAAGGCAGCGGTAGGCGATAGTCTTAATCCTGACTTGTTTGTCGTGTCGGCCAGGAACACGACCTTGAACGGCACCTCGGTGACCTTTGAAGGGACGCGCAAGATCACAAGGGTATATGCCAATGATGAACCGAAGGTGCGCGGCTATCTAGGCCCGGTAAGTAATTCACCGGATTATCAGACTGGACTGGAAAGCGGCCGTTACATTGTAATTGAGTTTGAGTTTTATACAGAGGGCGGCGGCACGACAACGCTGGACGGCAGCTCGAACTCGACAAAGCAGATTTACAGCATCGTTCAAAAAGACGAGCTCGTACTGACAGAAGGGAGTCCGCTTAGCTATGTGGTTTTTGAACAGGAAAAAGTTGTGAATCCGATTCTTGACAAGTTCACAACACCCACGGGCAATTCGGTCAATCGCGCACTCTACCTTCACAAGGATGAAAACGGTGCTGTGGCGCAAGGATTACCGCTGTATGTCTATACCCACGGCATGGGACGCGGCGGCACAAACTCCGCGCAAGACCAAAAAGCGGCTATGAAATCCGCCAACGGCGCGGTCGCTCTGATGAAGAAGATGGAAGAAAATCCTGTCAAATACGCCAGCCATATACTGAATATTTCCTATAATGGCACGTCTACTCCCTCCACAGCCAATGTTAAGAAGGTGATAGACGAGTTGGTTGCCAGCGGCGCAGTAGACCCTAACCGTATCTACGCGGCGGGCTTCTCATGGGGCGGCCAATATACGAACAGCTTAGTTAACGCCTACCCCGGCTTCTTCGCGGCTGCCGCACCCATGTCTCCGGTTAGCGGCTCACCGAATGCGAGCACCAACGACGTTCACAAAGACATTGCTTATTGGATGTTTATCAATACGTATAACGTTGGAGGATATCAGAATAATCTCAATAACTTCATAAGTACCAATATGCCAAAAATGATAAACGCGAGGGCATCGCGCTTTGAGAGCAATGAGGCTCTTACGTGGCCCTATATTCAATATGATCAGCCGAATCAGAGACCGAATCCTGCCAACAATCCTGCACTCGGTGATCAAGTAGCACACGAAGTTGAAGCAGCGGTTCTTTACAACCAGATAACTATGGAGATCCCTATGGGGACTTGGAGCATAGCTCCCATTGCACAGTCCTCTAACTTACCGGATTGGAATAATGACTACACAGACGTCTTTGATTGGATGTTCGCGCAGAAAAAAACGAACGTTCCCAGTACTCCAGGCAGCATCAGCGCCACAGCGGGCGGTGGACAGGTCAAATTGAGTTGGACGGCTCCGGCTGATGATGGTGGCAGCGCGATACTGGGCTACAAGGTCTGGTATGACGACTTGACGCCGGTCACACTGGATGCGACAGCGAATGAATATACTTTCACGGGTCTGACAAACGGCCAATCCTATACCTTCAAGGTCGTCGCGGTGAATGCGAAGGGTGACAGCGCAGAGATGAGTGTGATGGCTACACCTTCAGTACTTGTAACAGGTATATCTTTAAGTACTACATCTGCTTCAATAACTGTGGGCAGGTCAGTAACGTTAACTGCAACAGTTACACCAGAAGATGAAACTAACACAGAAAATATAATATGGACTTCAAGCAATACAAGTGTTGCAACCGTAGCAAATGGTACTATTACAGGAGTAAGTGCAGGAACCGCGGTAATCACTGCAAAGATAGGGGATATAACTGCAACGTGCAGTGTGACTGTAGTAAGTGCTTCCTCAAATGATAGCGGCAACGGCGGTAATGGTGGTAATGGTGGTAACGGCGGCAATAGCACTGTGGATACAGATGTACCAGCAACAGTAACGCCTCCGCCTGTAGAAGCTGCAAAGCCTGAAGAAACTACGAAAACTACTGAGAAAATAGTAACAGCAGCTGATAAGACCGAAAACCTAATTGCAGATAAGTTATTAAAATAATCAGCAGATAAAGAAACAAAAGAAGATATCAAAGCATTGGTTAAGGCAACAACTATAAAAGATATTATGAACAGCTTTAAAGACATAGTGAAAGATTTAAAAGATACTAAGTCTAAAGCAATGGTAGAACAGGCTGCAATCTTGGCAATGCTAAAAGTTGGAACAATAGACATAAGTGATAAATTAGTTAAGTCTGTAAAAGGTGTTGCGAAAGTACAAGTTACCACGGATTTAGCAAAACAGTTACTACAAAAAGCTTCTTCAGTAGAAGAAATAGACAAGATAATAGCCTCCTATGAAAACAAAGTAAAAACAGAGGTTAATTTTAAGAAGCATGTAACTCTAAATATACCGACGAACAAAAGTGACAAATCAGTATATGTGGGGCTGTCCTCAGCAACTGTCAAGGAGCTAAGCAAAAAAGTTGAAGCAATTACTGTATCTTCATCAATTCTGGAAATTGATGTATCGCTTAAAGCATTAGAAGATATTAAAGCAGATACAATTGCAATAACCGCATCAAAAGCTTCAACAATTTCTGAAAAAACAAAGAAAGTTGCAGGAGAGAATGAAGTATACACTGTAACATGTTCTACAACAACTGGGAAGAAAGCTTCTACAGTATTAAAAGTAAGTGTAGCGAGCAAAATAACAATCCCTGTGGATATTCAGAAGTTCAATACACAATCAGTTACCGTAAAATGTGTGCATAACGGAAAAGTTGTAAAAACTATTAAAGCTAAAGTCGATAAAACGGCAGGAGCACTTGTCTTTGATAGCAATTACTTCGGAGATTTTATTATAATTAACTAAATGATACCAGAAGTATAGTAAAAATATCCTTTTAAAAGGGTAAAATGTATCCTATAAAGTAGACATGGGATAGAGGCTGTGTATACTTACAATATA
This sequence comes from Bacillota bacterium, assembly GCA_023393235.1. Lineage (GTDB taxonomy): Bacteria > Bacillota > Bacilli > Paenibacillales > NBRC-103111 > Paenibacillus_AR. The sequence continues at coordinate 14 of JAEWMH010000162.1, read as the reverse complement.
CCCTATAGTGTGGA
>JAEWMH010000139.1 GCA_023393235.1 Bacillota bacterium | reverse complement strand
ACGGCTATGTGGTGGTCACCGTGATGGAAAGCCTGATTCATCAATATTTTGAAGGTTTGCCGACTGAGCAGGAAATTTTGCTGCTGGACGGGAATGACCGGGTTTTGTCCCATACGGATACGGAACGGATCGGCACTCCTTTTCCCGAAATGAGAGAAGCCCTGGCTGAGAGCGGCACACCGCTGATACACCGGGATGGTACAGCTTATCTGGTATCGGAGAAGCCTATCAGCATAGCCGGCTGGAAGCTGGTTTCCCTCACTCCTTACAAGTCCGCCGTGGCCAAAATCAATGACATTTTCCAGAACGTGTTTTGGTTCCAGCTGATTTCCTTTGTGGGTTTTTTCGGTCTGCTATTGCTGGCGCTGCGGGCGTTTACCTTGCCGCTGGTCCGGCTGGACAGGGTGGCGCTGAAGGTCCAGCAGGGGGATCTGCAGGTGCGTTCCTCCATCCGGGGGCAGGACGAGGTAGGGCGGCTGGGCCAATCCTTTGACCAGATGCTGGACCGCATTACGGATATGATCCGGGAAATCACGGACACCCAGGCCCGCAAGCGCAAGGCGGAGCTGGATATGCTCCAGGCCCAGATCAATCCCCATTTCCTGTTTAATGTGATGAATTCCATCCGGATGAAGGTGCTGAAGAACGGAGACAAGGAGAGCGCCGATATGCTCAGCTCCTTGTCCAAGCTATTGCGGATGACCATACAGGATACGGATAACATTCCCCTCCATGACGAGGTGGAGACGGCTATTGATTATGTGAAGCTGATGAACATGCGCCAAAAGCAGGAGGTCAGGCTGGAGGTGGATATCGCCGCCGACGTGCTGATGGAGCGGGTGCCGCGATTTTGCCTGCAGCCGCTGATCGAGAATGCGCTGATCCACGGCTTGAACCAGCAGGAGGGGCAGATATGCGTACAAGCGGGCAAGGAGAAGGAGCATATCCGCATTCAGGTCCGGGACACCGGCAAGGGGATGGATACGGAGGCCCTGGAGCGGTTAAGGCTCCGCCTGGCGGAGTCCCGGGGAGAGGATGAGGACCGCAGGGAAAAACGCGGCTTCTCCGGGATTGGCCTTCACAATGTATACGAACGGATGAAAATGACCTTTGGGTCCGGATTTTATATGGAGATTGAAAGCAGGGAGGGAGGTGGCACATGCATTTCTATGTATTTGCCTCTCCCCGGTCAAGCAGATCAGGCTTCAGGAGGTGCTGCAAATGTATAAGGTGATGCTGGTGGATGATGATTACCCGGTGCTGGAGCTTTTATCCGAGGCAATTCCCTGGCCTGGGCTGGGACTGGAGCTGATGGGCACCTATGAGAATGGGGAGGTAGCGTTGGAGGCGGCGCAGGCGGTGATGCCTGATATTGTGGTGACGGATATCGGCATGCCCCGGCTGAACGGGCTGGAGCTGATCCGGGCGCTGAAGGAGCTGAATCCCGCCGTCCGGGTGGTGATTCTATCCTGCCACAGCGAATTCCATTATGCCCAGCAGGCCATGAAGCTAAACGTCCAGGATTACCTGGTCAAGGATACGCTGGATCCCCAGGATCTGGAGACACTGCTCGGCCAGCTCAAGGTCAGTCTGGACGAGGAATCCAGCCGGTTTATCAAGAATGACCAGCTCCGGCAGCTGGTTGACCGGAACCGGGAGCAGCACAAGGAATCCTTTATCCGGGGCATGGTGCACACCCCTCTTTTGAATGAGATGGCCTGGAAAGAAGAGGCGGAGTCCTTCGGCTTAGGGACGGCAGGCGGCTTCCTTCCGGTGATTTGTTATATAGACGGGCAGCGCTCCGCCCGGCAGCGGTTCGTCACGGATGATGTGCTCCGGTTTGCCGTCAACAATCTGCTGGAGGAGATGCTGGCCGACGAAAAAACCGGCAACATTAATTTCACCTATGATGCCCTTCGTTCCTTCATTATTGCTCCCGTATCGGGAGGGATTAAAACCAATCCGTACGATGTGGCGGAAGCACTTCTGAAACGGATTCAATCGATGGTGAACAGCACCATTAAGATCCGGCTGTCTTTTGTAGTCGGTAACCTCTGTAAAACCCCCGCTGAGCTGAAGCAGGAGCTTAACGGATTACTGGCTTCCTCCGGACAGCGTTTTTATATGTATAGCAATTCGCTGGAAAGGAAAAATAAGCAGGTATTTAGCTCCAATGACTTGTTCGCGTCCTATGATGAAGCCGTCAATGCTTTCCGGGAAATCCTCATTGAAGGCAGAACGGACCGGGTGGAGCCGGTTGTCCGACACTGGTTGGGATTTATCCGGGAGGAGCGGTTCCGGCCGGATATGGTGAAGGATTGGGCCATGAAGCTGATGCTGGACCTGAAGCTGAAGCTGCAGTCCATGCAGATGTTCCGGAACCATTTTTCGGTGGATATTCTCCACCGAGAGCTGCTGGAAATCGACACGCTGGAGGAAATGGAGGTCTGGATCGTCCATTTCTTTGAGTCCTCATTGGTTGTGGCGGAGGAAGTCAAAGAGCTGAGCAAACGCACCGAGGTGCTGGATGCCATCCACTATGTCACCCTGCATCTGAACCGTCGGATTACGCTGGATGAGGTAGCGGAGCATCTGTTTATGAATCCGAGTTACTTCAGCCGGCTGTTCCGGAAGGAAACCGGTGTAACCTTCATCGAATACGTCAACCGGATGAAGGTGGAGCGGGCCAAGGAGCTGCTGGACCAGACCAGCCTGCCGGTAGCCAAAATCGGTGAAGCGCTGGGGTATGACAATCACAGCTATTTCATCAAGATGTTCCGTTCCCAAGCAGGGGTCACCCCCCAGGAATACCGGAACGGTAGCTCCTGAGCCCGTAGGCTGCAAAAGTCAAAATAACAACGGGAGAGGTAAATATTGCGTTATCTGCTCCATTCCGCCCCTTGTTATACTCGAAAAGTAAGAGAAAGAAAGCGCTGTACACCATTTCACATAATATGGAGGGGTCCTTACATGCAAAAGCGTAAATTGACGGCTGGATTGCTGTGCGGCGTGTTGGCTGCCGGTTTGCTGGCAGGCTGCGGAGGAAAAGATGATGCCAATACTGGCACTGGTGGAGCCAGCCCGGATGCCAACAAGCAGGTGACCATCAAGTTCCATGCTTTCGGCAGTGAAGCCCAGCAAAACTGGAGCAAGGTGATTAATGCCTTCCAAACCAAATATCCCAACATCAAGGTGGACCTGGTTAACCTGAGCGAAAAAGGAGACACCCAGGAATACGCCAAAAAGCTGGACCTGGCGGCAGCCTCCAATGAAGCGATGGACGTTATTATGTTCAGTGAAGCGGGCATGTACGCCCAACGTGTAGCCTTGGGAATGGTTGCTCCTTTGGACGATTATATCACGAAGGAAGGATATAAGGTTCCGGAGGAATACAAGGTTGACACCAAGCTGAACGGCAAATATTACGCGCTGCCCGGCAAGTTTAACCCCTGGTATGTGCTCCTGAACAAAACCCACCTGGATGAAGCCGGTCTGAAGGTTCCCACCGACTGGACCTGGGATGACTTCCGGGATTATGCCAAAAAGCTGACCAAGGGCGAAGGCGCCACCAAACGCTACGGCACCTACTTCCACGGCCCCCAAGGCGGCGGCTGGCTGGAGTTCACCCGTCTGGCTATGGCCAACCAGGCTACCGGCGGCGACTATCTGAAGGAAGACGGCACCTCCAACCTGGACAGCCCGAACTTCCGCAAGTCCATTGAGCTGCGCTACAACATGGAGAAGGTGGACAAGTCCTCCACTCCGTATACCGATATGATTTCCCAAAAGCTGAACTACCGTCCGCAGTTCTTCAACCAAGCCGCCAGCATGATCGTTATCGGCAGCTGGATGAACTCCGAAATCGGCGGCACCGAGCAATTCCCGCTGAACTTCAATGTGGCCGTAGCTCCGTTCCCGAAGAACAACGCCGGGGATAAGGAAACCTATTCCATGGTGACCACCGACTTCTACGCCATGGCCAACAACTCCAAGAATAAGGATGCGGCTTACCAGTTTATCCGGTTCGCCACCACTGAAGGGGTTATTGCCCAAGAGAAATACGTTCCGTCCTGGGCCAAGATCAAGGATGACCAGCTGAGCTCCATCATTGACACCATTCTGGCCGGCACGAAGAATCCGGAGAAGGTGGACAAGGAGTCTCTGAAGCGGGTGCTGCTGAGCGCCAAGTCTACTTCCCTGGTGCCTCCGACCTCCTATAACGCAGACGTGTACAAGGTAATCAACGAGGAATATGAGAAGATGATTCTCGATAAGCAGAATGTGGATCAGATGATCAAGAACTCTCAAGAGCGCACGCAAAAGCTGATTGACGCCAACAAAAAATAAAGCGCCGTTTCAGGGCGGGTAGGCAAACACGCTCAAGCGGGTTTGACGGCAGGCCCTGGGCAGGGGTAGAGAGGATCGCTGATCCTCTCTATTTTTCTAGGAGTAGGCATTGCATTGCACGGTCGTCGGGGACGGGATGCTGCAGGCGGCTGATGCTTTTGTTGTAACGGCGGAACAGAGAGAGTGTTAGACGGTGAAGAGTGGCTGCTTCTGCTGTAACGGAACGGAGCGACCGTTAGGCGGCGAAAATGGGGCTGTTTCTGCTGCAGAACGGAACGGGGAGAGTGTTAGACGGTGGAAGAGTAGCTGTTACTGCTGTAACGGAACGGAGTGACCGTTAGGCGGCGAAAAATGGACTGCTTCCGCTGTAACGGAACTGAGCGATCCTTAACGCTGTATTTCTGCTCGATTTCCGCCGGTTTGCCCGTTTAAGAGCATCTGAGTTCCGTAAGAATCTGCGGCCGCCGGATTTTGGCGTTTAAGAGCTTCTAAGTTCCGTTAGCGGCGGGACCGGGGTAACTGAGGTGGCTGAAGTCGCAGGTGACTGAAGTGACTGAGATGGCTGAAATGGCTAAAGTTGCTAAAGTGAGGGGTGGCTGATGCGACTGAAGTGGCTGAGCTAACTGAGGTGACTGAAGTGGCTAAAGTGACAGTTGTTGAGGTAACTGAGGTGAGTGACGGAGTTGCTGAGGTGACTGAAGTGACTAAGGTGGCTGAAGTGACTGAAGTGGTTGGACTATCCTCGGTGGTTATCCTCACTGACTGTCGGCAGCGTGTTTGGAGGCTCATGCAGCTTCAAAAATGTGCTGGAATACATTGGCGTAAGCTGGTAAAATGAAATGGGTTTCATTATGTTGAAACGTTTTAACATTCGATGGATAAAGGGGTTTGATATCATGAGTCTGCCGCAGAATTGGGCCCAGGAAGCTTGGGACAAAACGGTGGAGAAGATTGGACGGACCAGCAAGCGGATCAAGGACGGCTTCCCTCACGCCAGTGTGGACGGCATGTACAAGCTGGAGCCCGCTTATTGGTGGACTGCCGGTTTTTGGCCGGGGCTCTTGTGGCTGTTGTACCGCAAAACCGGAGATGCGCAGCTGCGGGAGCTGGCTGAATCCTGTGAAAAGCAGCTGGACGGCGTAATCGCGGACTACTACAGGCTGGACCACGATATCGGCTTTATGTGGACGTTGACCAGTGTAGCCCGGTACAAAATTCTGGGCGCCGCGGAAGCGGAGGATTCCAAACGCCGCGGTCTGCTGGCAGCCAATCTGTTGGCCGCCCGGTTCAATGTGCAGGGCAACTATATCCGGGCCTGGAACCCGTGGCATGAGGGCCAGGAGAATGCGGGCTGGGCCATCATCGATTGTATGATGAACCTGTCCCTGCTCCATTGGGCATCAGAGCTGACCGGCGACCCCCGGTACCGCCATATTGCCATCCGCCATGCGGATATGGCATTGGAGCATTTTATCCGGCCGGACGGCTCGGTGAACCATATTGTCATCTTCGACCCGCTGACGGGGGAGAAGGTTTCCGTCAACGGCGGACAGGGCTTCGCCCCGGATTCCGCCTGGTCCCGGGGTGCATCCTGGGCCATCTACGGCATGGCGCTGTCCTACAAGCATACCGGCGATATCCGCTACCTGGAAGCGGCCAAGCGGGTGTCCCACTTCTTCATCGCCAATCTGCCGGAGGATCATGTGCCCCATTGGGATTTCCGTCTGCCGGAGGATGTGCCCCATTACCGGGATTCCTCTGCGGGAGCCTGTGCCGCCTGCGGCCTGCTGCTTATAGCTGAGCAGGTGGAAGGGCTGGAGGCGGACCTGTACCGCCAGGCCGGGGAGCGGATTCTCCATTCCCTCTATGCCAACTACGGCACCTGGGACTCCGAGAAGGAGGAAGGGCTGATCCTTCACGGCACCAGCCACTACCCGGAGCGCAAGAACATGGATGTACCGCTGATTTACGGCGATTATTATTTTGTGGAAGGCCTCTCCCGTTTGTTGGGACATGACGAGCTGTTCTGGTAAGTTGCAAATCCCTGCACCAAAACCAAGCCGGGGGGGGGGGGGGGGGGGGGGGGGGGGGGGGGGGGGGGGGGGGGGGGGGGCGGGGGGGGTG
>JAEWMH010000108.1 GCA_023393235.1 Bacillota bacterium | reverse complement strand
AGCCGGAGCGCAGCGGCGCGTGGGGCGAGGCGAAGCCTGCCCGCGGTGGCGCAGGCGGCGAAGGCAAGCCGGCGTACCGCGGCGGCAGCAGCACCGGAGCCGGCGAAGGCAAGCCCTACCGCGGCGGCGCCGAAGGTAAGGCGAAGCCTTACCGCAGCGGTACAGGCGGAGGCGGCAGCGCCGGCAGCGGGTTTGGCGGTGGCCGTGGCGGCAAGCCATTCGGCAGCGGCAAACCGTCCGCAGGCGGGAGGTCGGCATCTGGCGGCAGAAGCGCCGGACCGGCCAGAGGCGGCGAACGCCGCTCCACACCGAAGGGACGCCGTCCCTAAGCAGCGCGGCGCACAGACGGAGGAGACCGGCAGGGGAGACCCGCCGGTCTTTTTGCCGCGCCTCCATTCGTTGGGGGGGTGCATAAGGTCCGCTTATCACCGATGTTGTTGCAGAGTTGTCACGAATTGGACTGGAATGATGTGGTGGAATTGATATGATAAGTATAATAAAAACGTCGTGCCAAGTTTAACGGAACTCAGCGGCCTTTATACCATAAAAAGAGACTTGCTGCGATTCTAACGGAACTCAGAAGCTCTTAGCGGGTGCGTAGGCACATAATTGGCGCCAAATCCTCTTCTAACAGTCGCTCAGTTCTGTTAGGTTGGAAATTGGCCCATTTTCCCCTTCTAAGGGGAGCTGAGTTCCGTTAGCGTCTATACGCGGAAAAATGGTGAGGTGGAGAATCATGATTGACAGGAAGACCATGGTACAATATACAGCGCTGACATTTGCCATTGCCATCCTTGTGTCAGGTGCGTTGATAGTGCTTGGGCCATTCGGCTACAAGGTTCACAATTGGGTTTACACCATACAGGATTTCGCGATGAATATTCCTTTTGCCATCTACATTTTGTCTCCTGCGATTGCCTCATTTATCATTCTCAAGAGACATAAGAAAGTCGCCAATTTGATGGACTGGCTGAAAACAGTATTTTACGTCAAAAACAAAATTTTTCCTTATTTGTTCGTTATAGCGGGCCTTGCGCTATATTTTGGAATTCATCTTGCGGTTACAGGCCGAACTGAATTGGCGCTTCCGTTTTATGCGTTTTTCTTGTCCCTGCCCGGAAATCTGATTATCGGGGGTTTGGAGGAAACGGGATGGTCGTACATATTGCTGCCTGGGCTTAACAAAAAATATGGCTTCGTGGTATCCTGTCTCATCGCCGGGGTCATTTGGAGCTTATGGCATATCCCGCTTTTCTTCATTCCGGGGACGAATCACGGTGAGGGGCTCATTAACTTTTGGATGTTCGTTGTGCAGCTCATGGCGTTCCGGTTTTTCTACGGGGCTATCTACCGGATCTCGGGCAAAGGCTGTGTGTTTATGTGCGTTTTATTCCACACTATGTTCAATGCAGCCTCCCCTCTCTTCGGCACTATGACCATGACATGGGTGGGAACCATCGCCGCAAATGCCTCGTTAGTTCTTATATCCATTTGTACCGTTGCGATTTACGATAGAAAAGCAGGGGGCAGAGGATCGGCCATCGGCCTGCACGGATAGAGCAATCCAAAAGGTGCACCAGTTTCCTTACCTGTTGTTGCCTGTGATCCATTTCATTGGAGCACTTAGTGGTTAACGGACTATAGAGGCGTTATTTCGAGGAAAATACGTAATTCGCCAATGTAACGGACCCAGGTTCCTCTATATGGATGAAAATGATAGTTTTCCAGCCGATTCTGGCTAAATAGCGTCTCCTCAGTCCGCGAAAATCCTCCAAACACGAAAATACGGAAAATAGCGGCTGCTGAGTCCGTAACGTGGAAGAGGGGAAGGGTTCCGGCCCCAAATGGATGATGTCAGAGAATAAAACTCAAAAAAGAACCCCAGCCACCGCAGTAAGCGGCAAAGCCGGGGTTCTTTAAGCTGTCCAGTTCTGATTCTTTCAGCTTTCCGGTTTCGTTCCTTCAAGCTTTCCGGTTCTGATTCTTTCAGTTGTCTGATTCCTTTAGTTGTCCGGTTTCCTTCCTTTAAGCTGCCCAGTTCTAATTCTTTCAGCTGCCCAGTTCCGCTTCTTAAAGCTGTTCGGTCCCGTTCCATAAGCTGTTCAGTTCCGTTCCTTTAATGCGGCCGGGTATTCACCTCAAGGATCCAGACGGTGCCGCCTTTGTCGATGCCAAAGTCGAAGCCCAAGGCGCCGATACCGGGGTACTTCGCCTCCAGAAGGGCGGTGCCGCTGCGGGCCACTCCCACCATTGTGGCGAATTTGTCCCGGGCCAAGGAGGGGAAGGTCATCCGCAGCGCCCGGTTGCCGCCTACCATGGTGCCGCCCCGGCATAAGTTGGTGACGAACAAGCCTGGCCTGGCAATACGCGCCACCACCGCCCGGATGCGCCAGCTCCCGTTTTCCTTCACCAGCTTGACCCGGTAATCCAAGGGTTTGCCTTGAATGGTGGAAAGGCGGATTCCCTGCTGCAGCATATATGCCCGTTTGCCCCGAATACCTGCGAGAATCCGCTCCAGCCCGTCCAGATTCGGCGTTTGCCGGACCGTCGCCCCGTATTGGAGCCGGTATCCGCCGCCGGAGCCCCGGGAAATCCGCACCACCCCGCTTCCGCCCGTACCCACCACCGGTTTGGCGACAATAAAGGAATATTGCCCCAGCATAGCCGCCAGATGCTCTTTGGAGTAACGACGGGTGTCGGGAATATGCTTGGCTACCCCACTGTGGGCTTTGAGTATGGCGAACTTCGCCCATTTATCGGCAATTTGCTTCATCGTTAACCTCCTGTCTGGAAATGACCGTGCCATTTCCGGTTCTCATTCCCACTATATTCTCCACCTCCGCCAATTTCCCGGACCAGCCGCCTAATTATGGTTGAATAAAACCTGAAAATGTGCATGTCCGATAACCTTCCATTGAATACAAAAATGTTACATTAAATTTAACTAAATTTCGAATTTTTCAGAAACATGTTAATAAACATAACATCAAGTGGTTGATCTTTTACAGGAATGCGTGTAATATAACGGTAATCTTCACATGTCTAATAAACATGGACGGAATAAAACAGAAAAAGAGGGGAGGTTCGGCATGATTCAGTTCAAGAATGTGAACAAATATTTTGGCAAGTTTCATGTGTTGAAGAATGTGAATCTCACGATCCAGAAGGGTGAAGTGGTGGTGATTATCGGTCCTTCGGGCTCCGGGAAAAGCACGGCGCTCCGGTGCATCAACCGCCTTGAGACCATAACCGACGGTGAGCTGGTGGTGAACGGTGTCCCGCTTCATGATAAAAAAGTGGACATCAATGCCTTCCGCCGTAACATCGGCATGGTGTTCCAGCATTTTAACCTGTATCCCCATAAGAAGGTCATCGACAACATTGTGCTGGCCCCCACCAAGGTGCTGGGCATATCCAAGGAAGAGGCACAGAAAACAGCAATGGTGTACCTGGAGAAGGTGGGCATTGCCGAAAAAGCGCAAAGCTATCCCTCGGAGCTATCCGGCGGGCAACAGCAGCGTGTGGCCATAGCCCGGGGGCTGGCCATGAATCCGGAGCTCATGTTATTTGATGAACCCACCTCCGCATTGGACCCTGAGATGATCGGAGAGGTGCTGGACGTGATGCGTTCCCTGGCGCATAACGGCATGACCATGGTGATTGTCACCCACGAAATGGGCTTTGCCCGTGAGGTGGCGGACAGGGTGGTATTTATGGATCAGGGGCAGATTGTAGAGGAGGCACCGGCTGCCGAGTTCTTCGACAATCCTAAGGAGGAGCGGGCGCAGCTGTTTCTGGGCAGGCTGCTTCATCATTAACGGCTTTTCGGTTATCCAATATACATAAAAGGGAGACGATTTCGATGAACAAGTGGAGAGGGTTTCATATTGGATTGGCACTGATGCTGGTTTTGATGCTGGTGCTCACAGCCTGCGGCGAAAAAACGGAAGAAACCGCCGCATCCGTAGCGCCCAGCGCTGGAACGGCAAGCACGGCTGCTGCCGCATCACCGGAGGCGAAGATTGACAGCAAAACCATTGACGCCATCAAAAAACGCGGCAAGCTGGTTGCCGGTGTGAAGTTCGATACTAACCTGTTCGGCTTGAAAAATCCGTCTACCGGCAAGGTAGAGGGCTTCGATATTGATATTGCCAAAGCGATCGCCAAAAAGATCCTTGGTGATGAAAACAAGCTGGAGCTGAAGGAGGTTACCTCCAAAACTCGGATTCCCATGCTGCAAAACGGTGAAATTGACCTGATCATCGCCACCATGACCATTACAGAGGAACGGAAGCAGCAGGTGGAATTCAGCGATATTTACTTCATGGCGGGCCAATCCATTCTGGTAAAAAAGGGCAGCCCCCTGAAGAGTGTGGCCGATCTGAAGAAGGGTGACAAGGTCCTTGCGGTGAAGGGCTCCACCTCGGCCACCAATATCCGTCAGAAGGTGCCGGATGCCACCATTCTGGAGTTTGAGAACTATCAGGACGCTTTTACTGCTCTGAAGGCGGGCCAAGGCGTTGCGCTGACCACGGACAATGCCATTCTGTTCGGCATGATGAAGCAGGATGCCAACTACGAGGTTGTAGGCGGCACCTTCACCGATGAGCCTTACGGAATCGCTATGCCTAAGGGAGACACCGGCTTTGCGGGCGTGGTTAACCAGCTTCTGGGCGACATGAAGAAAAGCGGCGACTACGACAAGCTGTACGAATCCTGGATGGGTGTGAAGCCGGCCAAATAATGCCGGAACGTCAAAAGGGATAGGTGGCTTGCCGCTTATCCCTTTTGCCACATCTGCGGTTAGGAGAGAAGCACTATGGCTAAGTTCGACATTGATGTGTTGTTCAAACACTGGGACCGTTTCTTCGAAGGTTTCCTCAACACGATCCAAATCAGCTTGATCGCTTTGGTGGCAAGTTTTTTGCTGGGAGCCGTCATTGCGGTGATGCGGATTGCCCCGGTGAAGGCACTGAATTGGCTGGGAACAGGGTTTGTGGAGTTTATCCGGAATATTCCCCTTTTGCTGGTCGTGTATATCTTTTATTACGGGCCTGCCTCCCTGGGTGTACCTTTGGACGGATTTGTATCGGGAACCCTGGGCTTGACGGTATATACGGCGGCTTTTATAGCGGAGTGCATACGGGCCGGCATCCAGTCCATCCCTAAGGGGCAGAGCGAGGCAGCGCGCGCCACGGGTCTGACGTATAACCAAACCATGTTCCATGTGATTTTGCCCCAGGCCATTAAGATCGCAACTCCCTCCATGGGCAACCAGTTTCTGAACCTAGTGAAGAACTCGTCCATCCTGGCGGTTGTAAGCGGAATGGATCTCATGTATTATGCGGACCTGATTAATTCGGATACCTTCCTGCCGTTGACGGTTTATTCCCTGGTGGCGTTGTTCTATCTGGTGCTGACCGTTCCTTTAAGCTTCGGCATTCATTATCTGGAGCGGCGTTTCGCCAGAAGCTCGTAGAGAGGAGGACGCATCGTGGATTTTATAGGAGCTTATTCGGCGGATAACCTGTCTTTTATCATGGAGGGCTTTTGGACTACGGTATGGATCTCGGTGGTGGCGATTATTCTGAGCTTCGTGCTGGGGCTTGTGCTGGGGGTGCTGCGGTATACCCGCATTCCCGGGGTGTATCATGTGGTTGCGTTAGTAGTGGATACCATCCGCAATCTGCCCTTATTGCTGCTTATCTTTTTTGCGTATATGGTGCTCCCGCAGCTAGGGATTAAGCTGGGCATCTATTGGTCCGCCATCCTGGCTTTGACGTTGTTCGAGGGGGCGATGATTTCGGAAATTGTCCGGGGCGGTTTGACCTCCATCAACAAGGGCCAGGTTGAAGCAGCCCGTTCCTCCGGTCTGAGCTATATCCAGACCCTATGGCATATCACCCTGCCCCAGGCGCTGCGCAGAATGTCCCCGCCTATGGTGAGCCAATTTATTTCCCTGCTCAAGGATACCAGCCTGGCTGTGATTATCTCGCTGCCGGAGCTGATGCATAATGTGCAGATCGTCAACGGGCAAAAATTCGCCTTTGCCATTCCGACCATGCTGCTGGCTGCCGTTTTGTACTTTACCGTCAATTATATGCTTTCCGTCGCCGCCCGCAGGCTGGAGGCCAAGCACATTTAACTCTGTCCCTCTTTTCACAACAAAAAGCTTCGCACATGAAGCTTTTTTTGTTTTCTTTTTGAACCGGAAGGGGATTGGCGCAAAAAGTCGAATACAATATGGATAGTATGCGCTGTTCTTTGCGGAGAACGGCCGGCAGTATCAGATCAGTGGGAGGATTGGCAGAAGAATGAACAGCATTGTGGTCAAAGATTTGGTGGATAAATTCGGGCTGGAGGTACTGGCCGGACATTCCCAATTAAACCGGGGGATCCCGAAGCCGGAGGTTCACCGGCCGGGCTTGGAATTCGTGGGATATTTTGACTTCTTTTCCCAGGATCATATCCAGCTTCTCGGGCAAAAGGAAATCAACTATTTACATACCTTATCGGAAGAGGAACGGAATGTCCGCATCGGCAATATCGTTAAGTATCATCCGCCTTGCTTCGTGGTTACTTGGAACCAGGAGGGGCTAAAATATCTGATCAAATATTGTGAAGAGGAGAATATCCCTCTTCTGAGGACACCTCTTCGCACCAAAAAATTCCAGGAACTGGCCAATTCCTATCTGGGCAAGCTGATGGCTCCCCAAATGACGGTCCATGGGGTCTGCGTGAACGTTTCCGGCATTGGCATTCTGCTGCGCGGTAAATCCGGCGTAGGCAAAAGCGAAACCGCCCATACCCTGATCCGCAGGGGACACAGGCTAGTGGCCGACGACGTGGTGGTCCTCAAAAAAACCGGTCCGGAAACCCTTCTCGGCACCCATGACGGCAAAACCAAAGAATTCCTCGCCCTGCGCAGCATCGGCCTGATTAATGTATCCCGCCTCTACGGACGCAGCGCGTTCCAGGATGAAACCCGGGTGGTGTTGGATATTGAGCTGACCAAGTGGCAGGACAATGCTTTGAACAATGAGCTGGAGCTGGAAACCAAGTTCACCGAGTATATGGATATTGCCATTCCCCATATCGAAATCCAGCTGCAGCCCGGCCGCGATGTTGCGGGTCTGGTTGAGGCTGCCGCCAACAACTGGTATTTGCGCCAACAGGGCTACAGCGCCATGAATGACTTCCTGAAACGACTGGAGATGGACGAATGAGCCTGCAGCAGCCAACGCAAAACACCATGAAAGCCCCCTTGTTCCGCGATCCCATCTATGACGGAGCGGCTGATCCGGTGATGGTGTGGAACCGGGAGCTGAAGGAATGGTGGATGGTGTATACCAACCGCCGGGCGACGGCAGAGGGTGCGGGAGTAGCTTGGGTGCACGGCACGGATTTGGGTGTGGCCGTGTCCCGGGACGGTGGACAAAGCTGGCTGTACAGAGGCATCCTGGAGGGGCTGGATGTGGAATGGGGCCGCAATACCTTCTGGGCACCGGAAATCATCTACAATAACGGGTTATATCATATGTACGTCAGCTATATTCAGGGGGTTCCCATCCAATGGGCCGGCCACAAGCGGGAAATTCTCCATTATACCAGCGCCGATCTGCTGGTGTGGCAGTTCGAATCCAAGCTGGCATTGAGCTCGGACAGGGTGATTGATGCCTGCGTGGCGGAGCTGCCCGGAGGCGGCTTCCGGATGTGGTACAAGGATGAGGCCAACGGTTCCCATACCTATGCCGCGGATTCGGTGGATTTGTATACCTGGCGTGTAACAGGACCTGTTGTGGAGACCCATCCCCATGAAGGAGCTAATGTGTTTTCGTTGGGCGGCGCCTATTGGATGATTGTGGATGAGTGGAAAGGGCAGGGGGTTTACCGCTCGGAGGATATGGAATGCTGGGAACGGAACGGTCAGATTCTGGCCGATTCCGGCAGCCGGGAGGATGACCGGGGATTCGGCTTCCATGCGGATGTTGTGGCAGTGGGAGAACGTGCCTGGATTTTCTATTTTACCCATCCCGGACGGGTTCCCGGAGGGGACAATGGATATGAAGGCCGGCGCAGCTCTATTCAAGCGGCTGAATTGGTGGTAGAGGACGGCCAGCTGGTTTGCCGCCGGGACATTCCGCCGGTCTGCCTGCCGGTTCCCGTGAATTTCTAAACAAAACATTCTATAACTAGATGAGGAGCTTGGAATTATGATTCGTTGCATCTATCGGGCGCAGTTGAAGGAAGGACATGAGGAGGAAGGGCTGGAGCTGTTCCGGCAGCGGCTGGATGCCGTCCGCAGGGATATGGCAGACGGGCTGTTGATGACCCTCACCGGACACCGCTGGAAACGTTCGGTATTCCTGTATTATGAATGCTTGAATGAGGCGTATCATCCGGACAGATGGTTTGCCGGTATGGAGCAGGTGCTGGAGGCTTGGCCGGGGGAAGACAAACCGAGAAGCTGGATCCAGATGATCGACGTGTTCCACTTTAACGCGCCGGAAAGCCCGGAGCATTGGAGGCGGAAGGCGCCTGTGGAGCGGAGAGTGGGCAGAGTGGCGCATCTGCTTCCGGAGATGATGGCCAGCTATATTTATTACCACTACCAGCTTCAGGAGGAGCATGCCTTCTTCGGTCCCAAATATGAGATTATCGCCATGCATGAAAATCTGCTGTTCGGTTATCAGGAATTCCCCGCTGTGGTGGAGGAGCCCGTATTGCCGCGGAAGCTTAATACTAAAGGAACTCCGCCCACCTGGACGGATTCCAGGATGGACCTGCATTTCCAGGCATGGGAGGACGGACATCTGTATTTCAAGCCGGTAGAGACGCTGTTTGCGTTCTATGAAACGGAGGAGCAGGTATGAGTGTGACCATCGCTCAAGCTACGATCCGCGAAGTAGATGATGCGGCTGTATTATTCGATGAATACCGGGTATTTTACGGTCAGCAAAGTGATGTGGAGGGGGCCGGAGCCTTCTTATTTGACCGTTTGGAGCATGGGGAATCCGTTATTTTCTTAGCCAGGGATGAAGCTGACGGAACGGCAGTAGGCTTTATGCAGCTCTATCCGTTGTTTTCCTCCGTCTCCATGAAACGCATCTGGCTGTTGAATGACCTCTATGTGCGTGAATCCCACCGCAGTAAGCAGGTAGGCAAGGGTCTTCTGGAGGCTGCGCGGGAATTTGCCGTTCTCACCAAGTCCAAAGGGCTTGAAATCGCCACCCAGGTGACCAACCTGCGGGCTCAAAAGGTATATTTGGAGCACGGTTATGTGCTGAATGAGGAATTTTTCCACTATTATATGCTGGTATAGAATCCTGGGCAGGGAGGGTCGGCATTATGTTGGGCATTGAGCATTACACGGTCTTTTTATTATCGGGGCTTCTGCTGAATATGACACCGGGCAGCGATACCCTGTACATCTTCGGCAGATGTATGTCCCAAGGGAAAACCGCAGGTATGATGTCCGTGTTCGGCATTATCTCGGGGGCTTTTGTGCATACGGCCTTTGCCGCCTTCGGGTTGTCCGCCATTCTGATGCACTCCGCTTTGGCCTTTAACCTGATCAAGTGGATCGGCGCTGCTTATCTAGTTTACCTGGGGATCAAGTCTATCCGCAGCAGGGAAAACCCTGCCATGGAATCAGGTGCAATGCCCAAGGAAGGGCTGCGCAAGATTTATCTCCAGGGCCTCCTGACCAATGTGTTTAATCCCAAGGTGGCCTTGTTCTACCTGGCTTTCCTGCCCCAGTTCGTCAGTGCTGACCAAACCTACGGGGCGCTGCCGTTTCTGATTCTCGGGCTGACCTTCATTACAACCGGGACACTGTGGTGTATGCTGCTGGTGGTGGTATCCGACTTCATGACCAAGTGGCTGCGCCAAAGCCAATTCGGCAAATACCTGAACAAGGTGACGGGCGTCATTTTTGTGGGGTTGGGGCTGAAGCTGCTGGGTGCCAGCCGCACATAAGGATTACGAACAGTATTAGATAACAAATACCGGATAACGGCCCTTGGTCCGCTGTCCGGTATTTTTTCGTGTGATGATGCTTGGATGTGTTTACAATTAAATGCCGTTGTTGCGGAAATATTGCAGGGAGATTCTTACGCTGTCCAGCGGGGAGCCGGTAAACTGCTCCTGCTCCACAATGTAATATTGGATGCCGGCTTCTTGGGCCAGTGAGAACACACTTTTGAAATCCACAACCCCGTTGCCCACCTCGGTATCATCGCGTCCGTCGCCGAAGTCCTTGATATGCACCAGGGGAACCCGCCCGGCATATTTCTTGATATATTCAGCCAGGGATTTGCCGCCCTTATGAACCCAGCCCAGGTCAAACTGCATGGTGAACAGATCTGCCGGAATGCGGGCCAGCATCTGATCGATGATGGTTTCACCGTTGACAGTTTTGAATTCGAAGGCATGGTTATGGTAGCCGTATTGCAATCCGGCCTCCTTCACCACCTCCGCGGCCCGGGTCAGGAAGCGGATACGCTCGTCCAGTTCTTCTTCTGTCGGCACTTCGGAGAAAGGGGACCAGGGAGTGATAATATGCTGCAGTCCCAGCTCCTGGGCATATTCGATCTGCTGCTTCAGTCCTTCCTCCATTAACGCCATATCGGTAAAGTTGATGCCAATATGAGCTGAAGGCGCTTCCAGACCGCATTCATCTAATACCGCTTTCACTTCCTTGGCCGAAAAACCGAAAAATCCGGCAAATTCCACAGCTTCGTACCCGATTTCCGCAACCTGGCGGATCGTTCCCAGAAAATCATCTTTGGTTAAATCGCGAAGCGTGTACAGCTGCAGTCCTACCTTGGGATTCGCCATTCCCTTCACCATCCGCTCTTATGTTTAAAGTTTAACGTTTACCCCTCCAGTATAGTGAAGCGCTCTCCAAAAACCTAGCAGCATTCTTGTGGTGTTTATATGTGATTTTGTCCTGACGGCAGGAAACCTGCTATAATAGGCTGGAATAGGGTAGAAACCGAGGTGATGGCAATGGTGAAAAAAAGAAATGCGCAGAACGCCGCCAAATCCAATGAACGCAGCGATGCCCCCGCAACCCTGAAGGATCTTCTGGATGCCGGCACTCTCAGCAAGCTGAAGGCGCAGGCGGAGGAAATGAAGGCGGAGGAAGAAAAACGCCGGCTGGAGCAGAAGGAGCGGGAGGAAGCGGCCAGGGCTGCAGAGAAGAAACGCCTGGAGAATGACTTCGAGCATCTGCTGAACAACAGCAAGCTGGATTGGCGCAAGCATAAATAACCACCATGCAAAAAGACTGTCCGAAAGGGCGGTCTTTTTACGAATTTCCATAAACCGACAGGCAGGTGTACGGATGACAGACAAACGTGTGCTGGTCATTGATGACGAATGGAATATGCGCAATCTGCTGCGAATCTATCTGCGTAAGGAGGGTTATCAGGTTACGGAGGCTTCATCGGGCAGGGAGGGGCTGGAGTGCCTTGGCCGGGAGGCCTATGACCTGGTGGTGCTGGATATCATGATGCCCGACATGGACGGTTGGCAGGTGTGCGCCAAAATCCGGGAGGGTTCTGTGACGCCCGTCCTGATGCTGACGGCACGTTCGGATACCCGTGACAAGGTCAACGGCCTCAAGCTGGGGGCGGATGATTATGTCACCAAACCCTTCGAGCCGGAAGAGCTGCTGGCCCGAGCGGAAGCGCTGATCCGCCGTTCCCGGCAGCAGCCGGTATCCGGAAATCCGACCAACCTGTTTCCCAGGTTGATATTGGGGGACTTGCGGTTTATCCGGAGGCCCGGGAGATCCGCATTCACGGTTCACTGGTGGAATTCACCCCGAAGGAATTTGACATGCTGGCCCATTTAGCCAAAAATCCGGGGCGGGCCTATTCCCGGGATTCCCTGGTGGAGCTGTTGTGGGGGTACTATTTTTCCGGGGAAACCAGGGTGGTGGATACCCATATCAAGAATATCCGGGAGAAAACGCAAAAGGCGGGTTTATCCTATAACCCTATCCAAACGGTGTGGGGGGTAGGCTATAAGTTTAATCTGCCTGGTCCGGGAGGCTCCCATGAAAAGCATTAACCGCATCGGGCTGAAGCTTGGCGCGGTTATTGCAGCCTTGCTGTTGCTGGTGATCCTCGTTCTGGGTTTGGTCATCGACCGGGTTTTCACTAATTTTTACCATAACCGGATGAGCGGGGATGTTGATGAGCTGGCCCGCCATTTTGCGTCCATGGCCCAATCCCATGAAAGCGGAACGGATGAACTGATTCACATGTTTGCCGAGTTTTCCAATGTATCCATTTCCATGACGGATATGGAGGGTAAACGGACAGCGGAGCTGGGGAAGCTGAAAATCGCCGACACCGGATTTATTACGCCTCAAGCCCTGCAGGCTCTCCGGCAAGGGCAATCCTCCGCTTCGGAGTACACAGATTCCGGGGGAGAGCGGTATTTTGTTTCGGTTTATCCGATTAGAGAAGGGGAGCATGCCGGAGCAGCGCTGTTTGTGCTGTCGTCTATGCGGACGATGGATGAGTCATTGGGACAGGTCCGAATTCTGATCGCTGTTTCCGCTGCCGTTGCTTTTGCCCTTGCCATCGCCTTCAGCTACGTTGTTTCCCAGATTATGTCCCGGCCTTTGGTGCGGATGGAAAAAGCGACGCGCTCAATTGCCCGGGGGAATCTGGAGGAAAGGCTGACGGTAGGCTCCCGGGATGAAATTGGTGCCTTGGCCGAAGCCATTAATGATCTGGCCCGGGATTTGCAGCATATCCGTGATACCCGTCAGGAGTTCTTCGCCAACATCTCTCATGAGCTGAGAACTCCCATCACCTATATGGAGGGTTATGCCAATGTGGTCCGCGAGGAGCTGTATGAAACGGAGGAGGAGAAGCAGCAGTTTCTCGGGATTATCCAGCAGGAGGCCCGTAAGCTGAATGTAATGATCCATGATCTGTTCGAGCTGTCCAAGATGGAGGAGGGCAAAATTGATCTGGCACCGGAGCGGCTGGACATCGCCGGCTTGGTTAGTGAGTGTGTGCAAAAAGCCCAGTTAAAGGCCAGAGAGAAGCAGCTTCTCCTGGTGCAGGAGATGAATAGCCTCCTCCCGGCTGTACAAGGTGACAGCTTGCGGCTGGAGCAGGTAATGACGAATCTGCTGGACAATGCCATCCGGTATACAGAGGCCGGGAAGATCAAGGTAAGTGTTGTCCCTGTGAACGGCTTTGTGGAGATTGCAGTCCAGGATACGGGAATCGGAATTCCCGGGGATGAGCTGCCCTATATTTTCGAACGCTTCTACCGAGTGGAGAAATCCCGCTCCAGGGAATACGGCGGTACCGGACTTGGACTGGCGATTGCCCGCAAGCTGGCGGAGCTTCATGGCGGAGAACTGCTGGTGTGGAGCAAACCTGGAACCGGGACCCGGTTTACTCTCCGGCTGCCTGCCGCCGATACTTGAATTTCAATCGCAAGCACATGGTTTCTACATAATTTGCCCGTACAATTAAGCCAGTCCTGCTTGGGTAAACGTGTGATGTAACACACCGGCAGGGACGAATGCGCATGGTACGGGAGGACATGTTATGTTGATGAAAAAAACTGTGATTATGACCATTGCAGGTATGCTGCTTATGGCCGGAGCTGCGTTGGCTGACGGGACGTCGGGCACCGGGGGTCACACGGAGCACGGAAGCGGGCAAAGCGGAGAGAGCTATAATATGGGGCATGAAGCGGCGGATCCCCACGGAAGCCACACTCAAGCCAAGTCTTCAGATGACTCCGCTTCGGAACACAATGAAACCTCCGCATCAGGGGGCCATAGCCACGGCAACGAAGCGGAACTTGTGGAAACCCCTGCCAATGTACGGGTGCTGGGCAGCTTCGCCGCGTTGAACGGCGCTTTTCTCATTATCGGCGCCTGGAACAAATTTGGGCGCAAACCGGAGCGGATGGAGGGGCAGCAACATGAATAATCTGCTGCAATTTTCATCCCTGAAGCGTTTCATCCAGAGCCGGTGGTATCCCGGTTTGTTCCAATGGGCAGCCATGCTGGTGTTTGCCGTGATTGTGGTGGAGCTGGTGGCGGGAACTGTCAACCCCAGCCGCAACTTCGGCACCTCTATGACTTGGGTACTGTGGTGGCCGGCCATTCCCGTATTGTTCCTGATTCTGGGAAGGTTCTGGTGCGCTGTTTGCCCCTTCGGCAAGCTTAGTGACCTGGTTCGTAAGGCGGTTGGCGCAAAACGGCCCATGCCCCGTTTTTTAAAGAAATACGGTATCTGGTTCATCGACTTTTTCTTTATTCTGATCACATGGTCCGACCATATCTGGGGGATCGTGGAGTCACCCCGGGGTTCGGGGTATCTGCTCCTGCTGCTGACCACTATGGTGGTGGGGACGTCGGTTTTTTATGAGCGTCGGACCTTCTGCAAGACCTTATGCTTTTTGGGCGGGCTGGCCGGCAATTATTCCCGCTCCGGCATGTTAGCCCTACGGGGAACACCGGAAATATGTAAAGGCTGCAAAACCCAGTCCTGCTACAGGGGCAATGAAAAGGCGGAGGGCTGTCCTATGTTTGAGTTTGTGAAAACCATGGACAACAGCGCCGACTGCAACCTGTGCGGCAATTGCGTCAAATCCTGCCCTAATGATTCCGTCCGCATCTCCCTGCGCAAACCCACCTCGGAGCTATGGGGGATTGGGAAGCCTAGAATGGAGCACGCCTTTCTGGCAGCAGTTATCATGGGCATCGTTTTCGTTCAGAACATCACCATGCTGGAGATCTGGCAGCAAATCCTCGGCGTCATCGGGAAGGTAACCGGCACCGCCAATTATAAAGTGAATTTTACGGTGGCCTTTATCTGCTCCATGCTGATACCCATCGGTCTATTATGGTTGGCGGCGCGGCTTACCGCAGGGAGCAGCCAACCGAAGGATGCGGTGATGAAAAATTTTATCCGTTTCGGCTATGCCATTATTCCGCTGGATTTGGCGGGTCACCTTGCCCATAACCTGTTTCACGCTTTTACCGAGGGCAAGGCCGTCTGGTTTAATACCGCCGGTCTGTTCGGATATCCCATGAGCGGGGATTTGGCGCTTGCCTCTACTGGAGTGGTGCAGCTGCTGCAATATCTGGTGGTTGTGCTGGGCTTGGCCGGTTCCGTCTATGCGGTTTACCGGATCGGAGGGAGAGCTTCCTGGCGCAAGCTGCTGCCTTATTACGCCCTGATGCTGCTTTTGGCTGCTAGCAATATCTTTTTGTTCTATTTGCCTATGATGCGCCGGGTATAACAAAAACGGCGGCTCCTCCAATTGGGGAAGCTGCCGTTTTTGGCGGAATCCTCAGTAAGCTTCAAATTCCCTCGTAATAGCTGTATTCATACCGCGCCGGTACACAGGTGGGGAACGGATTCACATCGGCGATGGTGTACACCGGATAATGCTTTAAGGCAAACTGGGTGTGATACAAATATTCCATCAGCAGCAATTCTCCATTTTCAATTCCGCACAAGATTCCGCTGGTTCCGGTCCCGTTTTGCATGGATACGCCTACCGGACTCCCCACAAGCGACGCCGCTTTCATTTGCCAAGGCATGACGGATTCCTCCCTAGATTAATAGCCGGTCAACCCAGTCAGGGCTGGCGGCAATGGCACTATAGCCTATGCAGGCGGCAGCCTTAAGGTGCCCCGGATTTGCGTTCCAGCTGACGTCATGTCATGATGGGATTGGACAAGAATGGGAAAAAGGAGCGGAGAAACGTGCTGCGCAATGCGAGAAAAGAGGATGTCGCCGGGGTTCTGCCCCTGATGATGGACGCCATCGGCGACATCGCCTACAGTCTGACGGGGGAGGATAGCCCGGAGGAAGCCATGGCAGTGTTGGAGGATCTTTACTGCTGTGAAGGGAACCGGCTTAGTTGTGAGAATGTTACCATCCTGGAAAAAGAGAGTCGGGTAGCCGCTTTTATGCTCGCATACCATGGCAGCAGAGCAGAGGCGCTGGACAGGCCGCTGAAGGCTAGGCTGGAGGCCTGCGGCAAATCGGCTGCAGCCATCGTCTGCGAAGCCGGACCGGATGAGTATTACCTGGACAGTCTGGCGGTCCATCCGGATTTCCGTGGGCAGGGTCTGGGAACGCTGCTGCTGGAGGAATTCGGCAGATTGGCCGCACAGGCGGGATGGCGGAAGCTCAGCCTTCTGGTGGAGGAGCATAACGGTGGCGCGCGGAAGCTGTATGAGCGTTTAGGCTATGCGCCACAGGACGCCCTCATGGTCGCCGGGCACCGGTATGACCGGATGGTGAAACAGGTTTAGCAGGTTCACGGGGGGCGGGGACTCAAAAGGATGTAAGAGCCTCTATTCCGCTCAAAATGAGGATGTCGGATTCCTAACGGAAGCAGGTGCTCTTATTCGGGCAAATGAACCGTCTTACCCGGTAGCGTACAATAGTTTGTGTACCAGAATTTGGCGTGTTGTAAACACGAAAAAGACAGGGTACTCTCGGAATTGTCCAGACCCACGAGAGGAGATCACCCTGCCATGTCATCTAGTATACACAATGCCGAGTTTATCAATCAATTGGAACATGCCGTTCGTCTGTTTGTAAAAGAGAAATTGGAACTCCTCATGCGAGAGGAAATGGCCAACTTTCTTACCGTGGAGCAGCCGGATACATCGAATACCCGAAACGGCTATTACACGCGAACCTTGGACACGAAGTTTGGAAAGATTGACGACCTAAGGGTGCCACGGGACCGGCAAGGCGAGTTTCAAACCCAGGTATTCGAGCCGTATCAACGCCGGGACGGGTGGCTGGAGGAAGCGGTTATTCGCATGTATAAAGGCGGAATGAGCACCCGGGAAGTGGGGGACTTCATTGAATCCATCATTGGCACGCACTATTCACCGTCAACGGTCAGCAATATTACCAATACCGTCCTTCAAGATGTGCATACCTGGCAAGAGCGCCCCCTGAATCAGCGCTACTCCGTTCTGTACATCGATGGTATCCACTTCAATCTTCGCCGAGACAGTGTAGCCAATGAAGTCCTTTATGTAGCCATGGCCATCGACGAAGAAGGAAGACGTCAGGTGCTGGGCTTTGTCGTGGGGGGCCACGAGAGTGCTCATGGCTGGCAGACCTTTCTGCAAGATCTGTACAACCGGGGAGCGACCGACATTCTGTTAGGTGTTTTTGACGGGCTGGTGGGCCTGGAAGAGGCGTTTCACAGCGTCTATCCCAAGGCCGACATCCAGCGTTGCGTTGTGCACAAGATTCGCAATCTGTTTCCCAAGATCCGGGTCAAGGACAAGCTGGCGTTTATGAGCGACCTCAAGCTCATTTATACGGCTCCGATCTACGAGCAAGCCCTGCGTCAATGCGCTGCTTTCGAATTAAAGTGGGCCAAAGTGTATCCGCGGGAGGTGGCCTCCTGGAAGGCGGATCTCCCTGTATTGTTGACCTTTTACAAGTATCCCGAGGACATTTGGGCCCGGATTTACACTACCAATGCCATAGAGCGAACCATGAAGGAAATTCGTAAGCGGCTGTACCCGATGAATAGTTTGCCGAATGTGGATGCCGCTGAAAAGATCGCCTATTTGGTGGTCAACGATTATAACCAAAAGTGGGCCACCCGCATCATACGTGGGTTTGGCATGGCCACGACCCAAGCCGTCTTTAAGCAGATGTACGAAGAACGGTACCCAGCAAAGGAATAAGGGACGCCGCTCTAACCTGCTTCATCCTACAATGACCGTGAGCATCCTTTTCTTTTATACACAAACTTCTTGACACTATCTCTTACCCCGCGTTTTTCCGGAAATAGCGTCCTACACCGCCGTTAGAAATTGAAAAGAGCGTTTTGGAGGCAAATAGCGGCTCTGGCCGCCGTTAGCCTGGAATCTGGCTAGTCGGGGTCCTGTCCAATGCCCAAACTTGTAACAAATTCGTACCAATTGAATCATGACATCCGCAAGGTGCAGCGGTAATATTGAAGGAGCATTGCAAACGTGTGCTAAGGAGGAAATACCTACTATGTCCCATCCCGAATGTATGTATTGCAACCATGACGAACGCTTGGACAAGCTGATGATCGAAATCGGACAGCTGTCTGTTTCCACACTGTACCTGTTCCGCGAGCAAACCTACCGCGGCCGTGTACTGGTGGCCTTGAACGGTCACGCCCGTGAAATCTTCGAGCTTCCGGAGGATACCCGCAATAGCCTGATAGCCGATGTGGCCAAAGCCGCCAATGCGGTGCAGCAAGCCTTCAATCCCGGCAAGGTGAATTATGGCGCTTATGGCGACACCATGCCCCATGTCCACTTCCACATTGTCCCCAAGTATGAGGGCGGCGAGCAGTGGGGGACCACCTTCGTTATGAATCCGGCTCAAACCTATCTGTCGGATGAAGAGTATGCCGGCCTGATCGGCGAAATCAAGAAGCATCTGTAAACGGCGGCACAACGCCAAAAGGAGCCTCGGGGAATCCCTCGGGGCTCTTTTGTGTTGGTGGCGGGTCAATGTGGTTTTATTCGTCCACTTGTTTGATCACCCGCGCCGGATTGCCGCCGATCACGACGTTGTCCGGGACATCCTTGGTAACCACCGAACCGGAGGCAATCACCACGTTATTGCCGATGGTAATGCCGGGGTTAATCACTACGCGGCCGCCGATCCAAACATTGCTGCCAATGGTGACGGGTTTGCCGAATTCGGCGCCTGTATTGCGGAGGTCCGCCTGCAGGGGATGGCCCGCGGTGTATATATGGACACTGGGTCCAAGCAGGCAGTTGTCTCCGATGCGGATTTCGCAAACGTCCAGGAACACACAATCGAAGTTGGCGTAGAAATTCTCGCCCACATGAATATTGTAGCCATAATCGCAGCGGAAGTCGGGTTCGATATAAATCTGGCTGCCTGTGGACCCAAGCAGATCCTTCAGCAGCGCTTTACGCTGTCTGGTTTCGGACTCGAGGGTCTGGTTGAAGAGCCGGGTCAGTCTCCGTGCTTGGAGCCTGTCCTGGGTCAGCACCGGATCGGCCGCATTATAGAGCTCTCCGGCGAGCATCTTTTCTTTTTCGGTTTTGACGGACATATGGATGTTCCCTTCCGTGAAGTGTGTAACAGCTTCTATTTTACCACAAGAAACGGCAGATTCCTCGGGAGAGAAAGGCGATTTCACCGATTTGTGCGTTCTCTTAAAAAATTATTATTTCCCCCAACATATATTTTCATCAAATAGCTTGGAAACTCGGTAACAACGGTTACCGATTTTTTTATTTGGATTTATTATAATCTGATTAACCAATAGATGATCCAAAGAAGCTTGCAGGCAGGTATGTGAACAATTTCACGTAATTAACCGCCGGTTCAAAAAAAGCTTCGGGAAAAATGGAGAGGAGCCTAACCATGACTGCAAATAATAATCTCCGTAAAGAAAAACTGGTTCTTGTCGGCAACGGAATGGCCGGCATGAACGTTATTGAACAAATTCTCAAGCTCCAACCGCAGCAGTATGAGATCACCGTTATCGGCGAAGAGCCGCATCCCAATTACAACCGGATCCAGCTTTCCTATGTGCTTGAGGGAAGCAAGGCGCTGCCGGATATAATTCTGAACCCGCTGGAATGGTACGTGGAGAACGGCATCCGCCTCTTCACCGGCACCAAAGCAGAGCACATCGATACCGCTGCCAAGCTGGTGCGTCTGGATAATGGGGAAGCTGTGGAATATGACAAGCTGATTCTTGCCACCGGCTCCAAGCCGTTTATTCTTCCGGTGCCTGGCGCAGACAAGGAAGGGGTTGTAGGCTTCCGCAGCATCCAGGATTGCGAGGACATGATGCAGGCAGCCAAGTCGTACCGCAAAGCGGCTGTAATCGGAGGCGGCTTGTTGGGTCTGGAAGCAGCTCGTGGCTTGAAGGAGCTGGGCATGGAGGTTACCGTCATCCACCTCATGGACCGGCTGATGGAACGCCAGCTGGACCCTATTTCAGCGGAAATGCTGAAGTCCGAGATGCAAGCCCAAGGTTTATCCTTCTTCATGCAGGCGCAAACCTCGGAGCTGCTGGGAGACAGCCGTGTAACCGGAATCCGCTTCGCTGACGGCAGTGTGCTGGAGACGGATTTCGTCGTGATGGCTGCCGGGATCAAGCCCAATGCCGAGTTGGCCCAAGCCAGCGGCATTCCGGTGAACCGCGGCATTCTGGTCGACGATTATATGCGTACAGAATTTGAAGGCATCTATGCCGTAGGGGAATGCAATGAACACCGCGGCATGTGCTATGGTCTGGTGGCCCCGCTTTATGAACAGGGAGCCGTATTGGCGAAGCTGCTCTGCGGAATCGAGGCGGCACCATACACCGGTTCCAGCATTTCCACGAAGCTGAAGGTTTCCGGTGTGGACGTATTCTCTGCCGGTGAGTTTCTGGATGCGCCAGGGCTGACTGCCTTAACTGTTCATGACCCCTGGAAAAAAATCTACAAGAAAATCCTTCTTCGGGGCAATGCCATTGTCGGGGGTGTGCTGTTCGGTGATGTGGCTGAATCCGTTCGTCTGGCCCGCTGGTCTGCGGAGCAGGCGGAGATGACGGAGGACATTCACCAAGCCTTGATGGGAGGCGGCGGCTGCTGTGGCGGCGGCAGCAAAACCAGCGCGGTAGATGCCATGGCTGACAGCGATATTGTCTGTGGGTGCAGCGGCGTAACCAAAGGCGTGATTTTGAACGGTATCAAGAACGATGGCTGGGCCAGCGTGGACGAAATCAAGCAGCATACGGGAGCTACCCGTTCCTGCGGCGGCTGCAAGCCGATGGTAGAGGCGCTTTTGGCCTCCGCGTTGGGAGCCAATTACGCAGCAGGCGCCCCTGCTAAGGCAGGTATCTGCGGCTGCACTGACAAGAGCCGGGAAGAAATCGTAGCGGCTATCCGGGAAAAAGGTCTGCATTCTGTCCGTGAAGTGATGAACGTGTTGGAATGGCATGAGCCCGAAGGCTGCTCCAAGTGTCGGCCGGCCTTGAATTACTACCTGGGCATGATCTGGCCGGAGGAGTACGAGGACGAACGGGAATCCCGGTTTGTCAATGAACGGCTTCACGCCAATATCCAGAAGGACGGCACCTTCAGTGTGATCCCGCGGATGTATGGAGGTGTAACCAGCCCTTCGGAACTGAAGAAAATCGCCCAAGTGGCAGAGAAATATGATGTGAAGATGGTCAAGGTAACCGGCGGCCAGCGTTTGGACCTGCTGGGTGTGAAGAAGGAGGACCTACCGAAGGTATGGGAGGAGCTGGATATGCCTTCCGGTTACGGCTACGCCAAGTCACTGCGTACTGTAAAAACCTGCGTCGGCAACCGCTTCTGCCGCTTCGGCACCCAGGATTCCATCGGGGTAGGCATCGAGCTGGAGAAGAAATTCGAACGGCTGTGGATGCCGGCCAAGTTCAAGATGGCGGTTAACGGCTGTCCCCGTAACTGTGCGGAATCCGGGACCAAGGATTTCGGCGTAGTAGGCAATGACGGGGGCTGGGATATCTTCGTCGGCGGCAACGGCGGCATTAAGCTGAGAGGAGCCGATCTTCTCTGCAAGGTCAAAACCGATGAAGAACTGGTAGCCATTTGCGGCGCGTACATCCAGTATTACCGGGAAACTGGCAAGTTCGGTGAACGGACCAGCGAATGGGTGGAACGGATTGGTCTCGACGTTATCCGCGAAGCCGTTGTAGATAACCTTGATTCCCGTCAAACCCTTGTGGAGCGGGTGGAGCTGGCCCTTGCCCAGGTGGAGGACCCCTGGATGAAGGTGCGCACCGACAGCGGCCTGCAGCAATCTCTGTATGAGAATGTGGCTGTACACCAGTCGTAAGATCGATTTTTGACAAAGGGGAGAAGAGCAATGGCAGAGATGACGTATGTGGAAATCGGCCCCGTGGAGCGGTTTCCCAGCCGGATCGGAGTCCGGGTGCAAGCAGGCGAAGAGGAAATTGTCGTGTTCCGTCTGACAGACGGACGGATCGTGGCGCTGGAGAACCGCAGCCCTCACCGTAAGGGCGGGATTATCAGCGAGGGTATGGTCAGCGGCGAGTATCTGTATGATCCGCTGTATGATTGGAAGATCAGTCTGCTGACAGGGGAAGTGCAGGCTCCCGATAACGGCCAAGTGAAGGTCTATCCCGTGTTGGTGGAAGCGGGCAAAGTCAACATCGGAATGGACAGCCGATAAAAGGGGGCAGCGCGTATGTACCGTGAATCGATTGAAACGGTAGTGGATTCGGCTTTAAAGCGCAAAAAGCTAATGGATGAAAGCCTGCTGCGGTATCTGATTGCCGCGGGTCTGGCCGGCGCCTATGTGGGACTTGGCATCATTCTGATTTTCTCCGTAGGGGCGCCGCTTTTCGCCATCAAATCACCTGTCACCTCATTGGTAATGGGCGCCAGCTTCGGCGTGGCGTTGACTCTGGTTATTTTTGCAGGAGCGGAGCTGTTTACCGGGAATAATATGATCTTCACTCTAAGCTCGCTTACAGGCGCCACCCGCTGGCGGGATACCTGGAAGAACTGGTTCTGGTGCTTCCTGGGCAATCTGATCGGGGCGATGGTGCTGGTGATGCTGGTCAAGGGCTCCGGGCTGTTTAACGGCATCAAAGCGGATCATCTGCTGATGGCCACGGCGGCCAAAAAAATGGCGATTCCCTTCTGGCAGGCTTTCTTCCGCGGCATTCTCTGTAACTGGTTCGTCTGCCTGGCCATCTGGACCTCCATGCGGGCGAAAAGCGATTCAGCCAAGCTGATCCTGATCTGGTGGATGCTCTTCGGCTTCATCGCCTCCGGCTACGAGCACAGCATTGCCAATATGACGGTGCTGGGGCTGGCTTTGGTTCTGCCCCATCCGGAAACCGTATCTCTTGCAGGCTGGTTCCATAATATGATTCCCGTCACACTGGGAAATATGGTGGGCGGCATTGTTTTCCTGGCTATGATGTACTGGTTCGTGACCCCTGTCCGGATCGGACCCAAAAAACTAGACGTTTAACCGGCACAAAGCTCTTCCGAATGAGGAAGGGCTTTTTTTCCATAATAAAGAAAAGGCAGTTTTCTTGACGGCGCACCTGGGAAAGGATCATAATAGAGGAGAAAAAAAGGAGGGATAAAATGGAAGCGACTGTTGTAGCAAAGGATCAGTTGCAATTGGCGGTGCTCAGGGCTGAGGGGACGTTTGCGGATTTTCAGTTGGGCAAGGACGTGAGACGGGCATGGCAGGAGCTTCAGGCCGCGCTAGCGGATCACAAATCCCTGATTGTCAACGACTCCATCGGGTATGTTATTTATCCGCAGTGGGGGCTGGAAGGGCAGGGCAACGGCGATAACCATACCCTGTGGGTAGGGGTGCAGGTGAAGAGCTTCGAGGATCTGCCGGAGCAGGTGGAGCAGGTAACCATTCCCTCCAGGCGTTATGTGGCTGCGCCGTGCGTGGGAGGCAAGGAGGAGATGTACCGGATGTACGGGGAATTGCGGGAATGGGCCGTCCGTGAGGGCTGTACCATCGACAATTCCGAGGGCGCATGGACCGTGGAGGCTAACCGGTTGAAGCCTGTGAACCCGTTCGAAATACCGGCGGAGAGCATCGAAGCTTTTGATTTCGATATTCTTTATGCCATTAAATAGTTTGGTTAACTACATTAAATATATTCATGTAAGCGCTTGATTATCTTTATTGAGGCACATTTGGCCGTTTTTTCGCTGGGAAAAGCGGCTGATGTGTGCTTTATTGGGGTATAAAAGCCTGTCCGGCCATTGAAGGCTGAACAGGCTTTCTGCTTTACAGGGAGTCCGCGGTAACGGACTGAGGAGACGTTATAGATGCCAATAGCCGGCTTTCAGTAAGCTTCGCGGACACAGAAGGCCTTATTGATGCATCCGGGAGCCTTAATGGGCCGTTTCTGGCCAATTAGCGGAACGTCAGTCCGTTAAGATGACAAAACGCCGTTTTTGCTTGAAATAGCGGAGCCTAGGTCCGTTACCCAAAGGGAGGGCGCATTATCAATCGTCTAATCCGTGGGTAACGGATCGGGTTCATTAATTGGCGGCCAGAATGCTCTCGATTTTTTCCAGAATCTCCGGTGCCAGAGTGATGCCGGAGGCTGCCGCATTCTCTACGACCTGCTGCGGACGGCTTGCGCCTACCAGAGCGCTGGCTACGTTAGGCTGACGCAGGATCCAGGCCAGCGCCAGCTGCGCCACGGTAATGTTCAGCTCCTTGGCAATAGCGGTAAGCTCCACAACCTTGGTGATTTTCTCCTCGGTCAGCCCCTTGCGCATGTTCTCCAGCTTGGCCGCCCTGCTGTCTGCGGGAATATCCGACAGGGAGGTGTACTTGCCGCTTAACAGGCCCTGCGCCAGCGGCGAGAATACCACCTGGCCGATTCCCTTGGACTCGCCCAGTGGAATAATATCCTTTTCAATATATCGGTTGAACATGTTGTATACCGGCTGGTTCACCACAATGCGGTCCAACAGGTACTTGTCTGCTACAGCCAGCGCCTCGGCCATCTGAACGGCGGTCCATTCACTGACGCCTGCATACAGGATTTTGCCTTGGGTTACCAGATCGTCGATGGTGCGGAGGGTTTCCTCCACCGGGGTTTCCGGGTCGAAGCGGTGGCAGTAGTAAATATCCACATAATCCGTGCCCAGACGACGGAGGCTGGCATGCAGCTGCTCAAACACATGCTTGCGGGACAAGCCGCGGTCATTGGGGCTGTCGCCCATCGGCCAGAACACCTTGGTCGCCAGAACGTAGCTTTCTCTTCTATAAGTGCGGAGCGCATCGCCTACAACCTTTTCCGCTTCTCCACGTTCATACGCATTGGCCGTATCGAAAAAATTGATTCCCAGCTCATAGGCTTTATGGATGGACTGCACCGCATTTTCCTTCTCCACATAGCCTCCGTAGGTCAGCCAGCTGCCCAGACTGATCTCGCTTACCTTTAATCCGGTTTTGCCCAATTTGCGGTATTGCACGGAACATTCCTCCTTCATAGTGATCGGCATACTCTTCCATCCTAGCCCACTTGGCCCCATTTTAAAAGTACTGAAAACATTATTACTAGGTTACGTTGAGGTAAGTAAGGGAAACTTCACTTTACATACATGGGAGAGAAAAAAGATGGATGATGCCAAGCTGTTAAATTTTTATCTGGATATGTACGGGGCAGAAGCGGCACCGTGGAATTTGTCGCCTGTAAATCTGTATCTAGAGATGGAGACACGTGATTGGTTTATTAAAGAGGTAGCTCTTCCTGTGGATTGCTCCGTATGCAATGTTGGCATTGGAGCCGGGGATTGGGATGAATTTTTGGGATATAAGCTTCTTGGAAAAGGGCGTCTCACCAGTGTGGACATTGATCCGGAAACCTGCGATACCTTCGCCTACCGGCAAAAGCGAGAGGGTCACCCGAACCCTTCAATCGTGATCTGCCAGGATATTTTGGAGCCTTTCCCAACGAATCAGCTGTTTGATCTGGTGTGCATAACCGGCAGCACATTAAGAGAAACCGGAGCCTATGAGCCTGTGCTGGACAACCTGCAGAAGCTTTTAAAGCCGGGTGGACTGCTATTCTATATGGACGTAGAGCGTTATCACGGACAAGCGAAGCTGTCTGATTACCTCAATCGGCAAGGAAAGTTACATCTGATCAAAAGTGAGCTGTTTACCCGTTTTCCGAACATGATGTTTCATGTAAATTTGTTGAAAACGGCTATGGTCTAGCCTCAGAGACTTTTCCCTGGAGTGGAAGCGCTCATGGGGACATGCTAAAATGGGCAAGAGGTGAAACTTGTCCCATGGCACAGGATGAATATTTTGATATTTTCGATGAACATATGAATCATATTGGAACGGCAAGCCGCCGGGAAGCCCATGCACAAGGGTTGTGGCACCGGACCTTTCATTGCTGGGTGCTTCGCAAGGGAAGCTCCGGTTGGGAAATTCTGCTTCAATTGCGGCACAAGGACAAGGATACCTATCCCGGGCTTCTGGATGTATCCAGTGCAGGACACCTGCTGGCCGATGAGCAAGTGGAGGATGGGGTGCGGGAACTGGAGGAGGAGTTAGGAATCGGCGTCCCATATCGGGAGCTGTTCTTCGCAAGTGTATCCGCAGATGAAACTTTTTCGCCTGACGGATGGATTGACCGGGAGTTCTCCTATATCCATCTGTATGCCTGCGCCTTGCCTTTGGAGGCTTATAAGCTGCAGCCGGAGGAGGTTTCCGGTCTTTTGGCTGTCCCTGTCAAGGAGTGGGAGGAGCTAGTCCGGGGGAATGTGGAATCCGCATCCGCACACGGCATCATATACGATGAATGGGGGCGTTCCCCGCAGAAAGTCGGGCGGCGGATTACCTTGGAGGATATGACTCCCAATTCGCAAAGCTATTACGATAAGTTATTGGCAGGGATCGGGCAGCTGACCCGGGGGAGGAACCGATGAAGCTCATCTATGGAACGGGGAATCCCGCCAAGCTGAAAACCATGAAGGAGATGCTCCGGGGAATGCCGCTGGAGCTGGACGGATTGAAGGAGGCGGCCGCGGCGGCAGATACGCTTCTCCCTGAGGTGGATGAAAGCGGCAGGGAGCCGTTGGAGAATGCGCGGATCAAGGCGCTGGCGTATTACCGTGCATTGGGGCAGCCGGTTTTTTCGTGTGATTCGGGCTTATATATTGATGGTCTGCCCCAAGAGGAGCAGCCGGGGGTGCATGTCCGCCGGGTTAACGGCCGGGTGCTGACCGACGAAGAGATGATCGCACATTATGCGGACCTGGCCAAAGCACACGGAGGCGCGGTTACGGCCCGATACCGCAATGCCATCTGTTTGGTATGGGACGAAGCGCACATCATCGAGTATGACGGGGATGATCTGGCGGGGTCCGCCTTCCTGTTGGTGGACACGCCGCACCCGGCCCGGGATATCGGCTTCCCCCTGGATTCCATATCCGTGGAGATTGCAACAGGAAACTATTACATGGATATGCAGGATGAGCATAACAGCGTGTTCGAAGAGGAGATCAGTGCGGCTTTCCGGCAATTTTTCGCCAGCAGTCTTTCCGGTCTGCAGAATATTCCAAGAAAACTTGAACAAGCCGGAAAATGAAGCCTTCTCCCGAATATAGTAAGAGTGTAAGGAGAAGGAGGAATCATCATGCAATTTTTTGCTGACCGTTATCAACTATCCGAACCCTGGAGCAAAGCCGCCGACGGATGGCTGGCCGCTGCACGTGACCCGAAGCTGGGCCGCGAGGTGCTTCTGTGGCGGACGGTTGTGCTTAGCGACGTCGAGAAGGAGGAGCTGCTGCGCCGTTTGGGGGCGGCAGCCCGTTTTTCCCATACCCGGTTTATGCACATACTCGATGTATCGGTTACCGGAACCGAGGTTTATGCGGTATTGGCCAAAAAGGAAGGCTTCCGGCTGTCCGACCGGATTCATGCTCTGGGCTGGAACAGCCGGGACATCCTGGAGCGGCTGAAGGAGCTGATTCCCGCTATCCGTGAGGCAAAGAGAGAAAGGCTGCCGGATTTTGCGATCACCGCAGATAATCTGTGGCTAGATCATACGGGCAGACTCCAGATCATTCAATATTGGCTGGCCGCACCGGAAAAAGAACGGGATGTGTACGGATTTGCCACTTTATTGTACCAGCTGTGCACCAGCGGCACCGAAGGGCCTGCATCCATGCGGGAATTCCAGCAGGCCATAAGCCGACGCTTGGAGGGTTTGCCGGGAGGGACTTCCCAGGAAGCGGCGGATTGGGCCAGCTCCGCATTTTTGCCGTCTTGCACACTGCGCAGGATAGAGGAGGGGCTGGAACGGCTGTTGAGTCCCAAGCCGGCGACGCACGATGGCGCGGAGCAGGCTGGCGTGGGAGCTGCAGCTACCCGCAACCGCAGCAGGAAAAAGGCGGAGGAGCCTGTTAAACCCGCAAAAGAGCCTGTCTCGCAGTATGCAGCTCCGGCTGCTCCACCTGAGGATGAAGAAGAGGAAGGGATTTCTACTTCCTCCAGGCTGCGGCCCTGGCTTATTTTCAGCGGCATTGTGATGCTCATCGGCTTCCTGGGTGTATTTGGTGTCTGGTTTGTAACCCGGCCGCCCTCCGCTGAAGCGCCTGCCCCCACGGCAACCGCTGCTCCGGCAGCAGGCAGCGGAGGAGCAGGAGGCGCTGCCTCTAGTTCCGCCGCCAATGGGTCTCCCGGCAAAGGAACGGCCTCCTCGGCCAAACCTCCGGCAGGGACATCCTCCGCCACACCGTCAGCTTCTCCGAGAGTATCGCCGTCGCCAAGTACGGCATCGGGGGCGAATCCGTCCACTGCAGAGGGCCAGACCGAAGAAACTACGGTCCCGGCTCTAACCGGTAAAACGCTGGAGGAAGCCTCCCAGGCAGCCCTAAAAGCAGGTATGCGTTATGAGTATCTCTTGGAGAACGGGGATGCCGCCAAAAACACTGTACTCCGTCAGGAGCCCGCTGCGGGAACACCGGCCGTTAAAGGAGATAAAGTTGTGTTTTGGGTCAGTAAAGGGAAACCATAATAATAAGTGACATAAGAAATATTATGTAAACTAAGATATGGATTAGTCTGGAGGGTTACCGTGAACGACACCATTCAATTACTGCTGCAGCACCGTTCCATCCGCGAATTTAAGGAAAGGCCTCTCACCCGGGAAGAGCTGGAGACCATAATCCGGAGCGCCCAAGCGGCACCTTCCTCCAGCTTCGTCCAAGCTTATTCTATCATCGGCATCCGTGATCCGGAGAAGAAGCAGCAGCTGGCCCAATTATCCGGCAACCAGCCGTATGTGGCCAAAAACGGCCATCTCCTGGTATTCTGCCTGGATCTTCACCGTCTGTCGCTGGCTGCAGAACTGGAAGGGGTCCCTGCGGAGGAGACGTTTACCGCCCTTGAATCCGTCGAAACCTTCATTGTAGGAACCATCGACGCCGCGCTGGCCGCACAGAATGCGGTGGTGGCCGCGGAATCCCTGGGTCTTGGAACCGTATATATCGGCGGTCTGCGGAACCAGCTGCCCCAGGTTACGGAGCTCCTGCAAACCCCGGATCGGGTCATTCCGCTGTTTGCCATGTGCATTGGGGAGCCTGAGCAGCCCTCTGCAGTAAAACCAAGACTGCCTATGGCTGCTGTTTACCATGAGGAGCAGTACCAGACCGACCGGTCCCATAAGGAGCTCCTGCAGGCTTATAACGATCAGATGTCCCGGTATTACTTGGAGCGCACCGCGGGCAACCGGACGGAAGGGTGGACGGGGACTATTGCCAGACAGCTGGTTAACCCGAAGCGGCTTTACATGAAGGAATTTCTCGGCAGCCGCAAGCTGCCGTTGTCATAAAGGAACAGCCGGGAAAACACTAAAAAACTGCCATCCGTTTCCGGACAGGCAGTTTTTTGTTGTTAGACCCAACGACCGCTCAGCCGAGATTTCGTTTCTCCCGCTGTACAGGGGGAATCTCCGTCAGCTTTCCGTTTTCAAGACGCAGCACACGGTCGCACAAAGGCAGCATCCGCTGGTCATGGGTGACCAGCACGGCGCTTTTGCCTGCGGCCTTCACCTGCTCGGCCATCAGGCTGACCACCTCATAGCCCCGTTCGGCGTCCAAGCTGGCTGTAGGCTCATCCGCCAGGAGAACGGACGGATCATTCATCAGCGCCCGTGCAATGGCAGCCCGCTGGCGTTCACCTCCGGAGAGCTTCTCCGGGTAAGCCTTGCTCCGGTGGGCCAGGCCCAGAGTGCGAAGAAGGCTATCCGCCCGTTTCGCCGCCTGGTTTTTGTCCTGGCCAGCCAGCTTGGCCACCAGCAGCAGCTGCTCTTTAACCTTCAGATAAGGAACCAGATGGGCGCTCTGGAAGATAAAGCCCAGCTTGTGCAGACGCAGAGCCGCAAGCTCCCGCTCGGTTTGGTTCCGGATGGCCTGGCCGTCCACCAGCACCTGGCCGCTGGTCGGAGCCAGCAAGGCGCCTGCAATGGACAGGAAGGTGCTTTTGCCGGAGCCGGAGGGACCCGTTACGGCCACCAACTCGCCTTTTGCCACCTGCAGGTTCACCCTGTCTAAGATATGCCGCTCCACACCGCCGTCCTGAAAGGTACGGGTAATGTTTTGAAGCTCCAATTGAATGTTCATGCCGCAGCCCTCCCAATGGCGTCCAACGCGTCGATTTTGGCAACCTTCCATACGGAAACCAGTGATCCAGCCAGGGAAATAACCAGAAAGGCCAAGCAAGTCAACACCAGGGTGGAGGTATCCAGCAGGAAAGGCATGGACCCGGGAAGAGCGGCTTCAAACAGTTTTACCAAAGCAGTACTGATAACAAGACTTCCTGCGGACAGCACCAACACCTGGAGTGCCACACTTTGGGCCAAATACCGGCTCCTGGCGCCGACAGCCTTCAGGATGCCGAATTGAACGGTTTTCTGGATAGTGATGACGTAGAAGAATACCGCCAGGACAAATGCCGAAATGATATACAGGAAAGCAATCATCATCAAAAGAGAACCCTGCTCCTCCTTGTACCCCGGAATCGCGGAAACGGCATCGGCTTTGGTAATGACGTCCGTCCCGGGCAGGGTTTGGGCCAGCTTCTCCGCCGTTTCTCCGGATCCTTGTACGGCAATGGCGTTGTATGACCCATCCTTAGCCGTCATAATGCCTGCAGACCGGGTATTCAGCTCCGTCCAGGCTGCTGCGGTCAGGAAAACAACCGGCGTATGGCTGTAGGATTCATGCTTTACAAATCCGCGCACCGTCCATGTGAGGCCGGAGGCCTGGTCCCTGAGCACCGATCCCAGCTGTACACCCGACTCCTTCAAGCTGTCATCGGCGATAATGTCGCCAGCAGATAAGGCCGCAGGGGAGAGCCCCTCCGTGGTGTCCGGCGCCAGCCAGCCGTTCAGATCCACCGCAAACAGTGTTACATCCAGCTTGACGGAATCGCCTTCGGGAATCAATGTCGTCATTCTGAGGCTTAGCGGGGTGGCATTCCCGGTTCCGGCAATCCGCCGCGCCGCTTCCAAAGCTTCATCCCCGAGCTGTGAGCGGGTGAACCGGTTATCCGAATGCTCCTCCAATATAAAATGCGAGGCTTTCATATTCTTGACAGCTGCAGCGCTGTCGTAGGCCAGCCCCTGGGCCAGTCCGGTGACGAACAGCACCAGAAACGCCACCAGCACCATAATAACGGCGATCAGGGCATAGCGGGCCTTGGCGTGCCGGAGCTCACGTATTGCTAGAAACATCTCGCTTCCCTCCTCGTCATGAATCAGGTCATGAACCCAGTATAGGAAGCGAAAATGAACGCCGTGTGAACGCCGGATTACAAATTGGGAAGAGTGACTGTGAACAAGGTGCCCTCCGCACTGCTGGAGACCTCAATGGTCCCGTGGTGCAGGCGTACGATCTTGGCAGCTATCGAGAGGCCAAGCCCCGTACCGCCAGAATCGCGTTCACGGGCGGCGTCGGCTTTATAGAAGCGGTCGAACAAAAAGGGAAGATGCTCCGGAGCAATTCCGTCTCCGTTATCCCGAATCAGTACCCGGCACCCGCCGCCGGCCATTTGCTCTGCACGGATATCTACGGTTCTCCCTGCAGGAATATACTTGACTGCATTGCCGATGAGATTGGTCCACACCTGCATAAACAGCACTTCGTCCCCGTGCAGACGGATCTCCTCCGGTACCGACAGCTTAACAAGCAGCGCTTTTTCTTCAATTTGCCACTGGAATACCTGGACGGCTTGGCGGATTTGGGTTTTCAGGGAGAAGAGATTCCGCTGCAGCGTCTCCCGGCCCTGTTCGAGAGTGGAGAGCAGCAGCAGCTGCTTGCCCAGAACCGTCAAGCGGCGGCTTTCGTCACCGATAATGCCTGCATAGTGGGCTCTTTCGTCAGGGGAAAGCTCCTGCTCGGCCAAGATTTTGGCAAAACCCTGAATAAGAGTGAGAGGGGACTGAAATTCATGGGAGACATTGGCCACAAACTGGCGCCGGCCTTCATCCACACGCTCCAGCTCCTTGCCCATCAGCCGGAAATTTCGCGACAGCTCCCCGATTTCATCCCGCCGTGAAACGGGAAGCTCCATCTGGTAATGCCCCTGGGCGATCCGCCTTGTCGCTGCTGACAGCCGGGTAATGGGTTTCACCACGTAGCGGGTGCTCACCAGGAAGAGCAGAATGCTAATGGCGACAGCGAATACACCCATCAGACCGAAGAAAATACGCAGCTCCCCAAACTGGAGAATCACGTCCGGCCGCAGAAACAAGGCATAATTTCGCTCCTGGAAACGGAGGGGGACACCCACCGAATTACTCAGAGCATTCTCAAAAAAACCGGAGATAAACGCCTGATTGGGATAATCCGCAACGCCGTGATAAGGAGTGCCCTCCAAAACCTGCTCCTTGACGCTGCTGTCCAGCTGCCGCTCCCGGAATTCCCTACCGTAATAACGGTCATCTCCGCGGTTATCCGTCAGAAAAATCTGGTACCCCAACGTTGCGGCATTGTGCAGATAGCTGTCCACATCCGTGCCTTCTCGTTCCGCATAGGACTGGAGCTGCTGTGCAATACCGATCAGCTTCGCATCATTAAAAGGCTTCAGTTTGGCATGGTAATACATATTGGACCCGAGAAACCCCAGGATGCAGCTCAAAAGGATCACCCCAAGGGCAACCAGACATACCCGTGAATATAAGGATTTCATCCGTTTTCCCCCAATTCCAGCTTGTAGCCGATGCCGCGGACCGTCTTGATGGTGAAATCCCCGGTATAATCCGCAAAACGCTGCCTCAGCCGCTTGATATGTACATCCACGGTCCGGTCATCGCCCTGGTAATCCGCTCCCCACAACAGTGTAATCAGCTCGTCGCGGGAGAAGAGGCGTCCGGGGAATTGGGCCAGCTGGGACAGGAGCTCGAATTCCTTCAACGGCAGGAAAAACTCCGTTTCGCCGTCGGTAACCTCCACATTCTGCCGGTCGATGATAATCCGGTTCAACTTAAGCCGTTCGCTGGCCGTACGGGTATAACGCCTGAATAAGGCCTTCACCCGGAACACCAGCTCAGCAGGTTCGAAGGGTTTGGTCAAATAGTCGTCGGTGCCCCGGTTATAGCCTTTTTCTTTATCCTCCAGCTGGTCCCGGGCGGTAAGCATAATCACCGGAATATCCGCGTGCTGCCGGATCCAGGCGCACAGCTCATAACCGTCGGCGCCGGGCATCATAATATCGATAACGGCCAGGTCCACTGCGGATTCCTCCAGCAGCCGGATGGCCTCCAAGCCGTCGCGGGCTTCAAGGACCCGGTACCCTTCCTTGGTCAATACATACCGGAGCAGCGTCCGGATATTGGCGTCGTCATCCGCCACAAGCAGATTTTTCATGAGAGGTAACCTCCGTATGGAATGAAGTGAAACGGGATTGCTGCTTAACGGATCAGCCTTGCCGCAGCCGGGTGGGAGGGGTACCATGGAACTGGCGGAACACGCGGTTGAAGGTGCGCACATTGCTGAAGCCGCATTCCAGCGCAATGTCCAGCATCGTCCGGTTGGTGCTGCGGATCAATTCCTCCGCCCGGCTGACGCGGATGGAGTTCAGATAGGCGGGAAAGCTCATGCCCGTCATCCCCCGGAAGAACCGGGAGAAGTAGAAGGGGCTCATCTGCGCCGCTTGGGCCGCCTGCTCCATGGTAATATCCCCGGCATATCCCTGCTCCAGGAAGTCCAGCACCCGCTGCATGACCCTCATATTAGCCACCCGCCGTTTGGCATTGCCCTCGTCCGCCGGCTCCAGCTCCATATGGCGTAAGGCATAACCGCACATTTCGTGCAGGATGCCGGTAATGATCTGCTCATGGCAGGGACCTTCCTGCTGCCATTCCTCCTGGGCACGGTTCATAAGCGCCTCCATGGCAGCGGCAAGAGTGGAATAATCCTCGGGAGAACGGGCGCCGGAGGTTTTGGTCAAAAACGGGGAAATGAGCCGTACATCCTGAGGCCAGCCTCCCGGCAATCCGATGAGCCCG
This sequence comes from Bacillota bacterium, assembly GCA_023393235.1. Taxonomy (GTDB): domain Bacteria; phylum Bacillota; class Bacilli; order Paenibacillales; family NBRC-103111; genus Paenibacillus_AR. The sequence continues at coordinate 379 of JAEWMH010000108.1, read as the reverse complement.
GGATGGAAAATCTGGATAAGCAGGGCGGAGGGTTCCTCCTTGCTGTCATAGAAATGGATGTCCCCACTTGCGCAAAAGGCAAAATCCCCCTGCTCCAGCCTGCGCACCTCGCGGTTTATGCCCATCCAAATGGCGCCTTCCTTGACATAAACCAACTCGACCTCTTGATGCCAATGTGCCAAAAAATGGATATTGCGCGTGACGAAGGATTGGAAGCGGAGATTGGTCCGGTACCGCCTGTTCTCGTGAAAGGCTCTCATGTTTTTGCCCCTTTGCTGACTTTCATGTTATCTTACTTATGTGATAAATATAGCAAAAAATGTCCATATCCTCAATGAAAATGGCGAGAAAACCACACGGCTGGGGCGTACAATGAAAG
>JAEWMH010000088.1 GCA_023393235.1 Bacillota bacterium | reverse complement strand
GGGGATATCGGCTGCCACGATAGGCAGCCCGCTTGCATTGGCGGCGCGGATCAACGCCGCATACGGCTCGCGCGGCGGTCCGGCCGCGCCGGTGCCGAGCAGCGCGTCGACGACGCCGGAGTACCGCTCCCAGCGGAGCGGTGCTCCGGACGCCGACGCGTCCAGGCAGGGCACACCGAAGCGGGCGGCGATGGCCGCTTGGGCCGCGGCCTCGCCCGCAAGCTCCGCGGCGGGCACCGCCAGCGCCACGTCTACGGCCAGGCCCGCCTCCATCAGGTGGCGGGCCGCAGCAAAACCATCGCCGCCGTTGTTGCCCTTGCCGGCCAGCACCAGCCAGCGCTCCCGGCGGTGCTCCGGGAGCATTGGCTGGTCCTGCGCTGCGCCCTGGCTGCTGCCGCCTGACTCCGCACGTCCCAGGCCACCGGCTCCGCTCTTTTGTGACGCCGATACCCGGAGCACCTCTTGGGCAATAGCTCTGCCCGCATTCTCCATCAGTACCATGGCCGGGATGCCGATATCCTCGATGGTCAGGCGGTCCAGTCTGCGCATTTCCTCCGACGTAACCACAAACATGTTTCCAACCTCCCTAAAGAATGATTCCGGATAACGGAAGCAAGTTTCCGTTATTTGTTCCGGGAGCAGGGAAAAATGATCATAGCGGAAACGGGTTTCCGTTATTCCGCGAAAAGCGGTTCTATGGCCGCCTGCCAAACTCAAATAACGGAAAAGCCCTTCCGCTATTACGCTTTTCGGCAGCAGCTCTGCCTAATTAGCGGAAACCGGATTCCGCTAACTGCCCTCACATAGCATGCAAACACATTACACTAACCTGTCGCACATAGCCGGCCAACGCTCTGCACTATCCCGCTATGCGTACATAACCGGCAAACGCTCTGCACTATCCCGCTATGCGTACATAGCCGGCCAACGTTCTGCACTATCCCGCTATGCGCACATAGCCACCACAGACCTTTACCAGCCGGCTCTACACTCAGTCGCCCTTATAACCTTCTCTGCCCGTCTTCCCGGCCCGCCTGACCCGCCCGATTTCCCGGCGGAGCTTCCTAGCTGCGGAGCCTTACCCTTCTTTACCCCATCAGCAGATCCCAGATCTGCTTGCCGATTAAGAGAGTGGTCACCCCGAGGAACAACGGCTTAACATAGGCGCTGCCGTTACGGATTGCTAACCGGGAGCCGGTTAAGGCCCCGGCGATCATGGCGATGCCCATGGGCAGGCCGTACGAGACATTGACCACCCCCAACGCGAAGAAGGTGGCCAGGCTCCCCAGATTGCTGGCCAGATTCAGCGCCTTGGAATTGGCGGAGGCTCCGACAAAATCAAAACCCAGCAGAAGGAACATAAAAATAAGGAAGGAGCCGGTGCCCGGTCCGAAGAAGCCGTCATAGAAGCCCAAGATCACTGCACCACTGATCAGCACAGTCCGGTTTCGTGCGGTGGCTCCGGCAAATTGACTTTGATTTCCCCAGCTTTTCTTGCATAATGTATAGAGAGTTACCGCGATAAGCATTACCACCACCATCGGCTTGAGGAAGGTGGCGGGAATCTGCTGGACCGTCAGGGACCCCAGCACTGCTCCTGCCAGCGATAACGGAAACAGCCATGCCACAAGCCGAAAATTCATTTTTCCGGAAAAAAGGAAGGAGGCCGAACTGGTCAGCGAGGACATGGTGCCCGCCAGTTTGTTGGTCCCCAAAGCCAGGCCGGGAGGAAGCCCCGCAAATAACAGCGCCGGCATGGAAATAAGCCCTCCGCCGCCTACCACGGAATCAATGAAGGCTGCCACGAACCCGGCGCCCACCAAAAATAGCAGCATGTACAAATCCGGATGATCCACTACCATTCTCTCCTTTAATCCATAATTCGTATCCCAAAGCGGTCTCATCCCAGTATAACGAAAAAAAGGAGCCTGCCAAGATGATTATTCTGAAGACAAAAGAAGAAATTGAGAAGATGCATGCGGCGGGGCGTGTATTAGCCGCCTGCCACCGTGAAATAGAGAAGATGATCCGCCCCGGCGTCACTACCTGGGAGATTGACCAGTTTGCTGAACGCTTCATGAAGGAGCACGGCGCCACTCCGGAGCAGAAGGGCTACCACGGCTATAAATATGCCACCTGCGCTTCGGTAAATGATGTGATCTGCCACGGCTTCCCCAAGCTGGAGCCTCTGGCCGACGGCGATATTGTCACCATCGATATGGTGGTGAATTTGAACGGCTGGCTGGCGGATTCCGCCTGGTCGTATCCCGTGGGGAATGTCAGTGAGCAGGGCCTGCGGCTTTTGAAAACCACCAAGGACGCCTTGTACAAGGGCATCGCCCAGGCTATAGCCGGCAACCGCATCGGTGATATCTCCAACACCATCCAAACCTTCGCGGAGGCCGAGGGGTATTCTGTGGTCCGGGATTTTATCGGCCATGGCATCGGCAAAGACATGCATGAGGATCCGGAGGTTCCCCATCACGGCCCCAAGGGTAAGGGACCGCGGATCAAGGAGGGAATGGTCTTCACCATCGAACCCATGCTGAATACGGGGTCCTACTATGCCAAAGTGGATGCGGACGGCTGGACGGCACGGACCGTGGACGGAGGGTTGTCCGCCCAATACGAGCATACCATTGCCATAACCGCCCAAGGGCCTTTGATCCTGACGGAGCATTGATTCCGCCGGATGGGCGGCGGCCGTTATCAAATTGCCGCCGCCGATTGCCGGAGGCAGGTGCCGACTTTATAATGGAATTGACACACGCATCTACGCGTTTGCACCAATGAAAAAGTAGGTGAGCCATTGCTGGACCGACTATCTTGCCGCTTAGGACTGCTCACCCTGAAACAAAGACTCCGGTTTTGGGTCAGCTTGATTATTGTTGTGTTGGGAGCCTTGATTCTTATCAGCACCTCCATAACGGAGGCACGCTATAAAACAAGAGAAACGCGGCAGCAGCTGAAGGATGCCATTGGCCTGCAGAGCACCTTTATCAACCGTTGGCTGGAGAACCACAGCACCCAGATCGGTGTTTTGTCCCATCTTATGTCGGGGCGGACTGAAAGCAAGGATGAAATCAGCCGCATGTTCAAATCCTTCATGTCGGAGGAAGGGGAATATACGGCTGTCCTATATGTGGACGCCCAAGGCAAGATTGTAGTGGATTCCCAGAGTCCCAATAGCAGCGGGGATGTTTCCGACCGGGACTACTTCAAGGAGGCTAAGGCTGGAAGAAGCTTAATTACCGATGTGCTGATCAGCAAAAATTCCAGCAGACCCTTCTTGTTCATCTCCTCGCCCATCATGGATGAGAACAACGATTTCAACGGGCTGGTCTGCGGTGTTATCCATATCGGCATCCTGGAAAAGGTGATGAACCAATTCGATTTTGGCAATGCCGGGGAAACGTATCTGCTGAACAGAAGCGGGCAGTTCATTACCGTGCCTCTAGGGGTGGAAGGGACTCCCCTTAACCTGGCCAACACTTCATCCATTGCCGAGCTGGCCAAAGCAGGCACCCCCTCCAACCAAGTGTACGCCAATTATGCCGGTGAACGGGTAATGGGCCAATATGGCTGGGTGAAGGACAAGGAGTGGCTGGTTGTGGCCGAAATGAAGCACAGCGAGGTCTTCAAGGCCCTCTATACCGACATTCTGCTGATGGCCATTATTGTGATGATCATGCTGCTGCTCAGCTTTGTCCTTACCTTCAAGATTACGGAAGGGATTGTCCGTCCAATCGGTCTCCTTTTGCGCGGGACAAGCACCATCCGGGAAGGGGATTATGACTTCCGCATTCCCCCCAACCAATTTGCCTCCGCTCCCGAGGAGCTCCAGCAGCTGTGCGAGAATTTTAATCTCACCGGCAAAAAGCTGAAATCCACCATTCAGATGCTGGAAATGACGGCAGTAGTGGACCAGCTGACGGAGGTTTACAACCGCAGGCATATTCTGACCGAAGGGCCGCGTCTTCTGGAAACCTGCATACGGGCGGGACAACCCTGTTCCGTGCTTATGCTGGATATTGATTATTTCAAAAAGGTGAACGATACCTTCGGCCATCTGGTGGGAGACCGTGTGATTATCCACGCCGCTTCCCTTCTCTTATCCTGCATCCGCTCCTGCGACATGGTATCCCGTTACGGGGGCGAGGAGTTTCTGATCCTGGTTCCCAATGCCCCGGCAGAAGGCGGAGTTGAGCTGGGGAACCGGATCCGCCAGGCTTTTATGGACCAGCCGTACAGGGAGGAGAAACTGGAAATCCCCCTGACCGTCAGCATCGGTGTGGCCGATTACCGGAAGGACTACAGCTACGGCACGTCTACACTGGAGGATATGATATCCCGGGCGGACCAGGCCTTGTACCAAGCCAAACGGATGGGAAGAAACCGGGTGGAGCTATCGGGACAAACCGTCCCCCACGCCTAAACAAAATGAATATCAATCGGAGGATGACACATGATCAAAAAATTGGAGCACATCGGAGTATACGTCAATGATATGGATGAATCCATCGCCTTTTATACCGAGGTGCTGGGGCTTCGTCTCGCGGCACGCAAGCGGCTGGATAACGGAGTGGAGCTTTCATTTCTCTCCTTCCCCGGCCACCCGGAGACGGAAATTGAGCTGATCGGACGGGGCACGGAGGGGATGTCGGACAGCGGGATTGTCCATCATATCGCCTTTACGGTAACGGATATCGAAGCGGAGCTGGAGCGTCTGAAGGGTTTGGGCATCCGGCTGTTGGATGAGGAGCCCCGGACCATATTGGGCGGGACCCGGATCGCCTTCTTTTTCGGCCCCAACGGGGAACGTTTAGAGTTTTTCCAGCCTGCCCCTTGAACACATGGGATGGAGAGAATGGGTCAAAAGTTTTCCATCCTGTAATGATGTGAAGGATTCCGGTAAAAAAGGAAGAAATATTTAAGTAAGAATGTCCTCCACATTCCCTGAACGGGAGGAAAGACCCATGACCCATTTCATTCGCCGTTGGAAATCGCCATTGCATTCTTTCGGGTTTATCTCCTGCGTCCTGGTCCTTGCCAACGGCCTTCTGGCCTCCACAGTGGAACTGTTCCTCCGTTCCGGATCCATGGACAAGAGTCTGTTTTGGTATCTGGCGTTATCCGATGTTTTCTCTATCGCTGCCCTGATTATCGGCGTTGTGCTTGTCCTGCCTTTGCCGGCTGTTTCAACTGCCGGAAAGTCTTCAACCTGTCCCGCCCTCATCCTGTCGGCTGCCGCGGCGGAGCCGGAAAGTTCGGCGGTGCCGGAGGTCTCCTCTCATTATCTGGACCTATCCCTGGAGCAGGATACGGATACGGCCGGGCGTCTGCGGGTGGTGGAGAGTCTGAGAAGAGCCAATATTTTTTGGAGCTCCTTAATTGAACACAGCACCGACGCTATTTATCTGACCGATCTGGACGGGAACATCCAGCGTGCCAATCCGGCCTTTGAGGCGTTGTACGGCTACAGCGAGGAGGAGGTGACCGGCGCATTTCAGCCTTTCCTGCAGGACAAGGACGCGCCGGAATTTCTGGAATTGATCCGCAAGGTCAAAAACGGGGAAGAGGTAAGCGGGTACGAAACCGTCCGCCAAACCAAGGAAGGAAAAGAAATTCATGTCAGCCTGACTTTGTCTCCCGTACGTTTGGATGATGGGGAGCCCGTTGCATTGGCGGCCATCAGCCGCAATATTACCGAACGCAAGGAGACGGAGGAGCTGCTCCGCCGTTCCGAGAAGCTGTCGGTGATCGGCCAGCTTGCCGCCGGTGTGGCCCATGAAATCCGCAATCCTCTGACCACACTCCGAGGCTTTGTCCAACTCTTCAAGCAGCGCCAAACCGGGAATCAGGAATATCTGGACCTGATGCTGGAGGAAGTGGAGCGGATCAACTTTATTGTCAGCGAGTTCATCATCCTGTCCAAGCCCCATCTGAACCAATTTCTGTTTAAGGACCCCGGTGAGCTCCTGGAGGATACGCTCCGCGCGCTGCAGCCGCAGTCCCACATGAGTGGCGTGCGGCTCGAAGCCGGCATTCAGCAGAATCTGCCGCGGATGCTTTGTGAGGAA
>JAEWMH010000083.1 GCA_023393235.1 Bacillota bacterium | reverse complement strand
TGCGGGGGCTGATAGTGGGATTTGATAGGCGGGGCTGGTAGCGGTTGCCCGAAAGGCTAACGGCGGTGAAAGCCGCTATTTGCCCAAAATGGGTAGCATCCACAGGCTAACGGCTGCCAGAGCCGCTATTTCCACCAATCGGGCAAGAAATGCCCGTTTTGGAGGCAAATAGCGGCGCTCACTTCCGTTAGGTTTTCCCGATCCCGTTTTTCCGCCAAATAGCGGCTTCTGCCGCCGTTAGAATCTGCGGGGAGGCAACCTGCAGAGGGTCAGGCCCTCTGGCGATCAGGGCACAGCGCTACTACCCGGTTGAAGCTGACAGCAGCTCCTGTTCCCCTGTTCCGCCTGTTCCCCTGTTCCGCCTGTTCCCCTGTTCCCCTTTTCCGCCAACCAATTACTCCGCCGCTTCCGGCAGCTCCAGAAGCCACACCCCATAAGGCGGCAACGCGGCCTCCCCCTTCAGGGCCGCTCCCGACAGCAGATCCTTCAGCGGGGTTTTCAGCTGCACCGGAGCAGGCTCCCCCGAATAATTCAGGACAAACAGGAACCGTTTGTCCCCTGCCGCCCGGATGCCCAGCTCCACCTGCGCCGGAGCCTCCAGAAAGTCAGCTGCCGGGGACACCAGCCCCAGCTCATCCGCAATGGCATCCACCATCGCCTCCGAAAAAGCCGCGCCGTAATACCAGGCTTCCCCTTTTTCCACCTTGCGCCGTGTCAGAGCAGGTTTGCCCGCATAATATTCGCTGGCGTATTCCGCCAGGACCTCTGTGTCCGCATCCTCCACCTGCAGGATTTCGTTGAAGCCTTCTGCTTTAACGCCTTCTGCCAGCCGGCCATCCTTCCACCGCAGCTCCGCTGGGACAACCGTTCCCTTCACCAGGGTGAAATCCTCCACAGTAATGCCGCAAAGTCCGGCAACGGGCCCCGGGAACGGACGCATGTAGCAGTGGCCATGGATATTTTTAAATCCGGTCCGGGCACCGAATAGAAGAATTCCTCCTTGCTCCACGTACCGGGTGAGAAGCGCCGCCGTCTCATCTGTCAAAATAGCCGGGTGCGGATACACAATGACCTTGTATGCAGCCAGCTCCTCCAGTGGAGTGGCAGCGCGCAGCGTGATCATATCCGCCGGAATATAGCGGTGCTGGAGGCGCTTGTACCAGGCCCGGACACTTCGCCGCTGGAGGGGACCGCACCAGGCATCCAGCTCCCCGTCCCAGCTGTTGTCGTAGTCCTGCATGATGGCAACCTCCGCCTGGTAGGCGGTTCCGATTAAGCTGTTCCCCAGGCTGGCAAACTCTCCGCCGATCTGCGCCACCTCCCGCACGCGGCGGTTTGGTTGGTTATGGTAGTCGTTTATGCCATGCCAATAAATTTCGGTGCCTACCGTAGCCGTCCGCCAGCGGAAATAAACCAGCAGATCGGTCCCGTGCAGCACAGACTGGTAGGACCAAAGCCGAATTTGCCCCGGCCTGGGTGTGCCCATGGCCATGGTGTCCACCCAGCCGCCCGGTCCCGACTGCTGCTCCATCACGCAGAAATTCGGCGAAATAGACCGGACCTGGGACAGCTTCATGCTCCATGCCCGGTCCAGAAGGGGAGCATCCTCGTTGGTCGCATCCAGGGAGCCAAACTGCGGATAGGAATCATACGAGAAGAAATCCAACAGTTCATCCGTCAGCTCATGATTGTCCAGGTGCCCGAACATGCCGTTGGTGGTAATCCAATGATGCGGCGCCAGCTCCCGGATAATTTCCGTCTGCAGCCTGGCGAAGGAAATGGTAACGTCTGAAATGAATCTTTTTTCGTCGAGGGCCATATGAGGATTTGGGGAGCGGCTGACCATATGCCGGGTGAGATGCACCTGCTCCCAGGCGGTATAGGTTTGGCTCCAAAATACGGTGCCCCACGCCTCATTCAGCTTGTCCAGCGTCCCGTACTTGTCCTTCAGCCATTCCCGGAACGCGGCATGATCGGTTTCGGCGTAGAACACATCCATGTGACAGTTAAACTCATTGTCAATCTGCCAGCCGATAACAGCGGGATGATCCTTGTAGGCCTCCACCATCCGCCGGACGACCCGCTGGCACAGCTCCCGGTATTTTGCGCTGGTGTAGTTGGTATGCCGCCTCAGGCCGTGCCGGTAAAGCTCCCCTGTCACATCCGCATTCAGCACCTCCGGGTACTTATGGGTCAGCCAAGCAGGGGGAGCAGCGGTTGGCGTGCCCAGGATCACCTTCAGCCCATAGCGGTGCGCCAGCTCCATAACCCGGTGAAACATACTGAAATCAAATTTACCCTCCTCCGGCTCAAAAATCGCCCAAGCAAACTCCGCCATCCGCACCACGGAGATATTCATCTCACGCATCCTACGGAAATCATCCTCCCACAACGCCTCCGGCCAATGCTCCGGGTAATAGCAGACGCCCAGCGTTAATTTATCCATACGTATGGACTTTCCCATCCGCCCACATCCTTCCGTCCTTTGTCACCTTCATTGTAGCCAATAGGATACCCGGTTGAAATGACAAAATCCTGCGAATTATATTAAAATGTTGTTGCTCACTGTGAAATGCACATCTGAGTTTATTATGAATGTGACTATTGGGCATCAAAATTTTGCGTTACATAGGAGCAACTATCTTATGCATGAGCACATCTATTTGCCCAAGCCGGTTTTTCCCCGGTTTATCTGCTTTCCGGATTTTGTGGGAGGCTACAGCGATTTTCCCGAACACCGGGTTAACCGGGAATACCGGACCACCGAGAACAATATGGACCGGAATTACAACTTGCATATTGTGCTGGAAGGCAAGGGATATCTTCATACCGGAACCAAGTCCTACGAGCTGACCCGGGGGCAGGGATTCCTTTATGGACCCGGTCTCCGCCAAACCTACCATTCGGATTCCCGGGATCCCTGGAGCATCCGATGGGTCCACTTTTATGGAGTGCATCTGGAGGAGCTGCTGAACGGCAAAGGCTTGGACGAGCCCTGGCTGTTCGGCCTGTCTCCATTGGCTCCCATAGAGAACCTGATGGAAAGGCTGCTGCAGCTGGGGCGGGCCTATGAGGTGGACGACGAGCACAGTGTGGCCGCCACCCTGTATGAGCTTCTGACCCGGCTGCAAACCAATGCCACCCAGCTGAACGTCCCGGCCAATCTGTCTGCGGACAAGCTCCGGATGGCAGCCAACTACGTCCGGGCCCACAGCCATGAGCCCGTGACGCTGGAGCAAGCAGCTGCCGTTGCCGGCTACAGCCCCTATCACTTCAGCCGGACCTTCGGCGCTGCTTTCGGCATGTCCTTCTCCGACTTCCTGCTGGAGGCCCGGCTGCTGCACGCCAAACGCCTGCTGACCACCACGGGACTGCCCGTCAAAACCGTCGCGCTGGAGGTGGGTTTCTCCCAAACCAGCTACTTCGGCAGATGCTTCCGGGAGCGGGAGGGGATGACTCCGCTGGAGTTTAGAAATTTGCATACGCAGAGGGATTAGCCGGAGACGGAGTAGATGATAATTGAAGGGATTAGCCGGTGGGAGATGAGGCTGGGATCGAAGCTGGTGCCAGTGCTGGTGATGGTGCTGGGG
>JAEWMH010000069.1 GCA_023393235.1 Bacillota bacterium | reverse complement strand
GTCCCGGCGCCTGGGCGCCCGGGCGGCAGGAACTGCCGCCGGCCGCTCCACTGTCCGGGGCGCCCACGCCGCCGGGAAACAGGCAGCAACGGCCAGCCGGGCCTGGGCCCGCTGGTGGAACGGCCGGTCCCGCAGCGGGCCGGGAAAAGCATACCTCCAGCAAGCCCGCAGCTTCATGCTGGGGTATGCCAAAGCCTCCGGCCTGCCTGTTGGCCGCAGGATCCCGCTGCCGACGGAACGCAGCACAGCCGCCGTGGTTCATGCGGCTTTCGGCCATCCGTCCATAAGTGCGGTACTGGAGCAGCTGGGCCGTCTGGCCTTGGATGAAATCATTGTTGTGGCGGGCGGCCTGCCGGATGATAAAAGACGGCTCATCCGGGAGCACCCCGCCGGTCCCGTGCTGGTCCATTATCCCGAACCCTTGGGCTACGGGGCCGGCAGGGCGGCGGGCGCCAAATTCGCCGCATCGGATATTGTGCTGTTCCTGGAGGAGCATGAGCCGGTCCAAGCAGAGCAGCTCCTGCCCTTCATCGCCTCCATTGCCAAAGGCAATGATCTGGCGGTATCGGCCATGCCCGGCCAGCAGGGGCCCTTCGGAGGCCGCGATCCGGCTGCCATGCTGAAGGAATTCATGAATTTGACCCAAGGACGGCGGGATCTGGGGACCGCTTCACTGGAGCATTGTCCCCATGCCCTCTCCCGGAGAGCCCTTGACCGGCTGGGAGCAGCCAGCCTGGCTGTGCCGCCGGTGGCGCAAACCGCAGCTCTTCTCCAAGGGCTGCGTGCCGCTGTGGTGCCCCTGCCCTCTTCTCCGTACAGAAGGACCGGGCTCCGGCAGGAGCTGTACCCTGCCGGAGCGGGGCCTGAGGTGCTTATGGGAGACCGGCTGGAGGCGTTCCATGAGCATCTCCGCGCCACCGGGCCGCGTTCCCGGTATCCGGACCGTCTGCGCAAGCGGGAAGCGGCGAAGGGGGCAGTCACATGCGAATGACCAGCATTGTCATTCCCACCCGCAACGGGCTGGAGCTTCTGGCTCCCTGCGTGGATTCCATCCGCGCCTATACATCCACACCATATGAAATCATCGTTGTGGACAACGGCTCCACAGACGGGACGCTGGACTATTGTGTGCGGGAAAAGCTGGCCGTTGTTTCCTATCCGGACAATGCCGGTTTTCCCGCCGCCTGCAATGCCGGTTTGAAAATGGCAGTGGGGGATGCGCTCCTGCTTCTGAACAACGATGTGGTGGTGACCCACCGCTGGCTGGACAATATGCTGGACTGCCTGGACGCAAGCCCCGATGTCGGGGCTGCCGGGCCCTGCTCCAATTACGTCAGCGGCCGCCAGCAGGAAACTGCGCCTTACAGCACGATGGAGGAGTTCCATGCATGGTCACCCCTGCGCAGCATTCCGGATCCCTCCCGGCGTATTCCTCTCGAACGGCTGGTGGGCTTTTGCCTCCTGTTCAAACGGGAGGTAATGGAGCGGATCGGCCTTCTGGATGAACGGTTTTCGCCGGGGCATTACGAGGATGACGATTACTGCTACCGGATCAGGCTGGCGGGCTTCCGGCTGATGATGGCCGGAGATGCCTTCGTGCACCACCACGGAAGCGCCAGCTTCCGGAAGCAGGACAACGCGGCGCTCATATCGCTGATTGAAGCCAATTACCGCAAATTTATGGATAAATGGGGGATTGATCCCCGCCAATATATATGAGCACCTGAAGGAGGAGAGGGCTGGTGAAGGGAGTTATTCTTGCGGGCGGCAAGGGCACGCGCCTTTATCCGCTGACGCGGGTTATCAACAAGCACCTGCTTCCCGTCGGGCATCTGCCCATGGTTATCCACGGGATCAACAAGCTGAAGGAAGCCGGCATCACAAGCATTTGCATTGTCACGGGCAAAGGGAGCGCCGGACAGTTTGCGGAATTGCTGGGGAGCGGCTCCGAATGGGGAGTTGCACTCCATTATTGCATCCAGGATGACGCGGGGGGAATCGCCCAGGCGTTAGGTTTGGTGGAATCCTTCGTCCGCCCGGGGGAATCCTTCGTGGTGATCCTGGGAGACAACTTGTTCGAGGCTTCCCTTACGCCCTTTATACATGCCTTCCGGGGCAAGGCCGGCCAAGCGGCGGTGCTGTTGAAGGAGGTGGAGGACCCCAGGCGCTACGGAGTCCCCCATCTGACAGACGGCCGGATCAGCCGGATTGAAGAAAAGCCGGAGCATCCGCCGTCCCGTTACAGCGTGACCGGGATTTATTTTTATGACGACGCCGTTTTTGAGATCATCCGGTCCATCCATCCCTCCAAACGGGGTGAGCTGGAAATCACCGATGTGAACAATGTGTATGCAGCCCAGGGGAAACTCTCCCATCATATTCTGGACGGCTGGTGGATGGATGCGGGGACCTTCGAATCGCTGGCTGCGGTGAACGGGCTGGTCAAAAGCACCGGCGGTGCGGGGATAACGCAAAAGTAGCCGCTCATGCTGCGGTTCCTGCCGCACCGTAGACCGACGGAATGCCAGTGAAGGCCCTCAAACCGGCGTTGCCGGCTTCGAGGCTTCCATAACACATCCAGCCTGCGGCAGGGACCATGTTAGTTCAAGGTAGCATGCACGGACATTTACCAAGGAATGGAGGGATATGGCCATGAAGCGGTCATTGAAGCGGCAGGTCCGGCGGCGGTTGCCTGTCCGGAAAACCAGACGGAGTCCTGTGCCTGCAGGCTCCTCAGCAGCGGTAACGACATCAGCTGCCGCACTGGAGGAGAAACGGGCGGCCGGCTTCCGGCTGGGCTTCGACTACGGCTACAGCTGGGGAAGAAGCAATTCGGTTCTGATCCAGGCGCCTCCCCAGGTGACGAACGTATGGGATATCCGGGTGCTGTTCGTCATGTCCGGCAAGGGTGTCCCTTATTCTCCTATCGATCAGGCGGTATATGAGGCCCTGCAAGCCAACGCCAGAGAATGTATCGCCGTTTCGCCGTTCGGGCCCATTCTGGAGCTGGTGGATCAGATGAGACCGCAGCTGGTGCTGGTTCTGGAAGGAATGGAGCTGCCTGTGCAGGTAGTGGATGCGCTGCGGATGCGGGGGGTCCGGACGGCGGTCTGGTTCACTGACGATCCGTACTACGTGGATGTGACGGAGAAAATTGCGGTGCATTACGACGACGTGTTCACTCTGGAGCTGAACTGCGTACCCTTTTACCAATCCATCGGCTGCCCCCGGGTTCATTATTTGCCCTTGGGTGCCAATCCCGGTGTGTTCCGGCCCCAGCCTGTAGCAACCACCTACCGCCGGGATGTAAGCTTTATCGGCTCCGCCTATTGGAACCGGGTTTCCTTCGTCAGCAAAATTCTGCCGGCATTGGAGAGCTGCAACTCCATGATCTCCGGATGGTGGTGGGAGCGCCTGCCCGCCTTCATGCGCTTGGGTCCCCGGATCCAGTCGGGTGTATGGCTTTCCCCCGAGGAAACCGCCAAGTTTTATTACGGCTCCCGTATTGTGCTGAATGTGCACAGGGCCTATGACGACGAGTCCTACAACTGTAATGTCCGCAAAATTCCGGCCCTTTCGGTAAACCCGCGAACCTTCGAGATTGCCGCCAGCGGCGCTTTCCAGATGACCGACGAACGGAGCGATCTGCTGAACTACTATACGCCCGGCCAGGAAGTGGTCACCTTCGCATCCCCCGAGGATTGTATGGAAAAAATCCGGCATTACCTCAACCACGAGGATGAACGGCGGGAGATTGCCCTGCGCGGGCTGAGGCGGACATTAGCCGATCATACGTACCACAAACGCATTCAATCGCTTTTGAGCAGTGTGTTTGCAGACTAAATCCCATAAGGACACAAGGTGGTGATCGTGATGAAGCTGTGCATTTTGGGCGGCAACGGTATGGCGGGCCATGTGCTGGTGGATTATTTCCGCAGGAGGGAGGGGTGGGAGGTTTCCTATACCTCCCGCGACAGGAAGGATCCCCATGCGGTGTACCTGGACGCCGGTGATGAGGGACAGATTTCGGCTTTCTTGGACCGGCTGCGTCCCGATGTGGTGATCAACGCCGTCGGCATCCTGAACCGGGATGCGGAAGAGCATGAGAGGCTGGCCTACCAGGTGAACGGCCTGCTCCCCCATCTGCTCCGGCGGAAGCTGGAGGAATGGGACGGCAAGCTGGTGCATATCAGTACGGATTGTGTGTTTTCCGGAGAGAAGGGGGACTATACGGAGTTTGATCTGCCGGACGGCAGCTCCGTTTATGCCATCAGCAAAGCGATGGGCGAGGTCCGCCACCCTCCGCATCTGACCGTCCGGACCTCTATTATCGGACCGGAAATCCGCAGCACCCGGATCGGCTTGTTCGACTGGTTTATGTCGCAGCAGGGTGAGGTTAATGGCTATACCCAGGTTTACTGGAACGGGGTTACGACGCTGCAGCTGGCAAAATCCGTGGAGCAGATGCTCGCCGCCGGCACCTCCGGGCTGGTCCATCTTACCGCTCCCCAAAAGGTCAGCAAATACGAGCTGCTGTGTTTGTTCCAGGACATGTTTGGCAAGGACGATGCGGTTATTGTGCCCTATGACCGCTTCCGGCAGGACCGGACGCTCCGCTGCACCAGAACAGAGGCTGCGCTTCTGGTTCCGGAGTACCGGATGATGCTTGCGGAGATGCGGGATTGGATGAGGGCCCATCCGTCCCGGTACGTCTGATGGAAGCGGGGGATACACATGAGCATACGAAACGGGCGGCAGAAATCCAGGCAATCCGCCTTGAACTATGAATCCGGTTATGCCGCCGGGCGGTCCCACGGTTACCGGACCGGGTGCTGCCACAGCGTCCTGCAGGCCGTCAGTCCGCCGGTTTACCCGGTTCTGCCTCTGCGGGTGCTGTACATCCGGCAAGGGTTCGAAGCCATCGACCGGGGAGTGGAGGAGGCGCTGGCCGCCCTGGTCAGCGAGCCCCATACAGGCAATCCCGGGGAGATGTACCGCCTGGCCTCCGAGCTCCGTCCCGACCTGGTGCTGGTTATGAACGGTCTTCATGTGTTCCCCGAGAATCATCTGGAGATGGTCACCCAGATCCGCGCCCAGGGCATCCGGACGGCGGTTTGGTTTGCCGACGATCCCTATTTTACCGATTGGACCCCTTCGGTGGCTGTCCAATACGATTATGTGTTTACCCATGAGCTCAGCTGCGTGGAGCTCTACCGTCAAGCCGGCCATTCCCGGACCCATTATTTGCCCTTGGCCGCCTCCACCGCCATCTACCGTCCGATGGCAGTGGAGAACAGATACCATAGCGATATCTGCTTCATCGGCAACGGGTTTCCCAACCGGATCGGATTTTTTAATGAGATCACCCCCTTTTTGGCCCGGCACAAGATTGTGATTATCGGAGCCTTATGGGAACGTCTGGCCGGCTACGAAAAACTGGCGGAGAGCATCCGGCTGTCATGGACGCCGGTGGATGAAACCGTCAAGTTCTACAACGGAGCCAAGCTGGTGATCAACCTGCACCGAGGGGCCGTGGATCCCGTCTACAGCAAAAATGCCAGGAATATCGAAGGCCGCTCCATCAACCCCCGGACCTATGAAATCGCCGCCTGCGGAGCACTTCAGCTGACGGATGTCCGGGAGGATCTGGCCCTGTATTATACCCCGGGCCAGGAAATCATCCCTTACGCTTCCGCAGCCGAATTTGTGAATCTGGCCGATTATTACCTCCATAACGAGGCGGAACGCAACCGGATTGCCGTCCGCGGGCTTCACCGCACTCTCCGGGATCACTCCTTCCGGTCCAGACTGTTCCAGCTGCTGGGCACGGTTTTTCCGGCTGAACCTATGTAAGGGGCCAGTAGCCTTTTTCAGTCCTGTTGGATGAATATCCATTCCTCACTCCCGGCTAAGCATATGTTGTAGAAGGAATAGGGAAGGAGGTGGAACTATGGCCATTCTGTTAGATCAACAGGTATCGCAAAACGCTAGTACGTCTAATGCCATTTCCGTTCCTGTCAGCACAACGCCAGCTCTGTTTGGCACTCTGGGATTAAATGTATCCGGAGCAGGACCGAATCTGCGGGTGCACTTTACCGCTACTGTAACCATCGCCGGTTTAGTTACGGTTTTGACACCGGTCACGATCACCATTTTCCGGGTGGTGGGCGGCACTCCTACCTTGGTATTCTCTGTGACAGAAAATATTCCGGTTGGTACGCTTATCCTCTCGCAAAGCGTTGTAACTGCCAACGGTGTGGACTTCAATCCCCCCAATGATGGTTTTATTGTCTATCAGGCTTATGTCAGCACCCCCGGCCTGCTGGCAGTGTTCCCGACAAGAGTCGGGCCGGAGAGCTTCAATGCCGAAGCCTATTCCGACTGATGTTTGGCAGAAGGTCCCGCAAACGGGTTATCCCGGGCGGGGCTTTTTTTTGTTGGAACAAAGGGCGTAAGCGGAGGGATTGCTGTCCCTTCGGGCATAGGATAAAGTACGCATCGAATCACGGTCATGCGCTGTTGGTCCTTCGGGCCCGGCAGTCCTATACCTGGAGGTAAACGAATGAAAGCCAAACGCCAACGCCAAAAACACGGTCTCGGTGCCAGACCGAAAAAGCCTCTTGCCGCGAAGAGGGGAGCCAAGCGGGGCAAACCGGCCGCCAAGACCGCGCGCGCTGTAAAAGCGGCCAAAAGGCGGCAACCGGGCGGGATGTCCCGCCAGGCGCTCGCGGCCTTTAACAACGGGTATGATACCGGCTTTAATCAGGGCTTCGCCCAGGGCATGCAGGATGGGCAGAGCTTCCTGGCACAGTGAAGCGGGCCGGTCCGCCCATTGTCAGACCGCCTTCCCGGGGCGGCGAAGCAAGGAATAATGGAAGCGGCCTTCCCTATTCCCGTTTCGCCGCCTTTTTATGGGGAAATGCGGCTTCCCCATGTTGGACAAAACCGGCCATTCCAAAATTTGTACGAATGCCGGAGGGTCAACTGTCGTGCCCAGTAGGTTGTCTCCCTAATATATTGTACTATTCGCAGAACACCCGCCAAACGCCGATGGGGTCTGTTCGTCGAAGGGGCTGCGGCCGGCAGAGGCCGGAATACCGGTCTTCCCCGGCCTGCAAAACTCTTAGGAGGTGATACGCCAAACATGACCGCCATCCGGTTGAACATCATGCTGTTTTCCCACATTTGCTCCGAGACGCATATTACCGGAGCAGAGAAGCTTCTGCTGTTTTTTGCCACCGAGCTGCGGGGCAGCCATGACTGCACGCTGGTTGTACCCAGCGAAGGGCTGCTTGCGGCGGAGGCAAGAGCAAGAGGCATCTCCACCATCGTGGTTTCGTATCCCAATTTTTATGAAGTTTATGCGCCGGGGCCTTATTTCCGCCAGGAGCTGGAGGGATTCATCCGGGATAACGGAGATGCGGTCCAGTCGCTTCTGACCCTTATGCTGGAGCGGCACCCGGACCTGGCCATTGTCAACACCTGTGTCAATCTGATGCCTGCCTGGATCTCCCGCTCCTTGGGAATTCCCGTAGGCTGGATGATGACGGAGCAAATTCAAAGCAACCGCTACACGTCATATTCGACGGATATCATCAACGCGTATTCGGATTGGATCATCGGAATATCCCATGCCTCCCTCCAGCCCTTCCGGGGAACCCCGGGAGAGAAGAAAATCCGCATTTTGTACCCCTCCTGGAGTGACCACGAGCTGGAGCGGGAGCTGTGGCTCGTCTACCGCAGCGGCAAACGGGAGGAAATCGGCTGGAATGACTCCCACCGGGTGATCGGATATGTATCCTCGGATATTTATCCCAATAAGGGTCTGGAGCATTTTATCCAAATGGCCATTGACTTGGGGGCGGCTTACCCCGATCTCCGGTTTATGGTAGCAGGCAAAATGACGGATGTGGGCTATTACGCCAAATGTCTGGAGCAGATCCGGTTGTCCGGGCTCCTGAGCCGCTTTTACTTCCAATCGTTCGAAATGCAGATCCAGCAGATTTATCCGGCTATGGATATCCTGGTTATCCCCAGCCTGATAGAAGAGGGCTTCGGCATGACGGCGCTGGAGGGGCTGATCTTCGGCAAAATGGTGGTGACGTACAACTCCGGAGGGCTGGGCGAAATCATGATGCTGACCGGCAACGGCAGCTATCTGGTGGAGAAGGGCAATATCCGGGGTTTGATCGACACAGTAGGTTCCCTTCTGGTCAAGGGCAGCTTTATCCAAAGCTGGGGCACCCGCAACAGCCTCGCAGTGGAGAAAGCCTTCGGGATCGACTCCTACCGGCTGAGACTGGGAGATTGGCTGCAGGAGGCCGCCGGCAGCCTTCCGTCACTGGGTCCCCGTCCGCTGCCCCAAGAAGCGCTTTTGCAGAAACCCGCCCTGCTGCTGAAGGGCTCAGCCCCCGCTGTTTATTTGCTGGAGTATGGCTGCCGGTATCTCTTCTCCGAAGAGTCCGTGTTCCGTGCCAAGGGCTTCCGGTTTGACGAGGTGCTTACCCTGGATGACGGCTATCTGGGCCGGATTCCCATGGGCGGTGTTCTGGGCACAGGCCAACCTCCGCCACCGGGCCGGGCTAAACAGCTGCGAGGACGCAGGGCAAAAGCCGGCTCCCGGCGTCTGAGGGGGCGCCACCGCAAACTACAGGCCTGGAGGGGCAAGGGGCAGCGTCTCCTGGCCCGGAAGAAAAGGTCCGCTCCACCCAAAGCCAGGCGGGGCTCCTCCAAAACCGCCGGGCGCAAAGGAAGGAGCGCTGCGGCTGCCCGAAGGAGCACCGGCTACGCCAAACGGAGGAAAATCAAAAAAAGCGGGTGATCGTATGAAGATCGTGACGGTTCTGGGCACCAGACCGGAAATTATCCGGCTCTCTCTCGTAATGAAGAAGCTGGATCAGCTTGCAGCCAAACACACCGTTATTCATACGGGGCAAAACTTCACCTATTCCTTAAGCGAGGTTTTCTTCAAGGAGCTGGGGCTGCGGAAGCCGGATTATATATTGTCGGAAAAACAGGAGTCTCTCGGCAGCCAGATGGCGATCATGTTCCAGCGGATCGAAGAGATTCTCCAGGCGGAGAAACCCGACAAGGTGCTTCTTCTGGGAGATACCAACAGCGCGTTGTCGGCCATCCTGGCGGAGCGTATGGGTATCCCGGTGGTGCATATGGAAGCGGGCAACCGCTGTTATGATCTGTCCGTTCCTGAAGAGAAGAACCGGAGGGTAATTGATGCCATCTCCTCGTACAATATGCCGTATACCCGGCAGAGCAAGGACCATTTGGTCCGGGAGGGTTTTCCCAGCCACCGGATTATCCTTACCGGCAACCCCATAT
Organism: Bacillota bacterium; assembly: GCA_023393235.1. Lineage (GTDB taxonomy): Bacteria > Bacillota > Bacilli > Paenibacillales > NBRC-103111 > Paenibacillus_AR. Next base: position 20,455 of record JAEWMH010000069.1, on the reverse strand, counting down.
ACGAGGTCCTGTCCCATTACCGGGACCGGATCGAAGCAAGCACGGTGATGCAGACGCTGGAGTTGGCTTCCGGGCATTACCTCCTGGCTACCATCCACCGGGCGGAGAACGTAGACCGGGCCGAGCCGCTCCGGGAGATTATGGAAGGTTTGAACCGCATCGCCAAAAACACCGCACTTCGGATTATTCTCTCCGTCCATCCCAGAACCCGGTCAAGGCTGGCCGCATTGAGCGGCCTGAAGATTCATCCGCTGGTGGAATTCCACGAGCCCTTCGGCTTCTTCGACTTCGTCAAGCTGGAGCAGCATGCGGCCTGCGTCCTCACGGACAGCGGAACCGTTCAGGAGGAATGCTGCATCTTCCGTGTGCCGACAGTGACGGTGCGCAACAGCACCGAACGGCCGGAGACGGTGGACTGCGGCAGCAATGTGGTATCCGGGGTGGATGCGGACCGCATTGAAAGCGCGGCCCAGGTAATGATGGCCATGCCAACGGATTGGGATTGTCCGCAAGGGTATCTGGATACGGATGTATCTGCCAAGGTTGTTAAATTCTTATTAGGAGGGAAAGGGTATGTTTCGTGACAAGAGAATTTTGGTGACAGGCGGCACCGGCTCCTGGGGGTATGAGTTGGTCAGGCAGCTGCTGGATTTTGATCCCAAGGAGGTCATCATCTTCTCAAGGAACGAATCCAGCCAGGTGGCTATGATGCGCACCTTCGAGGACCGCAGACTGACCTTCGTCATCGGGGACATCCGGGATAAGGAAGCGCTGGTCCGGGCATGCGCACAGATTGATTATGTCTTCCATCTGGCTGCGCTGAAGCATGTGCCGGTGTGCGAGGAGCAGCCCTATGAGGCCATGAAAACCAATGTGCTGGGCACCCAATATGTCATTGAGGCCGCCATTGAGAACAAGGTGAAGAAGGTTGTCTACATCTCCACCGATAAAGCCGCCAATCCTTCCAACTTCTATGGCATGACCAAGGCGATCGGCGAAAAGCTGATCATTCACGCCAATCTGCTGCAAGGGGATACGGAATTCGTCTGCGTGCGGGGCGGCAATGTGCTGGGTACCAACGGCAGCGTTATCCATCTGTTCATGAAGCAGATCCGGGAGAAAGGACGGGTGGGCATTACCGACATGGCCATGACCCGCTTCTTCCTCACTCTGCAGGAGGCCATCAGCCTGCTGTTCAAGGCAACGGAAGCCAGCATCGGCGGGGAAACCTTCGTCATGATGATGCCTACCTGCAAAATTACCGATCTGGCTCTGGTATTGGGTGAAGCCATGGGCAAGCCGGAGGTGGAAATGGTGGAGCTGGGCGTCCGGCCGGGCGAGAAGATCCATGAAATTCTGCTGACCGAATTCGAAAGCCAGACCACGGTTCTTTTTGACGAGCAATATCTGGTGATCCTGCCCACCCTGGAAATTCCCGGCATCAAGGACCGGTACGCTTCTTATCCCAAGGCTGAAATCAGCAGCTTCTGCTCCAGCCAATCCCTCATGGACAAAGACCAAATCCGGGAGCTTCTGATTAAAGGAGGCTTCCTTCCCGAATGAAGGAGAGCACGGTTTTGATTACGGGGGCAGGCGGCTTTACCGGCCGCCATGCCTGCCGGCATTTTGCCGCTCACGGCTATTCGGTGGCAGCAGCCGTCCGGAGGGAGGACGGGGATCCGCCAGAGGGCCGTCTCTATGTCTGCGATCTCACCGACAAGGCGGAGGTCAAGCGGCTGGTGGAGGAAACGCAGCCCCGCTTTGTGCTCCATCTGGCAGGAAGGAATGCTGTGGCGGATTCATGGAAGGATCCGCTGGGATGTATGGAGGCCAATCTCCTGTCCACCCTGTATTTACTGGAGGCTCTGCGGGGGCTCGCCAACTGCCGGCTGCTGGTAGCGGGCTCCATGCTGGGGTTTGACTTAAGCGATTCTCCCCAGCCCCTGCACCCGTACAGTCTGGCCAAAACCATGCAGGTGCTGACCGCCCAGGCCTGGAGCTTCCTGTACAGCCAGGATGTGCTGGTAGCCAAACCCTCCAATCTCATCGGTCCCGGCCGCTCCAACGGCATCTGCGGGCTTCTGGCCGCCCGGATCGCCCGTTGGGAGAAGGCGACGGATACCTCTGTCTTCCGGCTGTCGTCGTGGCATGAAAAGAGGGATTATCTGGACGTCCGGGATGCCGTAGCCGCATACCGCGTCATTCTGGAAGCCGGCCAGTCCGGCACCGTCTACCCGGTCTGCTCCGGCACCATGCGTTCCCTTGGAGACCTGGTGGTCACATACCAAGGGTTGACCTCTCTTACGCTTCCCATCGAGGTGGGGCAAACCGCGCCGCTTCCCCCGCCGCTTCCCATGGATGCCGCCATGACCCAAAGCCTGGGCTGGTCACCGTCCGTCCCTTTTGCCCAATCGCTGTCGGATGCGCTTGATTTCTACAGGGAGGCCTTGATATAGGCCGTGTACCCGCCGCACCAGATAGAAGAGGAGGAACCATGCCATGCTTCCCAGAGTGACCATTGTCATTCCTTTTTATAATGATCCCTACGTGGAACAGGCCATCTCCAGCGCCCTTGGGCAAACCTACCCCAACCTGGAGGTTATCGTGGTGGATGATGGCTCCACCCTGTACCAAGACAGAATCAATCCCTATGTGTCCCGAATCCATTATTTGGGCAAAGCCAATGGAGGGACAGCCAGCGCCATCAATCACGGCGTCCGGATGTCCTCCGGCGATTATATCGCCTGGCTCAGCTCCGATGATTTGTTCTATCCCCATAAAATTGCCCGCCAGCTGGCATTCATGCAGCAACATAATTCGCTCCTATCCTTTACCGCCTTCGACCAGATCAACGAATGGGGGCATGTGACGGCTCACGCGCAAGCGGTCCGCTATCCCTCCCAAAGCGAATTCATCCGGGCCTTCGCTACCTGCGACCCCATCAACGGCTGCACCGTCATGTTCAAGAAGGAATTGGTGGCGCGGGTGGGGGTGTTCGACGAAAGCTTACGCTATACCCAGGATTATGAGTATTGGATCCGTGCCCTGCTGTCCGGTGTACCCATACATTTCTTGGATGAACCCCTGACCAAATACCGCTGGCATGACCAAATGGGAACCATGCGGTTCAAACCGCATATTCTGGCGGAAGTCCAGGCCGTGCAGAATACCTTCCGCCACCGGCTGGAGGCGCTGGCTTTGGCAACGCCGTATTGAGGAGGTGCGGCATGAATCCGAAGGTAACGGTCGTCATTCCCTTTTACAACTGTCCGTATATCGGGCGGGCCATCCAAAGCGTGATGGACCAGAGCTATCCCAACCTGGAGATTATCGTGGTGGATGACGGCTCGACCCGGCATATGGAGCTGATTACACCTTACGCAGACCACCTTCTCTATTACCGGAAGAGCAACGGCGGAACCGCCAGCGCCATGAATTTCGGTATTCTGAACGCCACCGGCGAGTACGTGACCTGGTTGAGCTCGGATGATATGTATAAGCCGGATAAGGTGGCCCGCCAGCTGGGATTTATGAGGCGCAGCCATGCGGAGTTTTCCTTCACTGCATACGCCGTCATGGATAAGGACGATGTAGTGACGGAGAGCTTCGCCGGCACTCCCGTCACGCAGCACAACGATATTTACCGGCTCCTTGCCAACTACAACCCCATAAACGGCTGCACCATGATGTGCAAAAAGGAGCTGTTTTTCAAATACGGCTTGTTTAACGAAAACCTGCCGTACACCCAGGATTATGAGATGTGGCTGCGGCTGGCGGTTAATGGAATCAAGCTGCACTATTTGCCGGAGGCCTTGACGGTTTACCGGTTTCATGACCAAATGGGCTCTATCCGCTACCGGCCGGAACTGCTGGAGGAGTTCTTCCGGGTGCATGCGGTTTACAAGGACCGGATGCAGCAATTGCTTGAACGCCTGTAACGGCGAGGAGGAACCATGAATGAAAATATTGTTGGCGACCTATTGGCTGATCCCCCATATCGGCGGCGTGTGGACCTTCATGAATCAAATCCGCAACCGGCTGGAGCGGATGGGGCATGAGGTGGATGTGCTGGGGAACAGTCCCGACTACAAAAGCTTCCACCTCTATAACAAGGGGATTTCGTTGGACAAAAAATATTTGTCTCCCATGCTGGAAACGAAGCTGAACCCCAACCTCTACCCCTATCTGTTCGAGCAGCCGGTTATCTGGCAGAACGAATATGACCGCTACTGCCTAGAGCTCTCCGCCGTTTATTTCGGTCTGGAGCAATATGATGTGATCCACACCCAGGATGTGATTTCGGCCCGCGCTTTGGCCCGGGTGAAGCCGAAGGGGACGCCCCTGGTATCCCATATTCACGGCTCGGTGGCTACGGAGATGTTTTCCCACTTCAAGCTGCATCCGGAGCTGGGCATCCATGAGAACAGCCCGGCCTATAACTATTTCAAGGCCATGGAGTATTACGGGGCTTCCGGGACGGATCTGTCCATCACGGCCAATCATTGGCAGCGGGATATGCTGGTCAGCCAATTCGGGGTATCTCCGGAAAAGGTGGCGGTATTCCAATACGGGCTGGATACGGAGCCGTTCTGGGAGAAGGTTGCCGCCGGCACCGATATTGCGCGCCCTCCGGGGAAAAAGGTGATTATTTTTCCGGCCCGCCTTGTTTTTATCAAGGGTGTCCATATTCTGATCGATGCGCTGGCCACATTGAAGCAAGCCCGGTCAGACTGGGTTTGCTGGATTGTGGGGGACGGAGACCAGCGGACGGCTCTGGAGGAGCAGACCCGGAGGCTGGGCCTCCAGCAGGAGGTGGCTTTTTTGGGCAACCGCTCCGATGTCCCCGCCTTGCTTAGCCAGTCGGATATTTTCGTGCATTGCTGTCTTCAGGATAACCAGCCCTTTTCGGTTATGGAGGCGCAAATGGCGGGTTTGCCTGTTCTGGTATCCTCCGCCGCCGGCCTCCCTGAGATGGTGGAGCATGGGGTGACCGGCATGATCTCTCCGGTAGGAGACGTTGTGACCCTCTTCCAGCAGCTGAAGCAGCTGTTGGAGGATGATGACTTCAGGACGTCATTGGGGCAGCAGGCTCAAAGCTGGGCCCGCAGGCACTGGTCTCTGGATCTGATGATCGGGCGTCTGCTGGATGTATACCGGCAGGTCATGGAGACTTCAGGCAAGGCCTGACAGAGGATTGAAGGAGGTTTAGCCATGCAGGATGACCGGTTTAAGGTGCTCGGAGATTTGTATAACCGGAGGTTCGCTGTTCAAACCAGCGATCCCCTATGGGTGGATTATTACGTGTGGAACCGGATTTATTCCGGATTGCCCAAGGATTACCTGCTTCCGGATATGGCGATCTATACCTTTTTACCGCATAAATGAGAGGAGGACTAAGCAGTGAACAACTATTGGGAGCATGTCAATCCTAGGGAATTTTTGCAATCCGCCAATGAGGGGTATAACAAGCCGGTCCGGCAATTGTACAGGGCTTTGCTTAACCAGCTGAATATTAACCGGATGCTCGAGGTTGGATGCGGCCCCGGCGTGGATTATGTCGGGGCTGTCAGCAGCCGGCCCGCCATTGACTACACGGGTGTGGACATGACCCAGAATATGGTCGATTACTGCACGAGCCAATATCCCGGAGGCAAATTCATACAGGGCGATATTCACAAACTGCCGTTTCAGGATGGGAGCTTCGAGCTTGTCTACTGCAAGGATGTGCTGAACCATCTGCAGGATTGGGGGAGGGGCTTCACCGAGCTGTACCGGGTCAGCTCCAAATATGTTCTGGTCAATTTCTTCTACGGACTAAGCTCCACCACCTTCCGCGGTGTGGAGCATCATGACGGTTTTCTCAACCATTGGGTGGATTGGAATGAGGTTATGACGCAGATTTTTGCCTTCATGCCTGTGGCCATCAATGTGTACCCTCTGGATTGCAATCCCAATGAAGAAACGATGATTCTGATTCAGAAGAAATAACGGTGGGCGGTGGTATACACGTCCCCATACAATCGGCCAGCGCAACCGCCGGAGTCAAGACCCGGGGGAGCGCTGGCCGATTGTATGTGAATCAGGAGGTGCGCAGCTGGATGCCGCTTAGGATTTGCTCCCAATAATGGTGGTTTCCTTCCCATTTATCCTGGCCGGGAAGCTGAATGGAGCAGATGCGGCGCAGGGGCCAGTTGTTCTCCATCAGGGCTACCACATTGGGGTCATGCTGGATCAGGAGCACCTTAAAATCCTTTTTTACCAGCTTGGAGAGCACCATCTCCAGCTCTCTGGCCTGATCATAGGTGCCTTCTGTCCGGATGAACAGAATGTGGTCCGCCGTCTCCATTTTTTCCAGGAAACGCGCCACTCTCCGGTCGTACTTGGCCTTGATTTCGGGATAGGCGGCCAGATGCGGCGGGAAATTGTTGGCGGTGAAGAAATCATGGTTGGATAAGAAGTTATACTGCTGCTCCAGCACCAGATAGAGCTTGTCGCTGGCGTTGCCCACCACCTTCAGATTGGGATAATCCATAAATCCGGCAAACCGGTTGGCCAACAATCGGTTGACGTCCGACAGATTGTAGGAGGCCATCCAGTCCAGCACACCGGCGTATGGCCGGAGATTATATTTTTCCAATTGAATGGAAGCCAGGCATAAATCACCCAGGCTGAATATGGCGTCATATTCGCCTCTCAGATCACTCAACTTCACGTCGGCTCGCTCCTTTGCATGGGAATGGAATAAGATGTCGTTCTTCTACAGTAAATGCGCCGCTGTTGTCCCGTGATTGTACACTCATGGAATAAGTTTGGGTTTTTCCCCTCCATGAATGCCCTGCCGTTGTTTGCCCTTGCGCATAAAGTAATAAGAGGGAATTCCAATGAAGCGCCATGTGTTTCTATAAAAGGAGGTTATCGGCTTGTCCATCATGCGTTTGGAAACTATGGCAGGCGGGAAGATCGACTCAAACTATATTACGTCCATGGACCTGTCGGTACAGAATCTGGGAGCGGAGGAGTTTGACTTTCTCCTGCATATGTACTACAACGGTGCGATCGGGTATGTGGCGCTGCATCATGTGCCAGCGTACGGCTCCGTGTGGGTGCCGGATGTTCCCACCAATCTGATCCCCTTTTCCATGCTGCTGGTGACCAATATCAATTCCTATACCACTACGGGCATTGTTACCTACGCCAAGCTCAACGGCAATGTGGTGGCTGTTTACAGCCAGGAGGATTTTATTCGTTTGCCCTAACGGAGAAGGAGGGGAGCCCAACGTTATGAAGGTATTGTTCGTGTATTACGTGCCCAGCGGAGGGGTAGAGACACTGAACCGGGAGCGGTGCCGCGCCCTCCGGAATGTTGGCATCGAGGGGCATTGCCTGTATTACCGGTGGGGGGCGGGACTGCAGAATTCAACGGATTTCCCGGTGTATGTCACCACGGATGACATTGCGGTCAAGCATATTCTGGATACCCACCAGTTCGATGCCGTTGTCGCCGTCACCGACCATATGGCCTTTCCCCGGCTTCGCCTCCTGGGGTATACCGGCAAGCTGATCCTGGAAATCCAAGGCTACGGCCCCAAACACGTGGCCCGGGAGCAGCTGACTTTGGCAGCCCCTTATATCGACGCCTATGCCAACGGGCTGCTGAATCCTTGTACTCCCCACATCGACGCATTGTTTAGCGAGCTGTTTCCCGGCAAGCCCCAATTCAAGTTCAACAATTGCTTCGACCATACCCGTTTCACCTACCGGGAGGCGCCAAAGCATGATGCCCCCATCATAGCCTGGCTGGGGCGGATTGAGGACAACAAGAACTGGCGGGAATTCCTCCATATCGGCCATCGGCTGGCGGAGCAGGTTCCTAATCTGGAAATGTGGATGTTCGAGGATCACACCCTCTCCTTTCCGGAGGAGCGGGAGAAATTCATGGAGCTGATCAGCAAGCTCAATCTGGGCAAACGCCTGACGGTGCGCTCCAATGTGCCTCATACTCAAATGCAGCATTATTTTTCGGTCATCGGCGATTCCGGCGGTTTCCTCTGCTCGACATCCAAGGTAGAGGGGGCGCCGTATGCGCTGCTGGAGGCCATGAGCTGCCGCTGCCCAGTGCTTACCAGCGATTCCGATGGTGTTTCCACCTCCATCTACCATAATCTGACGGGCAAATATTATCATTTGGGCGATATCCCCCATGCGGTTGCCGAAGCGAAGGAATTGATGGGCAACAAGGAGCTGCGGGAGGCTATCCGGGCCGGCGCCCAGCAGCATGTGGTGAATAACTTCAATCCGGATCAGTATTGCCGCCAATTTGTAGCCATGCTCCAATCCTTGTGAGGTGATGATGATGTTCAAAAAATCCGGCTATAAAACGGAAGCGAAAAAAGGGGAGTTCCAGCCCTTTCCCGTTGGGGCAAGTGAAATTGTGCTAACCTCGGTAACCCTGTCCGGCTTGGTGCCGGCGGACCGTGTCATGCTGCTGCTGGAGATCGGCTGGGATAAGCCGTTGAATTGGGATATGGGTGAGCTGGATATCAAAATCCGCAAGCACTCCCCTGCAGGACCCGTGGTTTACCAGATGACGGAGGCTTGTTTCTTCAAGGCCCATACCCGGACCAAATATGAGGAAAGCGGGGAGACGGGACAGGTTTCCTACTTCCTGACCGTAGCCTCTCCCGAATTGAAGGCGAGGATCGTTGGGCCTTATGGGCTGGAGGGCTCGGTTTACGGCACCTGAAGCAAGCAGGCTTCATAAGCCGGCATACGAATGCGCCAAAAAAAACGGCCCGCAGCGGGCCGTTTTTCTGCGCTTATTCCGGCCTGCTGCCGGGTGAGGGAAACCAGTGGCGGTAGGTTTCTGCAAGCCCCTGCGGGAAGCTGACGGAGGGCCGCCATTGGAGATGCTTCTGCGCCTTCGTGTTGTCCAGGCAGCTGTGCCGGATATCTCCGGGCCGGGCCGGGCCATGCTCCACCTGAACCTCTGCAGGGTGCAGCTCCTTAAGCAGCTGGGCGATCCGGTTAACAGAGGTGGTATTCCCGGTGCTGATCTGGAAGGTGTCCCCGTCACCCGCATCCACTGCCGCCAGATTGGCTGCCACCACATCCTTGACGTAGATGAAGTCTCTGGTCTGGCCGCCGTCCCCGTGAATGCGCAAGGGTTCGTTTTTGGCCAGCTTCTCCATGAACAAGGCGATAACGCCTCCCTCCCCCTTGGCTGTCTGGCCGGGACCATAGACATTCCCGTACCGCAGGACAGTGTAGGGCAGGCCGTGCAGACGGCGGAACACCTCCAGGTATTGCTCTCCGGCCCATTTGGACATGCCATAGAAGGAGATGGGCTGTGGGGAATCCCCCTCGGTGATCTTGTCCTTGCTCAATTCGCCGTAAACGGCGGAGGTGGAGGAGAAAATCAGCTTGCGGGCCTGTGCTGCCACACATGCCTTCAGAATCCGGGCCGTGCCGGTGATGTTGATGGCGGCATCCGCATCCGGCTCCTTGATGGAGCGCTGGACATCCGCTTGGGCGGCCAGGTGGAATACGATGTCCGGCCGGATGGCGGCAATCCACTCCTCCACCTCCGGTTGGCGGATGTCCATCTGGTGAAGCGTTACGCCCAAGGGAACCTTTGAAGCATGGCCCGTGGATAGATCGTCAATCACATGGACCTCCCACTGCCGATCCAGCAGCTCCCTGGCCAGGTGGGCGCCAATAAAACCGGCCCCTCCCGTGACTAGTGCTTTCATGCCATTTCCTCCTTCGCAAGAAACAGGTCTCCCGTGCGCCGGACCAAGCATGAGCCTGCAACAGACTCCTGCGGCGCCGATAGACTATCCTACGTGGCCTGTGCATGGCGCGTACAGGACACCCGCCCGGTATCGGCGGGATTTTTGGCCGCCGCATGAAGGGGCGGGACAACGGCTGTTTTGTTCCCCTTTTTGGCCGGCTGCATATGCTGTGAATGACGGGTACACGGTTGAACATTGCCGAGAACAAAGGGAGTGAGGGAATGAACGAGCGCATCGACTGGATCCTGCACCATATGGCCAAATCTCAACGGGAGCTGGCCCGCATTCTGAAGGCGGAGCGGGACCTGGCCTGCCATGCGGCAGGATTGGTGATCAATATACCCCACGCTCATATGGCCGGGGCCGGAGTGGAAGATGTGAAGAGCCAGTCAATCGATCTGTCCAAGAACATTGCCGTTTATCTGAATGGTCTGGCAGATCTGGAGGACGCATTGGGGGATAATCTGGAGCCGGTGGTTAAGGAGCTTCAAGGCCAAGAGGAAGAATGAGAGGAGGCGGCATTTCATGAAACGCAGTGATACTCTGCTCGACATGCTGGAATCATCGGCGCTGATGCAGGAGCATATCTCGGTTATTCTGGAAGCTAAGGCGCTGGAGGCGGAGCAGCGCCGGAGCTGGGTATGCGGGCACATGCGCGAAAACTGCTTTCCCGGCTGCGAGGAATTCCATAAGAATGCGCTGGAGCTGCATGAGAATATAGTGGAAGTGATTGCCGGCATTACGCGGATGGAGCAGGGACTCGCCAAGAATCTGGGGATTCTGATCCAGAAGGCGGAATCGGAAGGGTCCGGAGGCGGTCTGGGGGACCTCTTCGGCGATTCGGGAGATGACGCATGACCCCGAAGGAGCGGGAGATGGAGATCCGGCTGGATATCCTTGGCTCGCTGGCCCGGAGCCAGCATGCCCTGGCGGATATGCTGGAGGGCATCGCGGCTTTGACGCTGGAATCTCCCGAGGCTGCGGAGCAGGTCAGGCGCCAAGCGGAGGTGCTGGTCCGGCATCAGACGGTGCTGGCGGAGAAGCTTTACGGCATCCGGATTTCCCGGCTGGTGAAGGGGAAACCCGGAAGGGTGTGGCTGTCCGCCAAGGTGAAGCGGGGCCGGATGAAGTGATGTGCAGAGTGGTGTTGTTATCGAGCAGGCGGACGCCGCGTGAGAGAGACGGACAGAGGTCGGCACTGCGGTATTGCTGAAAGCAGGGAAGATTTGTGTGCCGGGTTTAGGGATGGGGGAGGGCGGGCCGCTGGTCGGGCGCCCTTTTTGTATGCGTTCATCCGGTTTGCTGCCACCTACCCCGTAGTTATCCCCGTACTATCTGCGTAGCTATCCCGTACCTACTCCGAACGGACCCACGTTCCGCTATTTCGCGGAAAAACGGGGGTTTCACATTTTCGCGGACCGAGGAGCCGTTAAGTGGGGGAGGAGCGCCCGAATGAAGGCTCTTCGAGGCAAATAGCGTCTCTTGTGTCCGCAAAAATCGTAGAAGGCGGAAGATTCCCCCAATAGCGTACCGTGGGTCCGTTGGAGCCTGGCGGTACCGGGCAACAGTCACCAGAGGGGCGCAACATCAGTGATCCAGCACCTCTCTCTTCGCCATATAGGTGAAAAATTAAATAGTTGCAAAAATCAACTATTGTATGCTACCATATGGGCAGGTGATCAAACATGGAATTCAGCTCCGCTCAGGTGAATGTCAGGGAAACCTTGCAGCTTCTCGTCCGCCGCTTTGGCTTGCTCCAGAAGGACAGTGCCCAATGCTGCGGCGTCTCCGTCATCCAAAGCCACATTATCTACGAAATATCCAGACGCTCCCGCCTCTCGCTGAATGAGCTGTCCGAGGCGCTGAACGTGGATACCAGCACCTTAAGCCGGCAAGTGCAGCAGCTGGTGGAGGCCGGATTGGTCGGCCGCCATCCTGATCCGCAGGACCGGAGGTACGTCGTGCTCTCTCTCACTGCTGACGGGCAACGGCAGGCTGAAGCGGTTTCCGGGCTGATGGAGGATTACATACGAAATCTGTTCCAGCATGTGCCTCCGGACAAACAGGCGCAGGTCCTCGAAAGCCTGCAGCTTCTTAGTGATGCTATGGGCAAAAGCCCCAATTGCTGTACGCCTCCCCTTTAATGGGGAGTTTATCCTTCTATATAGTTGCAAATATCAATTATTGACCAAAACAAGGAGTGAAGAGTATGAATCCATCCAGTCATGATGAAATCAGGCAGGCAGTACGCAACAGGTACAAAAGCATTGTTTTGCAATCTGGCCCGGAGAGAAGCTGCTGCTCCGGAGGAGAGGCGGCTGGGTCCTGTGCCGCTCCCGACGAGGTTTCGGCAAAGCTGGGGTATTCCTCAGAGGAGCTGGCGGCAGTGCCGCAGGGGGCGAACCTGGGTCTCGGCTGCGGTAACCCGCAGGCAATCGCAGCACTTAGGCCCGGCGAAACAGTGCTTGATTTGGGCAGCGGCGGGGGCTTCGATTGTTTCCTGGCCTCCCGGCAGGTAGGTTCAGCAGGGCATGTAATCGGTGTGGATATGACCCCGGAGATGGTGAGCCAGGCACGACGGAATGCGCTGAAAGGCGGCTTTGCCAACACAGACTTTCGGCTGGGGGAGATAGAGCATCTGCCGGTAGCCGACGGGACAGTGGATGTCATCATCTCCAACTGTGTGATCAATTTGTCTCCGGATAAGCCGCAGGTTTACCGGGAGGCCTACCGTGTCCTCAAACCGGGCGGCAGAATCGCGGTATCGGATGTGGTCGCGGCAGTACCTCTGCCGGAAGAAGTGAAGGGAGATATGGACGCCCTCTCAAGCTGCATCTCCGGGGCATCCACCGTGGACGAATTGGAGCAAATGCTGAAAGATAGCGGGTTTACCCATATCAGTATTGAGCCCAAGGATGAATCCAAGGCATTCATCAAGGATTGGGAGCCTTGTTCCAATTTGGAGGACTACGTGCTGGCAGCAGTGATTAAGGCGGTAAAATAAGCGAATGCAAGAAGCCCGTCCGGTTATGGACGGGTTTTGTCATTTTGGGGCTTTTCAAATATAATCATTTAATTATATAATAATATGAGAATCTGATTGAAGGGGGAAGCTGCTTTGGTATCCATTGGGCAATTGGCGGATGAGCTTAAACTAACCGGAGACAAAACCAGGCTTACCATCCTGTCTTATCTCAAGGAACGGGAATGCTGCGTGTGCGAGCTTGCGGCGCTTTTGCAAACCAGCCAGCCCAATATAAGCCAGCATATGCGGAAGCTGCGGGACGGCAAGCTGGTCAAGGAAACCCGGAGAGGGCAATGGATCTACTATTCGCTGGATCTGGCGGATAAGCCCTATCTGGTGGAGCTGCTGAAGGTGCTGCCCAGCCAGCAAGCGAATTTGGATGAGGTATGCGGCGACAACTGTTGTGATGAATGAGTAGAAGGAGCTTTTGCCAATGGACATGATACCGCAAAAACGCCTGTCCTTTCTGGACCGGTATCTGACTCTCTGGATTTTTTTGGCCATGGGAGCCGGACTTGCACTTGGGAACCTGTTTCCCGCCTTTGTTGATATGCTGAACCGGTTCCAGATCGGGACAACCTCGATTCCTATTGCGGCAGGGTTAATTCTGATGATGTACCCGCCCCTTGCCAAGGTCCGCTACGAGGAGCTGGGGAAGGTGTTCCGGAACGGCAAAATTCTGCGTTTGTCCCTGGTCCAAAACTGGGTGATCGGCCCCATCCTGATGTTTATCCTGGCCATTGTGTTCCTGCGGGATTACCCGGAGTATATGGTAGGCCTGATTATGATCGGTCTGGCCCGGTGCATTGCCATGGTGATTGTATGGAATGACCTGTGCCGGGGGGATACGGAATACGCGGCGGGGCTGGTGGCGTTTAACTCCATTTTCCAAGTCCTGTTCTATTCGGTCTATACCTATCTCTTCATTACATGGCTGCCGGGATGGTTCGGTCTGGAGGGTATGGCTGTGGACATCTCCATGGGGGAGGTGGCCAAAAGTGTGTTTATCTACCTGGGTGTGCCTTTCCTGGCCGGCTTTCTGACCCGGTTCATCGGGACCAAAGTAAAAGGGCGCATCTGGTATGAGAAGACGGTACTCCCCAAAATCAGCCCCATTACCTTGGTTGCCCTGCTGTTTACCATTGTGATTATGTTCTCCTTGAAGGCGGACATGATCCTGGAGCTGCCGCTGGATGTCGTGCGGATCGCCATTCCGCTGCTCATTTATTTTGTGGTGATGTTTCTGGTTTCCTTCCTTATGGGCAAAAAAGCGGGGGCCGGATATCCCGTCACTTCCACACTGGCCTTTACCGCCGCCAGCAATAACTTTGAGCTTGCCATTGCCGTTGCGGTAGGTGTATTCGGGATTCATTCCGGTGCAGCCTTCGCCGCAGTCATCGGTCCGCTGGTGGAGGTGCCGGTGATGATCGGGCTGGTGAACGTCGCTTTATGGTTCCAACGCAAATATTTCCATAAACCCCCGATAAGGAGCAATGTGAAATGAACAAAAAACTGGTTTACTTTCTGTGCACAGGCAACTCCTGCCGGAGCCAAATGGCGGACGGCTTCCTGAAGGCGTTGGGGAAGGACGAATTTGAAGTGAAAAGCGCCGGACTGGAGGCCCATGGCCTTAATCCCCGCGCCGTACGGGTCATGAAGGAGGCTGGAATTGATATTAGCGGACATACCTCCGATGTGATCGATCCGGAGCTTCTGAATCGTGCGGATATGGTCATCACCTTATGCGGCCATGCTGACGAGCACTGTCCTGCCATTATGAACCCCGAGGTTGTGAAGTGGCATTGGGGCTTCGACGATCCTGCCAAAGCAACGGGCACGGAGGAGGAGATTCTGGAGAAGTTCCGCCAGGTCCGGGACGACATAAAGGCCCGCATCCAACAGTTTGTGGTTGACAAATCCTGATGTTACCTATAAAATCGTTGTGTTGGATCCGTACATATGTTTGCCTTATAGGCGGCAGATGCTGATCGCGAGTGAGGTTCAGGCGACCCGGAATCGGGCTGCCTGATTTTTTTTTGGACTTGGCAAGCGTTAATGAATTTGAGAAACGGAAAGGTTGGGCATTCGTGGAGAAGGTAAAACGCAACAACAAAACCTATATCCTGATCGGTGTGATCCTGGCGACATTCCTGGCGGCAATTGAAGGAACAATTATCGGCCCGGCAGGTCCCAGCATTGTCAGCGATCTGGGGAATATCAATCTGCTCAGTTGGATATTTACCTCCTATTTGCTGACCATGGCGGTCACTACCCCGATCTTCGGCAAGCTGAGCGATTTGTACGGCCGCAAGGCGGTATTTATCATCGGATGTGTACTCTTCTCCCTGGGTTCACTCATGTGTATGTTCGCCCACAATATGGAGTCTCTGATTCTTTACCGGGCCTTGCAAGGCATCGGGGCAGGCGGTCTTACCCCTGTTACCTTCACCATAATCGGGGATACCTATGAAGCTGAGGAGCGGGGCAAAATCCAGGGGGTCATCAGCTCCGTCTGGGGAATCTCCTCCTTGGTAGGCCCGCTGCTGGGCGGATATGTCATCACCTATTTCGGATGGGAATGGATTTTTGGCTTTAATGTTCCGTTTGCCATCCTGGCGGTATTCTTTATTGCGCGCTACTTGAAGGAAGAGCCCCGCAGCCAGACCGTGCGGCTGGATTGGGCGGGTGCGGCCACCTTCACAGTGGGGATGACAGCACTGCTGCTGGTCATTACGCTAGGCGGGCAATCCTTGGCGTGGTCTTCCCCGTTCCTGCTTTTGCTGGCTGCCGGGGCTTTGGTTTGCCTGGTAAGCTTCGTTTGGATTGAAATGCGTGTTCCCGAGCCGATGGTGCCTCTGAAGCTGTTCCGCATCCGGGCCATTCTGTTTTCGTGCATCGCCGCATTGTTGGTCAGCTCGCTGATCATCGGCTTAACCAGCTACCTGCCGCTGTGGGTGCAAGGGGTGCAGGGCGGAGATGCGGCTTCCTCGGGGCTGGCTCTGTTGCCCATGTCTATCGGCTGGCTGATCAGCTCCATCATCGGCGGCCGGATTCTGTTCTCGCGGGGCTCCCGCCAGACCAGCCTCATCGGGCTTACGTTTGTGGTGGTGGGCGCTTTGGCTCTCATTGCCCTGCAAACGGACACGTCCTACTGGTATCTGTCCATGTCCACCTTCCTGTATGGAGTGGGCTTTGGCTTCAGCACCATTGTATTTACGATTATTTCCCAATCGGCGGTCGGCTACCATTTGAGGGGCTCCTCCACAGCGCTGGTTACCTTCCTCCGAACCTTGGGGCAAACCATCGGCGCCGCGGTATTGGGTTCGCTGCTCAGCAGCCGGATTTCCAGCGGAGCGGAAACTGGCGGCTTGTATGCCCAAGGCATAACCCAGGGCGACATTAATTCCCTATTGTCCCCCCATGCCCGCGAGCTGAGTGAAACCGTAGCTGCATTGCTCCGCGGTTTATTGAATCAGAGCTTGCACACTTTGTTTATCATCATGGCGCTCATCGCAGGGGTAGGCTGGTTGGTGGTCTGGGGGCTGCCCAACCGGGTTCCCAAGACGGAGACGGAATAAACGAGAAACTCCGGTCATAAGGGAGTGAAGTGAAGATGGAGACGAGAGAGGAAGCTATCAGGTATTGCCTTGGTCTGGGGAACGTCTATGAGGATTACCCCTTCAACGACGCCAACTGGACCCTGATGAGGCACCGGGGAAACCGGAAGGTATTTGCCTGGATTTTCGAAAAAGAGGGCCATATCTGGATCAATGTGAAGTGTGAGCAGGGATTTCTGGAGCTGTGGAGGCAGATGTATACCTCCGTTATTCCGGCTTACCATCTGAACAAAAACCATTGGAATTCCATTATCCTCGACGGCTCGGTGCCGGAGGAGGATATCTGCGAGATGATCCGCCACAGCTTCTCCCTTACGAAGGGGAAGAAATAAAAGGCATGTGAAAGAGCCGCCAGGTGCCCATCAAGGGAGCTGGCGGCTTATTAACTACCTCAAAAAGAAATAGACACAGCAACACACATATGTCTTTTTTGCCTTACCAATTCGGCGAATTGGCCAGCTTCAGGAGGGCTTGCGGGATATTGACCTCCTGGCTTAAAGGGGGGAGCAATTTCTCCAGAGCAGTTGTGTTATGGGTAACATCAGTTAATTTAATGGTTTCGATTTCCTTATGCAGCTTCTCCATCTTCATGTCCAGCGCCATAGCGGAATTCGCAGCGTCCGTCAGTTCATCCAGCAGACGTTTGGGCACGTCACCTTCGTACTTGTAGAAGATTTTGTGCTCAAGACTCGCCCAGAAATCCATGGCGATGGTGCGGATTTGAACCTCTACATACACCAACTCCTGCCGGTCCGACATAAATACGGGAACCTGGAGAATCAGGTGAAGGCTCCGGTAGCCATTGGGCTTGGGATTCTGGATGTAATCCTTTACCTCCACCACGGTAATATCCTCCTGGCTTTGCAGCATGCTGCTGATCCAATAGATATCCTCAGTGAAGGAGCAGGTAATACGCAAACCCGCAATATCCCGAATGTTCTCCTTGATGCTGGAAAGCGAGTCGCCTACGCCCTTGCGGGAAAGCTTCCGCAGAATGCTCTCCGGCGATTTGACCCGGGATTTGGTATGCTCAATAGGATTATATTCATGTAAGGAATGAAATTCATCGTTCAAGATCCGGATTTTGGTTTCAAGCTCCTCCAGAGCAAACTTATACATCATCATAAAGCGGGTCAGATTATGTTTGAGCGTTCTAAGCTGTTCAAGCTGGTTGTCCATTTTAAGTCTCCTGTCCAAATCAAAGTCCTCGAAGGGGTTGCTTCGCCTATGAGGATTCCTTGGGGTATATCATCATTTTATCATGCGGGCAATAGGCAAGTAAATTGTATGAAATTGGGGTGAAGTTCCGTAGGGCATTGATTTCGTTAAGGGCTATTGGAAATCCCCTCTGCTAAAAGCGAGAGAATCGCTGCAAATTGCTGAAATCTTCGATGTAGAGCAAGACAAAACTTGCAAGGCTGATCTGCAGATATTTAGACAGTGTACAAAATAAGCCCTATTTGCTAAAATGGTTTACATCATGTAACCATTAACATCATGTAAACTATGGAGATGAAGAAATGAGCGCCTCATTACCCCAGTCAGCGAAGCTGCCCCTCTACATTCTGATGATGAATTTGATTATTGCCTTGCTGGGTCAAGGGATGGTTATCCCTATTCTGCCTGAATATCTGAAGCAGTTTCATGCGGCCGGAACGGAAGCCGGGTACCTGATCGCCGCCTTCGGCGCGGCGCAGTTTCTGTTCTCCCCTATCGGCGGCCAGCTCTCCGATAAGTGGGGGCGCAAGAAGCTGATTATTGCCGGCCTTTTCCTGACGGTGATATCCGACTTTATCTTTGCCGTATCCAACACATTGCCGCTGTTGTATGCAGCCCGTTTTATCGGAGGGATTGCGCTGGGTCTGATGGTTCCTTCCAATATGGCCTATGTGGTGGATGTCACCACACCTGATACGCGAGCCAAAGGAATGGGGTACCTGGGGGCTGCCATGAATCTGGGGATGGTGCTGGGGCCCGGATTGGGAGGACTCATCGCTCATTTTGGCATACGGGCTCCCTATTTCGTTGCTTCCGGCCTAAGTCTCGCTGCTACGCTGCTGACGTTTCTTCTGCCGGAGTCACTTCCCCCGGAGCGGCGGCTGGCCCGCAGCCACACTCACCAGCGCGAGCCCTTTACCCGTCAAATGATGAATGCCATCCGGACCCCGTATTTCCGGTATCTGCTGCTGATCCTGGTTATGACCTTCGGGCTGGTGAATTACGAGACGGTATATGCCTTGTTTGTGGAGCAGAAATATGAGTATGATGCCAGTAAAATTTCGATTATTATCACGGTGGGGGCCCTCATCGGGATTATTGTGCAGGTCTGGCTGTTGGACCGGTTCATAAGGTGGCTGGGGGAAACAAAGCTGATCCGGCTGTCTCTCATCATGACAGGAGCCGCCCTTCTGCTGATGCTCATCAAAGTGAATCTCGTTTATCTGTTGGCAGTATCCGCCCTGTTTTTTGCCTTTCATGCTTTCTTAAGGCCAACCGTCAGCACACTCATTGCCAATGCCGCGGGGGATCGCCAGGGTTACGCCTCAGGGTTGAATACCACTTTTACCAGCATGGGCAATATTCTGGGGCCGTTGGTGGCCGGGGGGTTGTTTGACAAGCATATGAATATGCCCTATATTTTGGGGGCAGTCATTCTGATGGGCACTCTTTTCCTGACAGGAGGAGGAGGCTCAAAACCGCAGAAGGCAGGAGTTGCCGTCCATGAGTGAGAACTGGCACCAGCACCTGAAGAACAAAAACCGCGAGGAGCTGGTCGCGGCCGGTAAGGAGCTTTTTTTGCAGATGGGCTTTCTTCAAGTGAATATCAAGGATGTTTGTGACCGGGCGGGAATCAGCCGGGTTACCTTCTATAAGCATTTTCAAGGGATGGATGAGCTGATTTTCCAGGTGCAGATGGATCTGCTGGAGTTTATGGCTCAATTCGTAACGGAGAAGGCGGATGCCGGAGCGAATAGCAGGGACAAGCTTGCTGCCATGCTGGAGGCCTGGGTGGATTTTGCCCGGGTTCAACCCGGCTGCATCAAGTTTATTCTGATGTTTGACCTGCATTATGCCGCCTATGAAGACAACCCGGAACTGAAGGAAGACTATAACCGCTTCATCCGCGAAAAGAAGGAGCAGCATTTCCTGAGGGAGGCTCTGGAGGAGGGGATACGGCAGGGTTTGCTCAGACCCGGAATGGACACGGTTGAAACCGCGCAGTTCCTGTTTACGGCCATGTTGGGTCTCCTCCAGAAGCTGATCCTGGCCCCTCAGGGGGAATGGGGCAATATCCCCCGTGAATTCGTGGACATGCTGATCAGGCATGTAAGTATTTGATGTCCGTTGCATTGACGGCTTACAATAAAAGGAATATAATTTGATTGTCATGACAACTGAGGTGAACAAACGATGGATTTCCGATTGGAAGAATCCCTGGGCTTTATTCTGAACAAAACCAATACCAAATTGAAGAACCAGCTGTTCCAGCGGTTCAAGGAGGATGACATCACACCTGAGCAGTGGTCTGTCCTGACCTGTCTGTGGGAACAGGAGGGTATTTCGCCCAAGGAGCTGGCGGATCTCATCTATAAGGATAAGCCCAATACTAACCGGATATTGGAGAAGCTCCAGGCTAAAGGACTGATCCTGCGTAAGCTGCATCCTACAGACAGAAGGGCTTACCAGATTTATTTGACCGAACGGGGCTGGGCCATCAAGGATAAACTGATTGTGAAGGTCACACAGCTGCAGGATGAAGTGACCGCGGGTATGGAACAGGCAAAAGTGGAAGAAATGAAACGGCTGCTTAATCAAATGTACGCAAATTTGAATTAAGATTTTTTTTGAATATGAGGTTGTCATGACAACTAAATCATAGGAAGAATAAGGAGGCCGCATTATGGAAAGCCGTTTGGCGAAGGAATTAGGCCTGAAATTTGAACCGGTGGCGGTGCTGCTGAGCGATGAGAAGCCGGAAGGGGCGCTAGAGAGCAAGGAAGGGCGCTGGAGCTGTACCATTC
>JAEWMH010000043.1 GCA_023393235.1 Bacillota bacterium | reverse complement strand
GATCAAGGATGCGGGAAGCGGCCAAAAAAGAACGTTTTCCTTCTACCGCAAATGGTTCCGCCTGCCTGACTCCCACAACGGGAAAAAGGTGCTGATTGAGTTTGAAGGCATCCGCCAAACCTGTTATCTGTACATCAACGGCACCATGGCCGGTTATTACGAAGCGGGGGTTGCGCCCTTCGCCTTCGACCTGACCCCCTATGTGGATTATGACGGGGATAATCTGATTGCCATCGCTACAGACAATACCTCCACCCGGGATCTGGATTTCTTCGTGGCGGAGACGCCCAAGCACCCGGATGCCCTACCCGGCGCCTTCATCGATTCTTTGACGGAGCAGGACAGCATCCCCGAGTCGGCCCGGAGTGTCCGGTACTTCTGGAATTGCAATGACTTTAACCCTTCTGTGGGCGGCCTCACCAAAAACATCCGGCTCCATGTGAAGCCGAAGCTGTACATCACCCTGCCGGTTTACAGCAATCTGCAGACCAAAGGGGTGTATATCTTCGGAAGCGACTTCGATATCCCCCAGCGACAAGCCGCCATCCATGTACAGGCAGAGATCCGGAACGAAACGGGGGCAGGCCAAACCGTCCAACTGGAGAGCATCATCTGCGATCATCAGGGGAACGAGATCAGCCGGACCTTATCCGGGTTGAACCTGATTCCGGCCGCCAAGCTTCCGGCAGCACCGCCTATCACCATCACGCCGCAGGATGCGTACCGGAAAGACGGGGAGAAATTCATCCCCTTGGCTGAGGACGAAGTAGCGCCAACCGTTACCGAGTCCGTTGAGGTTACTATCATCAAACATTCCGCCGCCGTCTCCGGACTCCGCTTCTGGTCACCGGATGATCCTTACCTGTACACGGTCTACACCCGGCTGATTCAAGACGGGGAAGTGCTGGACACAGTGACCACCGTTACCGGCTTCCGGAAGGTTTCCTATGATGGAGAACAGGGGCTTTTGATCAATGACACCCGGGTTTGGCTCACCGGCTACGCCCAGCGCTCCTCCAACGAATGGGCGGCCGTAGGCATTCCCACAGACTGGCTGCGGGATATGGACGCCAAGCTGATCCGGGAGAGCAACGCCAACCACATCCGCTGGATGCATGTGGCGGCCAGCCCGGCGGATATCCGGTCCTGCGACCGGTACGGCGTCGTCTGCACCCAGCCTGCGGGGGACAAGGAGCATGAGAATACCGGCAGGCAGTGGGACCAGCGGATGGAAGTGATGCGGGACATTATCCTCTATTTCAAAAATAATCCGTCCATCCTGTTCTGGGAGGCGGGCAACAATTCCATCAGCAAGGAGCATATGCGGGAAATGCGCCTGTTGAAGGAGCAGCTTGATCCGGATGGCGGACGGTTTATGGGCTGCCGCACCCTGAATACCGAGGATGTGGTCCAGGAAGCGGAATATGTGGGCACCATGCTGAACCGTCATGCAGGCCGTTTCCAATCCTCCAAAATGCCGGTGACCGAAACGGAATACCTGCGGGAGGAAGCGCCGCGCCGGGTGTGGGATGATTTTTCCCCGCCGGACTTCGACTACGACAATCTGTATCTGGGCCGGGGCGGCCGGAAGCAGCCTGGAGGCGACTGCTTTGATTTGACCTCCGAAGAGCTTTCCCTGTATGCCGCCCGGGGGTATGCCGAGTTTTTCAATGACCGCATCGGCGGCGCCTCCGGCAAAAACTTCTACGCGGCAGCGGCGGCTCTGTGCTGGACGGATTCCGCACAGCACGGCAGACAGGCGGCGTCGGAGAATGCACGGATGAGCGGCCGGGTGGACCCGGTGCGCATCAAGAAGCAGAGCTTTGAGGCCTTCCGGACCATCCAATCTCCCGTGCCCATGGTCAAGATCGTTGGCCACTGGAATTACCCTCAGGAGGGTGGCAATAACTACCGCTACGCGTTGAAGGAGTTTGACGGGACCCATTGGCGCAAAACCGGAGAGTACGCTTACCGCAATCCCAAGGATAAAACGGTGTATGTCCTGGGCAGCTACTCCATTGCCAGGGTGGAGCTGTTCATCAACGGGAAACCGGCAGGGATTTGCGATAAGCCGGTGGATACCTTCGTATTTCCTTTTGAGCAGATCGATATTACCCAATCCGGCTCCATCACTGCCAAAGCGTATGATTATGAAGGCAAGCTGGTGGCGGAGGACAGAATTGAAACCGCATCGGCCCCTGCCAGACTGCGGATGACTCCCCATACCGGAGACCGGGGCCTTCTGGCAGATGGAACCGACGTTGCTTACGTGGATGTAGAGGTTCTCGATGAGCAGGGCCGTTTATGCCCGCTTGCTTTTGACCGTATCGACTTCACTCTTGAAGGGGAAGGAGTTTTCCTGGGCGGATACAACAGCGGACGCTTCAACGGTTTCGGCAAAGAGGACAGCGTCATCCACCAGAACCATGTGTACGCGGAATGCGGCAACAACCGGGTGTTCATCCGGTCTACCCGGAGCGCCGGAGAGATCAGGCTGACGGCCCGGATGTCGGAGCTTCCCGAACAGCAGGTCCTTATCCACAGTCAAGCTGCCGATACGGCTCCATTGGCCCGGGAACAGCTCCAATGTCTTGCGCCGATCTACGGGGACACCGCACCAGCTTCCGCCTATCCCTTCGAAGCCATTCCCGAAGCGGACGCGGCCAAGTATGTGCCCGAGGACAAGATCTACTGCAAGGTGCTGGTGGAGGGCCAGGAGCCGGATACCCGGGGAATCCTGAGTGTCTATAACCACGGCAGCATCTACAGCCCGGTTCTGTTCATTCTGGAGAGGATCAAAAGCATGCGGCCGGAGCTGTTCGACTACTCCTATGACGGGGACAAACAAATCCTCACCTTAACCTCCGGCGGCAACACCGTCACCGCAGAAAAAGGACGCACCCACCTTCTTGTCAACGGGGAGGAGAATCTGCTGAACGGAGAGCCTTACATCCACCGGGATGCCTTCATCGTGGAGATCAACGCAGTCATTTCCTATATCCAGGGTGTGGTTGCTTTTTACGACGACAATGTCCGGGTGTTCCGGATTGAGCTCCCGGCGAAGAACGGGTAACCGTTCATTAATCACCACCAATCAACATAAACAAACCTCTCCTTCCAATGGCAGCTTGCGCTCCATCGGATAAGGAGAGGTTTTCTATATAAAGATGATATATTTTCCTGTTCTACTTATCCAATAATATAAGCCTTAATCCTACACCCTCATGCTTTACTTGCGGTCCCATGCAGTTCCGGTAAGAGGAGCGCGTATTGGCAGGATAGTCCCCCCATGCGCCTCCACGAATCACCCGGGCATCGCCGGAGGAGGGGCCTTGCGGGTCTGAAGCCATTTCCTTTTCATAAGGATTGCTGTACCAATCGCTGACCCACTCTTGGACATTTCCATGTATATCGTGAAGTCCCCAGGGATTAGGCTTTTTCTCCCCTACGGGGTGGGTACGGTCGCCTGAATTTGTGGTGATCCAGGCAAAGTCCTCTATAAGCTCCTCCTGGTTTCCGAAGCTCCATGGTGTGGTTGTGCCTGCCCGGGAGGCATATTCCCATTGGGCTTCAGTGGGCAGCGCAAAGCTTCTGCCGGTCAGTTTCTGGAGCTCTGCCACAAATCTCTGGCAATCCTCCCAGCTGACCGACTCCACCGGCAATTTTGCGCCTTTAAATGCACTGGGATTGCTGCCCATGACCGTTTCCCATTGCTCTTGTGTTACCTCAAATTTCCCCATGGAGAAGGCTTTGGTGATCTTGACCTCATGTATAGGTCCTTCATCTTCATCACCGAATTCCTGGGAGGAGCCCATGGAGAATGTGCCTGGATGGATCCGCACGAACTCCATTTCCAGCTGTTGTCCCAGGTTTACCTTTTCCACAGCCTCTGCCATCACCGTGTTGGGCAGCGCAGCGTTTTGGTTTTCTCCGGATGCTGCAGACGCAAGATAGTAAACAATGGCAACAATTGACACAATTCCAATGAGCAAAAGCATAGGCTTCAACCGGTACGGGATAAGCTTCATTCTTTTCACCTTTCTGTTCCAAGAGGAGATGATGCTGCTGCCAAAAATGAGATGAGGCTGTCCAAAGGTAAAAGTGGCCTTGACGGACTTTTTGGACAGCCCCTTTGTTTTTCCAATCGGTTATTTTAAGGCTTTTGCGATGATAGAAATTGCCTCAGCTCTAGTTGCATTTCCCTTAGGCATGAAGCTTCCGTCAGGGTATCCGTTGATAATTCCATCCTTCCGGGCGGTAAATACCTCATGGACTGCCCAGGATGATATCTCTGCCTGATCCGAGAAGGAGGCTTCTCCTGAAACAAGAGACAGCTTGGCTGCTTTGACTGCCATTACGGCCATCTGTTCTCTGGTAATCAGATCATCCGGCCCGAAGAGGGAATCGCTGTAGCCGTCTACAATCCCATGGGCATTGGCAGTGGCAATGTAATCCTTCGCCCAGTGGTTTGCTGTGTCGGAGAACACCTGACCTGCTTTGGCTTCTAGCTTGAAGGCTGCAACAAGTATTTTCACAAATTCCGCCCGGGTAATGGATTGATCGGGCTTGAAGGTACGGTCCGGGTAACCGGCAACTGCTCCAGAATGAATCAGCTTGTCAATTTCCGTGTATGCCCAATGGCCTGCAATATCTGTCAAAGCAACGGAAGGTGCAGGTGCGGCCGCCCCAGGTGTAGTGGAGGGAGTTGGGTTGGGGGCAGGGGTTGACGGTGAAGGTGTTATACCACCACTGCTGCCGCCGCTGCCATCGCTGTCATCGCTGTCACTGTCGCTGCTAATGGCCGTTTGAGCATAAGCGGCAAATTTGGTGAAATGCTTCGTCCAAATGACAAGGTCGGCTCCGACGGTGATATAGGCATCCCCACCGGCTGCGATTTCGGCGTCAGCCGCAGTCTGAGTATCGGCGCTAAGGACTTGAGTGATTTTGGTAAAGACGGTGCCGCTTTGGTAACCTGCTTTTTTGCCGCCCATTCCCGGGATGACCAGTCTTACAGCCTTGTTGAAGGTTAACGGCACATCAGGGGAACCTGTCTCGATTACGGCATGTACAGTTGCCGTATAGCCCGGATCCGGCACTGGAGTGACCGTGTTATTGGCCATCACGGCGGGCAGGCTGACCATTCCATTCCATGCAGCAGGCGCTGTGATGATCAAGCCTCTGGGCAATTCTGCTTCCAGGGTGACTGCAGCGGAGCCGATGTTTGCTGCAGAGGTTACCTTTACGCCAGGCAGCGGGGCTGTTGTAACAGTGGAATCGGAGGGTTCATACAGCAGTTGAGCAACGCTCAGAGCTGCCCCTGAAACGGTGGAGGGCACCGAAATGGACACAGGTGATGATGTATGATCGTAGGTGGCCTGGGTTACGGCGACGGTTTTATGGGTATCGGTTACGGTTACCGGTGTGTCGTCTGTGATGACAACAGGAGGCGTGTATCCGCCACCGGCTGCATAAACGGTCAGATTGGCAGAGGCTTTGAGGCTTCCCTTTGCCGCAGAGACATAAAGAATGCCGGGGGACATGTCCGAGGGAACCGTAATCGTAGTAGAAAACTCCCCGTACGTGTTAGAGGTTACAGTCGCCGAATAGATATCGGTACCGTCAGCTTGAACAGCACGTACAAGAACGTCAGTATTGGCAGCTGTTGAACCCGACACAATAATGGACTCTCCGGTGGCTGCATGGAATTGGCTGAGACTCATTTCCACGGTCTCAACTGGTGCAGCGCTAACCGTTACCGAACTGGTTGCGCTAGTGCCACCTTCTGCAGTAGCTGCTGTAATAACCGCCGTTCCTGGGGCTACGGCAGTAACAGTAACACTGGTTTTCCCGGTAACGGGATTATAAACCGCATCTGTAACCGTTGCTACATGGGCATCACTGGATGTAAAGGTGACCATTTTATCTTGGGCATCCAGAGGAAATACCGCGGCTTCCAATTGAGCAGATGCACCAGCCGCAAGCTCTATATCCTGATCGGTAAGGACCACTCCATCTGTATAACCGTAACCCAAACCGGCAAGACCGCTGTCGCTGGCCAGCTTCATAAACGTAATGTCCGGCAGGCTGCCATCCGCTTTACGGGGCAATGTCAACTGCGAGGCATCCAGACTTTGGAAATCTTCCTCCGATACCGCAACATCCATTGTCCACGAATTAAAGCTCTCTCTTTCCGGAGGTAAATTCGCATTCATAATATCTTTGCCTGAGAAGGCGATATTATAGTGCAATTCCTCCCGGTACCCGTCAATATCGCTGTGCAGATCCTCCAAGACTGTCCGCTCCAGCATGTTGAAATTGGCGGTTTTATTGTTGAAAGCGGTATTATAAGTCCAAATAGCGGCTTGTCCCAAATGGTGATTGGCATAGAAGCCACTGGCGTTGTTATTGGCAGAAATACAGTTTTTCACGATATGCACGGGGACAGGACTAGGAAGCTTATTGCCCCAAGTTCCGCCGCCTACCTTAAAGCCGTTGGAATCTCCTCCGGCCGTCATGTCGTAGGCCCAGCTGTTTTCAAAGGTTATAGACCCCTGCGAACTGATGGTATCATAGCCATCATCGCTGTTATGCCAGGAACGGCAGTATTTCACTGTAACCGGATTGGCATGAAAACCAAATCCATCCGTGTTGCCGATGGAGGCGCTGGTTGGCCCGATATTGTTGTATGCATCACAATTGATAAGAGAGCCGCTGCCCTGTGTTGTGAAGTAAAAGCCGTTTGCTTCGGTATCATGGGCGGAAACCCGGTCAAAATGGGCGTTGCCTTGAATCCGGAAGCATTCCGACTGCTTTTGGGTGCCGGCTTTAACACCAATCACCTCAATACCTCTAAACGTCACATTGCTGGTGCCAACCGGCACATGAAATGCAGCAACGCGCTTCACCGGCTCTACCCCGGAGAAATCAAACACAGGCTTTTCATCCTCATAAGCCTCATACGTAATGTTGCTTTTGCTCATCCGGTGCACATAGTTGTAGTTGCTGTCCGTGGCGGCGATATCAAAGGTATCGTATATACCTCCGCGAATATAGACCACATCTCCTTCAGAAGCTGCTGTTTGCGCTTTCATAAGACTCTTGAAGGGGGCCTCCTGGGTGCCCGGATTGCTGTCATTGCCATCCGGAGCGACATAAAAGCTGGCGGCATGAGCCGATGCCGACATAATGAAAACGGCTGCAAATCCGGCTATAACCAATAGTAGTGTTTTGCCAAAAGCACCTAAAAAGGAAGACAAAAATCTTGCGTAGCTGCTGTGGATCGGGCTGTCCATTTCTCACTTTCCTCTCATTAAAATGGTTTATTCATGGGTACTGATGCAGGATTATAGTAGCTCCTTACAAATTCCCCCTTTCCTGTACCAGTGTTTTCAGAACATATTGTATGCGCAATCAAAATTGCCTTCAATCGCACTTTCTTAAGGGGCTATATGCCAACATAGCACTTCTTGGGGAGCATAGGACATTGCCGCTCATAAGCATATTTCTTACAGTTGCTGCCGCCTATTCCCCCTATAAAAATGTCCGGTTGTCGGAAACCGGGGGCTGCCACATAATAAAGTCACACCGCTCGTCGACGCGCTGAAATTTTTGGAGGTGGAAGAAGTTATGAAGCAAGCGGCTGCCCAAGGGGATATTCAAGCCGTGCAAATAACCGGCAAGGACCGCCGGAATACCTTATGGAAGCGGGTCCGCCGGGAAAAATGGATGTTTATCTTGCTCACGCCCGGTTTATTGTACTTTCTGCTTTTCAAATATGTTCCCATGTGGGGGGTTCTGCTGGCCTTTAAGGATTACCAGCCCTTCCTTGGATTTCTAAAAAGCGAATGGGTGGGATTGGAGCATTTCCGCGTGTTCTTCGCCAATCCCGAATTTACCATGCTGCTCAGCAACACCCTCTTGCTTTCTTTATATAATCTGATTTTCTTCTTCCCGGCTCCCATTATTCTGGCGCTGCTTCTGAATGAGATCCGTGTGGCCTTCTTCAAACGCTTTGTCCAGACCCTTGTATATGTGCCCCACTTTATCTCTATGGTTATTGTAGCCAGCTTAACCTACGTATTTCTGACCACTGAGGGCGGCGTAGTCAACGAATTTCTGTTCCAGCAGACTGGCAGCAAAACCGACTTCCTCACCAGTCCGGACTGGTTCCGTCCCATTATCATCATTCAGACGATCTGGAAGGAATGCGGTTGGGGCACCATCATCTTCCTGGCGGCATTAGCCGGAGTGGACATGGAGCAGTATGAGGCGGCGATTATGGACGGGGCCAACCGCTGGAAACAAACCTGGCATATTACCCTGCCGTCCATCCGCAGCACCATCGTTATCCTGCTGATCTTGCGTATGGGCAATATTTTGGACAATGGCTTTGAACAGATCTATTTGCTGCTGAACCCGCTGAACCGGCATGTGGCAGAAGTGTTCGATACCTATGTCTACATGGTGGGCATCACCCAGGGCTCCTTCAGCTACAGTACAGCCGTAGGCTTGTTCAAATCCATTGTGGGTGTGGTTCTGGTGATGGGCACCAACTGGTTGGCCAAGAGGTTCGGCGAATCCGGCCTATATTAAGGAAAGCGAGGAGTAGAGGACATTGGCTAGACACTACAAAAGTGTACCGGGTACCGCATTTGACATCGGCAATTATCTGTTCCTGACGTTATACGGGCTATTGGCCGTATTTCCCTTTATCTATATTATCGCAGGCTCCTTTGCCAGCGATGCGGAGCTGACGGAACGGGCCGTATTCCTGATTCCCCAAACCTTTACGACGGCTGCGTATGAGTATATTTTCTCCACCAATATCATCATGCAGAGCGTCTGGGTATCCATTTATATTACAGTGGTGGGCACCATCTTCAATCTGGTGTTTACCGTCACCATGGCATATCCGCTGGCGCGCAAAACACTGCCCGGACGCAATACCTTTCTGAACCTGGTGATCTTCTCCATGCTGTTCGGCGGGGGGATGATTCCTACCTATCTGGTGATCCGGGAGCTGAATCTGCTGGACAGCCTGTGGGCATTGATTATTCCCGGGGCCATCAGTGCTTTTAACCTGATTATTGTGAAGAATTTTTTCCAGGAGCTTCCCCCGGAGCTGGAGGAGGCGGCACGGATTGACGGCTGCACGGAGTTGGGGCTATTATGGAAAATTGTCCTTCCATTGTCCAAGCCGGTGCTGGCTACCTTCACCCTGTTCTATGCCGTTGGCCACTGGAACAGCTTCTTCAGCGCCCTGCTTTACATTAACAATCCGGAAAAATGGCCTCTGCAGGTTATGCTCCGGCAGATCGTGATGCTGTCCCAATCGGCGGCGGGGGATATGAGCAGCATGGACCCCAATTTTGTGAAGCCGCCTGACCAATCCATCAAAATGGCTGTTATTGTCATTGGTACGGTTCCCATTTTGCTCGTGTATCCGTTTCTCCAGAAGCATTTTGCCAAGGGTGTTATGATCGGCTCTGTGAAGGGGTAACGGCTTGCGATAAATAGAAAGCATTTTATTAAGGAGGTCATTGGTTTATGCAACAAAACAAAACGCAATGGAAAAAATGGCTTGCGGTAGCATCGGCAGCGTCCGTTACCGCAACGGTGCTGGTTGGCTGCGGCAGCGACAGCACAGATTCTGCAGCAAATCCGCCACAGGGTTCGGCGGGAGCCTCCACATCCGCAGCGCCGGCCAAGCCGCTGGAGCTGAGCATTATGCTTCCGGTGTTCAACACCAGCTATCCCAAGGACGGCAGTCCCGTATTGGCGGAAATCGAGAAGAAAACCAACACCAAGATCCACATCGACTGGGTGCCCAACTCCTCCTACAACGATAAATTCAACATTACGCTGGCCTCCAGCAAGCTGCCCAGCATCATGTATGTGCCCGACAGCAAAAGCTCCAGCTTTGTGAATGCAGCCAAGTCCGGGGCGTTCTGGGATGTGGCTCCATATCTGAAGAATTACAAGAACCTGGGCCAGGCTAATCAGACCGTGCTCCAAAACTATGCCATCGACGGCAAAACCTACGGGATTTACCGGAGCCGCGCATTGGGCCGAAACGGCATCAACTTCCGGCAGGATTGGCTGGATAATGTAGGTTTGACCGCCCCCAAAACCATCGATGATTTTTATAATATGCTGAAGGCGTTTAAGGAAAAGGACCCGGACAAAAACGGCAAGGACGACACCTACGGTATGGTACTGGTCAAATGGACGGGCACCTGGGCCAGCGGCTTTGACACCATCAAGCTTTGGTTCGGGGCGCCGAACAAGTGGGGCGTTGCCAACGGCGCTTTGGTGCCGGAGCATGAAACAGCCGAATATTTCGAGGCTCTGAAATTTATGCGCAAGCTGTTCGAGGAAAAGCTAATCAACCAGGATTTTGCCGTCTATGACAGTGCCAAGTGGATTGATCCGGTGGTAAACGGCAAAGCCGGTGTGATTGTGGACGTGACGGATACGGCAGGCCGGATTGAGCAAAAAATCCATGAAGCGCTGAAGGCGGCCAATAAAGACGAACCCAATAAGCAATTTGTGGACAATTTGATCGGCGTGGAGGGCAAGAACGGCTTGAAGGCACTTCCCACCACAGGCTACGCCGGTATCCTGGCGATTCCGAAATCCACTGTGAAAACGGAGGAAGAGCTGAAGCAGGTGCTTCAATTTATCGATCAGACCAACGAGGCCGAGCTTCAAACCCTGCTGTATTCCGGGATTGAAGGCAAGCATTACACCAAGGATGCCGACGGTTTCATCGTTCCGACTACAGACACTGCCCTTATTGAATCCGAAGTATCCGGCTTGGGCCAAATGCTGACATACATTCCTGAAACCCGGACACTGAAGAGCAAAAAAACCCAAACGCCGCTTTCCATCAAAACGGAAAAGCTGCAAAAGGAAGCCGAAAAATACGTGGTTCCTAACCCTGCCGAGTCCTTTATCTCCAAGGTCTATTCCCAAAAGGGACCGCAGCTGGATAACATCATTAACGATGCCCGGATCAAGTACATTGTAGGGCAATCCTCGGAAGCCGATTGGAAGGCTGCAGTTGAGCTGTGGAAGAAGAGCGGCGGCGATGAATATGTGAAGGAAATGAATGAATTGTATGCCGCTTCTCCGAAAAAATAGAGCTTGCCGGAGGGAAAACCGTGTCCTCGACACGGTTTTTTCTGCTGCATGAAAATGTCCTAGCCTGTCGGCAAAGTGCTATCCGGCGGGCAGGAGCATCAAGAAAGTGCAATTGAACAAAACAGGCCGATAAGGTATCCTAGGTAGGGTAAAAACAAGCCAATGGCTGGTGAATATAACTATGGGAAAGCTCTTCTCCAAGGAAACAACGTACTACCGGCAAAGTCTGCTGCTGATTCTGGTCATTGCCACTCTGCCCGGGCTTCTATTGAGCGGCCTGATGTATTGGGGAGCAGGAGGCCAAATTGAGGAGGAGCTGCATCAGCTCCATCAACAAAAGATCCATGAACGCGCCGAAACCATCGACGATACGCTCTCCCATCTGGAGATGTCCTTGGGGCATTGGGCATTTGAGCCGCAGTTTGACTATTTGCTAAACAACAAAGACTTCTGGAAGAACTACACCCAGGCATGGGATATCACCAAAACCCTGCTGGTCATCCAGAGCACCAGCGAGCTGATCGAGCGGGTGGAGCTTTATCTGGAGGGATCGGACGAAGGGGGCATCCGCTTCAATCCGGAGCATAATGTCATCGAGCAGCCGGAATTGAATGAGCAGTACATGGCGCTCTTGCGGCAGGACCGCTCCATCTTCTGGACCTATCCCGGCTCGGGCAATGCCAATAACCGGGATTTGGCGCTGATCCAGAAGGTGCCGGGGAACAGCAGCGAGCCCATCGGCTTCCTGATGGTCCGCATTAATATGGACAAGCTGGGACAACTGGTGGAAACCCTCACACCGTATAACGGAGCCAAAACCCTGCTGGTGCGGGAGGACGGCGGCATTATTATCGGTACCGGCGTCGGGGAGAAGGATGAGCCGTTTGTTGCGGATATGATCCGGGATATTCAAGCCCAGAGCTCTGATGAAGGACTCTATTTCAGCAATTGGCAAGGCAGCAAATATTCCGTCACGTATGACCGGTTCTCCGAACTGATTAACCACTGGGGGTATATTTCGGCGGCTCCCATCCGTTCTATCACGACGCCGCTGCTGTCCATCTCCAAGCTGATTATTATCGTCAGTCTTTTCGGCCTTCTGCTAGCGGTGTCCCTGGCCTGGCTGGCGTCCCGGCGGATTTACTCCCCCATCGGCAAGCTGGTGCGGATGCTGGGCGGCGAAAAAAGCGGCACGGCCGTCAAGGATATCGATGAATTTTCGCTGATTAACCAGCGGTGGCAGGCCTTGAACCGGGAAAACAACTCTCTGCAGTCCAAGCTGAAGCATGAGCTGCCCCACTTGAAGGAAAGCTTCCTGCAGCAGCTGATCCAGGGGTACCTGTACCGGTATTCCGGCCCGGAGCTGATCAGCCGCTTCAGCCAATACGGCGGAAATGTAGAGCAGGGGATTTTCACTGTGGTGTATCTCCAGTTGATCGGCTTCGACCGGCTGATGGACCGATTCAACAAGGGGGATGAGGGACTGGTTACCTTTGCCGCCTGCAATATTATCGAGGAAATCACCGCCGGAAATCTGGAGCAGGGGTATGTCATCAACTTCCATGACTTGTCCATTGCCGTCCTGATTGTAGAGCGGGGCAACCACCAGCGGGACCGGATCTATGCGGTGTGCCGCGAGGTTACCCAAACCATCAACCGGATTCTGCGGATGCGGGCTACGGTGGTGATTGGCCCCACGACGGATCATATTACCCAGGTGGCCTCCGTTTTTGAAAAAGCCAAATCCGCCACCCGGTACCGCAGCTTCGAAAATGAGAATCAGATCCTGGACATGGAGCAGCCGGATCTGTTCTTCGAAACGGGGAGCTTCAACTATCCCTTCGCTGTTGAGCGTGAGCTGATTCAGGCTCTGCGGGCGGGGGAGCGGGAGGAGGCCGTACGGCAGCTTACGCTGTTTGTGGAGGCGATGTCGGCTGAGGGGATGAAGGAAATTGATGTGCAGCAGGGGCTGATGCGGCTGTTGGCGGGCATCCTGAATGCCGTATCCCAGGTGGGTGTGAATCCGGCCAGCCTGACCAACGGCGGCAATATCTTCGAAGCACTCTCTCAAATCCGCGATCCCCAGTCTATCCTGCAATGGTTCCGTGAAAATATTGTGGAGACCTATATGCGGGAGCTGGAGAAACGCTCCAACGACCAGGTGAAGCGGATGATCGAGCAGGCGAAGCAATACCTTCAGGAGTATTACGCCAAGGATATCTCCCTGGAGAGCTGCGCGGATCATGTAGGGGCCACCTCCCATTTGCTCAGCAAGGCCTTTAAGTATGAGGTGGGTATCAACTTCACCGAGTACCTGACGGAGCTGCGGATGGACAAGGCCAAGGCCCTGCTGAAGGAATCGGATATCATGATTAACGAAATCGCGCTTCTGGTCGGTTACCAGCCCAGTTATTTCATCCGGCTGTTCAAAAAGCTGGAGGGTATCACCCCGGGACGTTTCCGGGAAATGGTTCGGGGGCAGGAGGGGTAGGGGGGAGGCGGTTAGTTGAATATGTTGAACGGAATTGATATCTTGAAATGGGACTTACTGTGTATTGATTAATGTGATAAAATGCAAGAGCAATAGAATAGGCTTGCAAGGGCGGTCGGCTAATCTCCCGGAAGGGAGGTGATGCCTGTGGAGGTTAAAGATGCTTTGACGCTCATGATTAGCTTCGGTGCGCTGCTTGTTGCGTTGCTGACGTTGGTCGTGGCCATCGTCGTAGCAATTAGCCGGAACACAAAGAAATAGGCCGCCCTGCTCAAGGGATGCGACCTATTTCCTGTAGGTTTAACCCGTAACGCCGACCGCCTTTCAAGCGGCTGTTGCACAGGAGAGTCGTGTTGCAAGCACGGCTCTCTTTGCATTGTACTCTTATACTAACGCTAGTATACCATGCACTCGAATTGGCTTTCAATGTAATTGGAGATTATCTGACCCAACGTGAAATAAGCGGAAGGTCCTTGGGGCTGCGGAAGCGGGTGATGGACAGGGTGGTGAAGTACACCGCCAGAGCGAAGCCCACCGATCCCAGCACCGTCCAGACCAGAGGAATATCCATCGCCGTGGCATAGCTTAATGCCCATTGGCCGCAGAGAGCCATGACCAGCATGGACAGGAAAACCCGGGCATACGGGCGGACTTCCCAATAAAAGCCGATGGTGCTGGAGATGGAGAGGAAGTTCAGCAGGGTCAGCACAATAATCCCAATTCCCATCCCAAACGCGATGCCTACAATGCCGAATTGGCTGCCCAGTACAAAAATGGCTACAGCCTTCAATCCGGTAGCGATCAGGTGGTTTCCCAACGTGGTGTTGGCCCGGCCAAGCCCCAGCAGAATCGCATTTAGCGGTGCGTCGAAATAATGCAGGAAAAACATGGGGGCCAGGATTTTCAGCAGGATACCCGCCTCCGGTGCGTGGTAGATCAGGGTGGTCAGCGGCGTGGCCCAAATGAACAGAATCACCGTGGCAGGAGCCCCGATCATCAGGCCCAGCCGGAGCGCCTGATCCATCCGCTGGTGCATCAGGAGGCTGTTTTTGTTGGCGGAGGCTTCGCTTATGGCCGGAATCAGCGCGGTGGACAGGGATTGGGTGATGAAGCTGGGCATAAACAGCAGGGGGAAGGCAAACCCGGTAAGCATGCCGAACTGCTTGGTGGCCATGACCGTCCCAATGCCGGTGAGCGCAAGGCTGGTGGTGATGAGCATGGGCTGGAAGGCGCCGTACAGGGAGTGGACTACACCGTTGCCTGTGATGGGCAGGCCAATCCGCAAAAGCTCGGCCAGCGTGGATTTGCTCTTCTTCAGGCTGCTGCCCCAGGTTACGCCGGGTATCCGCGCTTCTCCCCGCAGCTTGTAGCTGACCGCCAGAAACATTAGGCTGCTGGCTTCGCTAATCACCGCAGCAGCGGTGGCTCCTGCGGCGGCATAGGCAATGCCGTAGGGCAGCAGCAGGTGAACCAACGCCAGCACGCAGGCGATCTGCACGGTGAATTCCAGCACATCGGAGGCGGCAATGGTCTGCATTCGCTGCTTTCCGCGGAAATATCCCTTGAGCACGGCGGAGATGGCGATGATCGGCGCGATGGGCATAATGGCCAGCATGGCGTAGTAGGCCCGCTGGTCTGTGAGCAGGACGGAGGCGATCCGCTCTGATCCCAGCAGACAGACCGTGGTCAGGCTGATGCTCAGAGTGCTGGTAATAGCCAGTGAAACGTGGAGAATCCGCCGGATCTTCTCCTTTTCCCCCTTGGCATCGGCCTCCGCCACCAGCTTGGAGATGGCTACGGGCAGCCCCAGCTCCGTAATGGTAATCACCAGAGGCACCAGCGGCTGTGCCATCATCAGCAGGCCAATCCCCTCCGCCCCCAGCACACGGGCAATGTACATGCCGCTGATAAAACCGAGAATCCGGTTGACGAATGCGGCAATGGACAAAACAAAGGTGCCTCTCATGAAGGATTGCTTCTGTTGCGGCATTGGCATCATGTCCTCCCGAAGAATCAAATACTGCTATTGTATTCGGGGTTGTCTGCGAACATGCAGTCCAAGTGAAGGCAGGTCGCCGGAGTAGGGCGTGGGCGTGGGGATTTCAACCGGTCATAATGCAAAAGTGCATCTATTGGTGGGGTTAGCCGCATAAAAGGGGGTCCCAAATGCAAAAGTGCAGTTATTTCCGGGGAATTCCACCTGATTAGCGATTTCGGCGAAAAATAAATGCACTTTTGCAGGATAGGCCCGCGAAAGAGGGGACGCGGTGAAAAATAACTGCACTTTTGCAGGATAGCAGGGAGTTAGCAGAGGGGAGCAAGAGGAGGCAGGGGCAGGTTAGTAGGTGGAGAAAGGCACAGCAGTTGGCAATGGAAGGCTAGTGGGATAAGGTTGGTAGGGGCAGGTTAGTAAGTGGAGGAGGGCAGGACAGTTGGTAATGGGAGGGTAGCGGTTGAAGGCTAGCAGGGTCAGGTTGACAGCCTGGTAGTGTGGCTAACGGAACTAAGCGGCGCTTAGCGGGGAAATCGGGGGCAAATTTTGATTTAACGGAACTCAGCGACCGTTACAGCACAAAATGGCATCAATGAGGCGCTTTTAAAGCCGCTAAGGGCTTGTGAGTTCCGTTAAAAACCCCAACCGGCGATTTTACGTGTCTAAGAGTCGCTGAGTTCCGTAACATCTCCTTTGATCATATACCCTCTATGATTAATCATGGTTTGCAGAAATTTCAGCGAAGCCTGCAGCTCCGACTCCGAAAAAGCCTCCATCTCGCGGATGAATCTCTGTTCCATGATTTCGTGCATCCGGGCGTGGACCTCATACAGCTCCCGGCCTTTGGGCGACAGGCTGAAGAAGATCTCCTTCTTGTTATCGTTCAACTGGCTGCGTTTAATGTAGCCCTCCTGAAGGAGCTTGGTGCTGATTTTCGTAATGCTTGCTTTGGACAAGCTCATTTTCTCCGCAATCGATGTGCTGTTAATGGGCTCATGGCTGCCGATGCAATCCAGGACATGCACACTGGTCATATTGTTCGGGATGGAAGTCACCCCATGCTGCCGGGTAAGCTCGGCGAATGCCTCCATCTCCGTTGTAAAAAGCTGCTCCGTTAAGTGGGAGAAGTGGAGAACGCGGTCATACAGCAGCCGCTTCAGTCCATCGGATGGGTTCATCATGTGGCTCTCCTTTTTTTGCAAAATCACCTTTATCCTAACCGAAAATGATTCACTTGTAAACATACGTATAGCGCTCACACTTTAAGATTCGAGCCTTGCAACAGCCTCCTTATATCCTGCCTGAAAAGGATTGACAGCCTCAACCATCAGGTATTATAGTTTACTGGTTAACTATTTTTTCGAGTGGAGGGATCAGCATGAATGTGTCCCAAACGATAAGAGAACGGCGGACCGTCCGCAAATTCAAAAGCACCCCTATTGCCCAAGAACAAATCGTTTCCTTGCTGAAGGAGGCGGCAGGCCTGTACGAGGCCGATGGGACGCCGCATTGGCGCTGCCTTTACATCGGCACGCCGGAGGCCCGCGAAAAGCTGGCTGAGCATATGCTGGCCAAGGTGAAGGAGAGCGGTTTGGGCAAGCTGCTTCCTGCCCCCATGACGAATTTTATGAAAAAAATGACCGTCGATATTCCGGCCCATGTAATCTTCATCGCAGAAGCGGCCGACACACAGCGGCAGCGGGACATCAACTACGCCGCGGTTTGCAGCATTATTCAAAACCTTCAACTGCTGGGCTGGGAGCAGGGTCTGGGGATGCTGTGGTATACGGACCCGATGATTTGCGGAGAGTCCTTTTATAAGAGAATTGGCCTGCGGGAAGGGGAAAGATGTGCCGGAATTTTGGAGATCGGCTATTTTGAGAAAATACCCAAAGCCCGGAGCAGAACACCCGCTGAGAAAAACTGGACCCTATTCGGCGGGGGAAGCACTCCGCAATCTTCCTTTATGTCCCCATCTCCCCAAACCATTCTGGAGCTCCTGAACGAAGCGGTTTGGGCGCCCAATGACGGGATGCGGGAGCCTTGGCGTTTTATTTATGTGCCGGCATTGCCGGGAGGGGTATCCTCCTTGCCGTTTCTTCTGGTGGTGGCCAAGGAGGAGGCCGATCTGCATAAGCAGGGTGAGGATTACGCAGCTGTATGCTGCCTGGTCCAGAACTTTCAGCTGCTGGCCCAATCCAAGCCCTGGCATGTGCGCCGCCTGATTCCGGAATGGATTTATGACGCGGAACGGTGCAAGCAATTTGGACTCCGCCCGCTGGAACGGATTATCGCCGTACTGGAGCTTCGAGCCGGGGAAAAACCCGTGAAGCTTCCATCCTCTCCTCCCCCCGCGTTCAACATAACCATGAATTTCGAAACCACATAAAGCCAAATATTCCGGAGCAATCACACGGTAAGCTGTGGTTGCTTTTTATTTTGCCAACTCTATTTTGCAATTTGCCAATTCTGCCTCCGATTTTCACTACCCGGTTTCCGATTCTGCCCATATTCCGCCGCTGGTCCGTCCCGTAGTGTTGGAGGGGAGAGATGCTTCTCCCAATTCCATTTACGGAGGTCCACAGAAATGAAAAAATGGATCGCGACCACACTCACCGTTCTGGTAGCTGCAGGCCCATTGGCCGCTTGCGCAGGCAAGGATGAAACCAAGGACATGGCCGCCAGCCCGGCTGCAAGCGCAGGCAGCGGTGCGGGCACTCAAGCCGCCGCCAATGCCTATCCGCTGAAAACGGATAAAACCTTAACCTACTGGGGCGAGCTGACCGGGAACATTACAGGGGTCAAGGCTTCCCACAATGAGGTGCCCTTCTTCCAGGAATGGCAGAAAAAAACCGGCGTTGCCCTGAAGTTCATCGCTCCCCCCGCGGGACAGACCAAGGAAGCCTTCAATATGCTGCTGGCCTCCGGCGACCTCCCGGACATGCTGGAATACAACTTCCTGAGCTTCCCCGGCGGCCCGGAAAAAGCCATCAAGGACGGCTACATCGTCAAGCTCAATGACCTCATCGACAAACACGCCCCCAACCTGAAGAAGTACCTTCAGGAGAACCCGGAGATCGACAAGATGGTCAAAACCGACAACGGCAGCTACTACTGCTTCCCTTTTATCCGGGGGGACGAATATCTGCGGGTGTTCCAAGGACCGATTATCCGCAAGGACTGGCTGGATGAGCTGGGTCTGCCGGTGCCCACCACCATCGACGAGTGGACCACAACCCTGACTGCCTTCAAGGAGAAAAAAGGCGCTGCCGCTCCCTTAAGCTTCAACAGCAAACCCCGTTTCTTCAA
The DNA here is from genome assembly GCA_023393235.1 of Bacillota bacterium. Classification (GTDB taxonomy): domain Bacteria; phylum Bacillota; class Bacilli; order Paenibacillales; family NBRC-103111; genus Paenibacillus_AR. Next base: position 8,361 of record JAEWMH010000043.1, on the reverse strand, counting down.
TGACTCCGGAAGCGGCTCTTTTGTAGGAGCCTTTGGAATTCTGCGCGGTTATTACCTGGGCAATGACGGCAAGATCAAATACGGTCCGGCGGAAACCGGCTATAAGGATTATTTGGCCCAAATGAACAAGTGGTACAAGGATGGCCTGATCGACAAAAACGCCGCCACCTCCGATTCCAAGGCGTTGGACAGCAACATGGCGTCCGGAGCCGCAGGGGCAACCGTCGGCAACGCCGGAGGCGGGATCGGCAAGTGGCAGCCTTTGATCCAGGCCAAGGACCCCAAGGCCGTGCTGGTGGCTGCACCGTATCCGGTTCTGAAGAAGGGGGATTTCCCCGAATTCGGCCAGAAGCAGAAAGCCTTTTCCTCCGAAGGCACTGTCGCTATCACCACGGCAGCTAAGGACCCTGTGCTGGCCACCAAGCTCCTGGACTACGGCTACAGCGAGGAAGGCCGGCTGTTCTTCAACTTCGGCACGGAGGGCGTCAGCTACAACATGGAAAACGGCTATCCCAAATACACCGATCTCCTCCTGAAAAATCCCGACAAGCTGGCACCGGCCCAAGCCATCTCCCTGTATGCCCGGGGCAGCTACAACGGTCCGTTTATCCAGGACAAACGGTACGTGGAGCAGTTCTTCGCCCTGCAAACCCAGCGGGACGCGGTGGAGGTCTGGAAGAAGACCAACGGCGACAAGCATAATCTGCCTTCCCTGACCCCGACGCCGGAGGAAAGCACCGAATACGCCACCATCATGAACGACATCGATACCCTGGTGGACGAAATGACCCTGAAGATCGTGCTGGGCTCCGCGCCGCTGGAGGAGTTCACCAAGTATGTGGACAAAATGAAGTCCCTCAAGCTGGACCGCGCCATCGCCATCCAGCAGGCCGCATACGACCGCTACAACAAACGGTAGGAGTCTGACAAATTCCTATACGGAATGACTGGGAGGGAAAGGAGTTAAGAGTTTTCCGTAAGGAAAACTAGCTTCGGAAGCATACGCTTTGGGGGCGAGTTTTTTTGGCGGCCTTGAACCCTTAAACAATCCGATACAATCAAGGCCGACAAAATCTGTTTGAGCATCCAAGCCACCCTTTCCCGGTAAGTGGATTCATATGGGAATTTGTTAGACTCCAAAAAGAAGGAGTGAGAGGACATGGCCCATACTGCGGAGCTTTCTACGGATAAACCCGCCGCCCGGTCGCCCAACAGGGCGGCCCGGCTGGCCCGCGATTTTGCCCTGAACAAGTATTTGTACATCATGATGATCCCCGTGGTTGTCTATTACCTGGTTTTCCATTATGCCCCCATGTACGGGGCGCTTATCGCCTTCAAGGATTATTCCCCCATGAAGGGGATTGTGGGCAGCGACTGGGTCGGCTTCCGGCATTTCGCCGATTTTTTCAACAGCTATTACTTTTGGCGGATTCTCAAAAACACCATCACCATCAGCCTCTATTCGCTGATTTTTGAGTTTCCCACCCCGATTATCCTGGCCTTGCTGATTAACGAGGTCCGTCACAAAACCTTCAAGCGGGTGGCCCAGACCATCACCTACATGCCGTATTTCATCTCGCTGGTGGTCATCTGCGGCATCATTACCGATTTTACCAACGCCGACGGCATCATTAACCGGATCTTCGTCTGGATGGGCTATGACGGCCAGGCCATGCTCCAGCGGCCCGAGCTGTTCCGCTCCATCTACATCCTCTCCGAAATCTGGCAGCGGATCGGCTGGGAGTCCATCATTTACATCGCCGCTCTGATGGGTATTGACCAAGAACAGTATGAGGCGGCCCGTATGGACGGAGCCAGCCGGTTCAAGCAAATGATGCATATCACCCTGCCCGGCATCATGCCTACCATCGCCATTATGATGATCCTGCGGATGGGCAATCTGCTCAACGTAGGCTTCGAAAAAATCATTCTGCTCTACAACCCCATCACCTACGACACGGCGGATGTGATCTCCTCCTTCGTGTACCGCAAGGGTTTGCTGGAGTTCGGCTGGAGCTACAGCTCGGCGGTGGGCCTGTTCAATTCGGTGATCAACCTGATTCTATTGGTGACCGCCAACTATGTCAGCCGCAGACTGAACGACAGCAGCTTATGGTGAGGAGGACCGACGATGAAGCAGGAATCCGGTGTGTGGGACAAATGTTTTGATGTGGTTATTTACGGCATTCTGATCGGCCTGGTGATTGTGACCCTGTATCCCTTGTTATATGTGATCTTCGCATCCGTCAGCGATGCGGGGGCGCTGATTGCCTTTAAGGGCATTCTCTGGCGGCCTCTGGGCTTCAGTCTGGAGGCGTACCGCAGCGTAATGGATAATCCGGGCATTCTGGCCGGGTACCGCAATACCCTGTTTATCGTGGTGTTCGGGGTGACGCTGAATCTGTTTATGACCTCCTTGGGGGCCTATGTGCTCTCCCGTAAAAATGTGATGTGGAACAAGGTGTTTATGTTCATGATCGTCTTCACCATGTTTTTTCACGGGGGGCTGGTTCCCTTGTACCTGATCGTCAAAAATGTAGGCCTGCTGGATTCCCTGTGGGCCACCATTATCCCCTTCTCCATGAGCACCTTCAACCTGATCATTATGCGGACGGCCTTTATGGGCATCCCGGACGGGCTGGAGGAGTCGGCCAAAATTGACGGGGCCAACCACTTCACCATTCTGTTCCGGATCATTCTGCCCCTGTCCATGCCGGTGATTGCGGTGATGGTCCTGTATTATGCCGTGGACAAGTGGAACGGCTGGTTCTATGCCTCCGTCTTCATCAAAAGCCGGGAGCTGTTCCCCCTCCAGCTGGTGCTCCGGGAAATTCTCATCTCCAACTCCACGGACAGCATGTCAACAGGTGTGAGCGCCGCCGACCGGCACCAGATCGGGGAAACCATCAAATACGCCACGATTGTGGTGGCGACGCTTCCCGTGCTGTGCATCTATCCGTTTGTGCAGCGGTATTTTGTTAAAGGGGTGATGGTGGGTTCTCTGAAATAAGGGAGCGCCGCCGTTTGCCAGCAGCAGCCTGAATGGACTCCATTCGGGCTTTTTGCCATATAAAAAAGGCGGTTTGGAGCATTTGCCAACCGGATTTGCCAATTTCAACATCACATGGCCGGGCAGGGGAAGTATAATGGAACCAGTCACCCCCGATTTTCCTTTACTCTGGCGTTGTGAGGAGAATGTAATGAACATCCGGCAGCTTTGGCAAAAACGCAAAAGCATTATCGTCACCTGGCTGGTGTCCTACAGCACCATACTGTTTATCCCCATTATTGTAAGCCTTATCATTTACCGCCAGTCCGGAGATACCCTAACCAGTGAAATCCACCGGGCCAACGATTATCTGCTGAAGCAGGTCCGGTACACCGTGGACAACCAGATCGATCTGATGAAACGCCTGAATATGGAGATCACCTGGAATTCCAAGCTGCAAACCCTGATGTATTCCAGCAGCTATTCCAATGACGCCCAATATACCGCCTACCAGCTGGCTAAGGAAATGCAGCTGTACCAGACCTCCTATGCGTCGGTGGACGAATTCTACGTCACTTGGTCCAAGGAGGAGGCAGTGGTCCGCCCCGGGAATATCCGGGATATGAAAACGGCCTTTCAGACCATACATGAAGGCGGCGCGCTGACATATGACGAATGGAAGGAACTGCTGCGGTATACACCGGGCAACCGTTTTTTCATACTGCCCCGCACCGATTCCTCCAGCTCACGCAATGCTGTGGCGTATATGACCCATCTGGCCAAGGATCTCAGCGGGCGGGAGGCGGGTACGGTGGTGGTGATGGCGGATGCCAGCCGCTTCCAGCAGGCCATTGAGGGCATTTCCGGCTTCAGCGGCGGCCAGGTGCTGGTGCTGGACCAGGACAACCGGGTGCTGCTGTCCAACCTGCCGCTGTCAGGGGATCAGGACGCCATTCTGAAGCTGCTGAAGGAGAAGGAGGAGCTGACGGAGCCTACCCGGTTGGGAGATCAGGAGCTGATGTTCGTCCGTTCGGCCGTATCCGATTTGAAGTATGCCTTGATCATTCCCGGCAATCTCTATTGGAAAAAAGCGGAGTACGTCCGCCGGTTCACCTATATCAGCATCAGCATCAGCGCCATCGGCGGTGTGATGCTCACGTGGTTTTTCCTGCGGCGGAATTATTCGCCTATCCGGGCTATGGTCCGGTCCCTCACGGAGAAGGGCACGGCGGGGGGAGAGCGGGAGGGTAACGAGCTGCATTTTATCCAGCAGGCCATCTGGCAGACACGCAGCGAGAAGGAGCGGCTGGCTGTGGAGATGCAGGCTCATCACCACATCCTGAGGACCAATATGCTGACCCGGCTTCTAAAGGGCAAGCCGGATATTCTGGTTCCTTATGAGGAAGCCTTCAAAACCTTCCAGATCCGGCTGGTCTCGGATGAGTTTGCCGTGATGCTGTTTGTGGTGGAGAACGGCGATAGCCTCTCCGCCAAGCTGCCGGGTGTGAACGACATTGAGCGCCGGCGTCTGATCCAGTTTATTATCACCAATGTGGTGGAGGAGCTGGTGGGCCAGCACGGCCATGCCGGGTATGTATCCGAGGTGGACGATATGATGGTCTGTCTGGTCAGTCTGGACATTCAGGACGGTGGGGAATGGAAGGATGGTCTCCGGCGGATTGCCGCGGAGGCCCAGCAGTTCCTCCTGCGCTTCCAGATGGATCTGACTGTTGCCGTCAGCGGGGCGCATCCGTCCCTAAGCGGCATAGCCGAGGCGTACCAGGAGGCGCTGGACGCCATGGAATACAAGATGGTGTTGGGCAAGCAGGAGATTATTATGTACGGGGACATCCGGCGGGAGCCCGGCAGTCCTCCCGAAAACGGCTATTCTTACTCCCTCCAGGCCGAGCAGCAGCTTATCCATACGATTAAGCTGGGCCAGGCTGCTCAAGCCGCCTCCCTTATGAATGACACCCTGGACCGGAACCTCCAGCGCCCCCATCTGTCGGTCACCCTGGCCCGCTGCCTCATGTTTGATCTGGCTGGGACCATGGTGAAGGCCATCCATGAGATCGGCGACAAGGACGGCGGTATGCCCGCGGATAATCCCGATTGGATGGAGAAGCTGATGGCCTGCGACACCGTTTCCGAAATGCGCCGGGAGCTGCTGGCACTTCTGGAGCAGGTCTGCTTGTATGCCGCGGCCAAAAAGGAGGCTCACCAGTCCCGGGAGCGCCAGGAAATGCTGCGGGAGCTGGTGGACCGGGTGTCCGCCCATATCCGGGGCAGCTATGCCGACCCCAATCTGAATGTGAATGCCATTGGCGAAAGCTTCGGGCTGAAGGGCAGCTATCTGTCTAAGCTGTTCAAGGAACAGACAGGCGAGGGGCTGCTTGATTTTATCCACAGCGTGCGGATCGGGGCGGCCAAGGCCATTCTCACCGGCGAGCAGGACTCGGCGGTGGCGGATATCCCTCACCGGGTGGGATATCTGGATGCGGCTTCTTTTATCCGTGTGTTCAAGAAATATGAAGGGATCACGCCGGGCAAATACAGGGAATTAAACGGAAGAGGTTTGGTATAGCGTCACAGATGCGGACAACAGGGAGGGCAAACGTATGAAGCATCGGGTGGGAAACGGCATTCTTATTCTGATATTGGCGTTCTTGGCTCTGTCGGGCTGCTTTGGGGGAGAGCAGGGGCAGCGTCAGGATGCTTACCCGGCTGTGGGGCCGGAGGAGGAGGCAGCCGGTCCACAGAAGCTAGGCCGGGAGCTGACGTATTGGGCGGAGCTGAACGGTAATGCGGGCAGCGTAAGGCCGACGTTTATGGAGGTGCCGTTTTTTCAGGAATGGCAGAAGCGGACCGGCGTCCGTCTGAAGTTCATCCAACCCCCGGCCAACCGGGCCAAGGAGGCCTTGAACGTGCTTCTGGCCTCCGGGGAGGTGCCGGATATGATCGAATATGAATGGGAGCGTTTCCCCGGCGGTCCGCAGAAGGCTATCAACGACGGCTTTATCCGCAAGCTGAACGACGTTATCGACCGGTACGCCCCCAACCTCAAACGTTATCTGCAGGAGCATCCCGAGGTGGACAAACAGGTGAAAACCGCAGAGGGCAGCTATTATTTGTTTCCGTTTATCCGGGACAGCGACAGGCTCCGGACCTTCCAGGGGCCCATCACCCGCAAGGATTGGCTGGATGATCTGGGGTTGGAGGTGCCGGAGACCATAGAGGAGTGGTATACGGTTCTGAAGGCCTTCAAGGAGAAGAAAGGAGCGGAGGCCCCCTTAAGCTTCCTTGGGGTGCCCAATGCGCTGCAGGCCATGGAAAACGGTGCATTTTCCGGGGCGTTCGGTGTCATAAAGGGCTTTTACCTGTTGGACGGCAGGGTGAAGTACGGACCGCTGGAGCCGGGGTATAAAGCATTTATCGCTACGTTCCGGCAGTGGTACAAGGAAGGGCTCATTGACCGGAACATTGCCGCGGTGGATACCCGGTCCCTGGATGCAAGCATTCTGTCGGGACGCAGCGGCGCCACTATCTGGAATGCCGGGGCGGGTATCGGCACCTGGCAGCCCTTGCTTACGGCAGCTGATCCGGAGGCGCGGCTGGCGGGAGCTCCTTATCCGGTGCTGAAGAAGGGGGAGCGCCCCTTCTATGGCCAGCGGAGCCACTATGTCAGCTCAGGAGGTGTGGCCATCTCCGCCAAAAGTGACCAGGTGGTAAAGGCCGTCCGGATGCTGGACTACGGCTACAGCCCCGAAGGCCACATGTTCTTCAATTTCGGCATGGAAGGGATCAGCTATACGATGAAGGGTGAGTATCCCCAGTATACGGACCTGATTCTCCGGAATCCGGATAAGCTGGCGCCCTCCCAAGCCTTGGCCATGTATTCCCGGGCCAGCTATTTCGGGCCTTTTGTCCAGGATGAACGGTATGCGGAGCAGTATTACAGCCTGCCCCAGCAGCGTGAGGCGGTGAAGCTGTGGGCGGACACGGACGCGGATGCGCATCTGCTTCCGCCAACGCCCAAAACCGAGCGGGAAAATGCGGAGCTGTCCGTGATTATGCAGGATGTGAGCCTTCTGGTGGACGAAATGTCCCTCAAGCTGATCTTGGGCATTGAGCCGATGGAGGCTTATGACAGCTACCTGGACAAAATCCGTTCCCTGCGGATCGACCGGGCGTTGGAAATCCAGGAGACGGCGCTTGCCCGCTACAATTCGCCGCCGTGACCGATCTGCATTTTCACCCGTTTGGCGGAACCCTATAGTGGGGTTTCCAAAAGTTGGACCGCCCGCGGGCCTTTTTTCATGAAAACGATAACCCACCTTTTGCAAAAAGGCTTTGTTCACAAAATTTTTAAAGTTTTATGCCGATTCCTCTGGAAAAACGGATTTTTGAATACATCCGAATTTTTTTGTTCACACCTTAAGATAATTCCATAACAAAATAAAATAAAAGTCTAGACATTGGCCGGGGGACAGGCTAATAATAGAGGTAACAGGTGTTTTGCCTTGCTCGTAAATATCTGATTTTCTTCCGTATGCCTATTTGGGGAATGCGAAATGAAAACGGAGTCAACGATAAAGGTAAGCATAAAGCAACCCCCTCATTAACAACGACACAAGGAGATGGAAAACATGCGCAAGTTTGTATGTGATGATGCGGAAGTAAGGGAGCTTATTGACCGTGTAGTCCGGAGAACCATGAATATTGACTTTACCTGGAACTGGTCCTGCGGCGTTGCCTTTTACGGCATCTCCAAAGCTTGGGAAGTAACAGGCAACCAGGAATATATCGATTTTCTCGTAAAATGGGTGGATGAGTACCTGGAGCTGGGCATCCCGACGCTGATGGTAAACTCCTGCGCCATGGGCCATACCATGATTACCCTGCACGAAGCGACAGGCGACCAGAAGTATCTGGACCTGGCGTTGATGAAGGCTGAATACCTGCGCAACGAAGCCATCCGCTTCGGCGAAGGCGTATTCCAGCATACCGTTTCCTCCGACAACGATTTCCCGGAGCAGGCGTGGGCCGACACCCTGTTTATGGCCGCTTATTTCCTGCTGCGTCTGGGCTTCAAGCTGGACAAGAAGGAATACATTGATGATGCGCTGAACCAGTTCTACTGGCATGAGGAATATCTCCAGAACCCCAAGACCAACCTGTTCTACCATGCGTGGGACAATGTGAGAGGCGACCACCTGTCCGGCATCTATTGGGGTCGTGCCAATGCTTGGGCGGCCTACACCATGGCCCAGGCTTACAAGATGCTGAACCCGTTTATGCCTATGTGGATGCAAATCGGCGGCGCGTTGGGTGATCAGCTGAGCGCTTTGGTACGGCTGCAAACCAAGGACGGC
>JAEWMH010000020.1 GCA_023393235.1 Bacillota bacterium | reverse complement strand
TTCCTCAGCTCAACGCTCCATCTCGCGCTCCCCCGGCACGACCTGTCTTCGTCCCTTTACACTAATCTCGCTCCAACTCGTCCCCTCCTCTTCCACCCTGCAAAACCGCCAAAAACAAACACCTCTTCCTCCCATCTCCGTATGGTATAATGTCATCAAACTCACGTATACCAACTGCCGGGAGGCCAACAATAACATGCATAATATAGGGGAATTTGAGTTCCAAACGTATCCCCCACATGCTTTAATGGATTTGAAGTTTTACTATTGCGGCACGGAAAATTGTGTGCCCGGCCACTCGGTGGGACCGATGCTGCGGGACTATTATAAGATTCACTATATCCATAGCGGAACGGGGATTTACTCGACAGGAGGCCAAACCTATAAGCTGGAGGCCGGACAGGGGTTTCTGGTGTTTCCGGAGGTTCTTTCCTATTATTGCGCGGACAAGGAGGAGCCCTGGACGTATTCCTGGGTGGCGTTCAACGGCCTGCAGGTGGAGCAAATTCTGAAGCAGTCCGCACTGTCCGTAACTTGCCCCGTGTTCGATATAGCCCATCATGACGAGTATATCCGCAACTGCTTCATCGAAATGTTCAAGGCGGACGAATCCGGCTTCAACCGGGAGCTGCGCCTCCAGGGGGCTCTCTATTCCTTCCTCGCCGCTATTCTAAGCCCCGACCGAAGCAGCCGCAGCCGGGAGGACATGCAGGCCCACTATATCAGCCGCGTCATCTCCCTCATCCAGCAAAACTACGCCACCCACGTGCATATTGAGACCATCGCCCACACCCTTGGCTTAAACCGCAAATATCTGTCCAAAATGTTCAAGCAGGAAATGGGCATAACCCCCCAGCAGTACCTGATCCAGTTTCGGATGAACCGGGCCTGCGAGCTGCTGCAGAATCCGATCCTGACCATCGGGGAGGTCGCCTCCAGTGTCGGATACGCGGATCAGCTGCTTTTCTCCAAGATCTTCAAACGCACAATGGCGGTATCCCCAAGGGAATACCGCCAGATTAGATTGGCCGAGCAAAGCTCCGCCGCTTATTAGCACGAAAATCAGGATATTAACTGATCCCCTCGGAGTTTTCAGACACGCTCTAGCCCAACGCTCGTTCCAGCGCTTTTCCCTGGGCTTCAATGGTCTTTTCAATATCCTCGTCCGTATGGGCGGTGGAGACGAACATCCCCTCAAACTGCGAAGGCGCCAGGCTCACGCCCAAATCCAGCATCGCCGCAAAATAACGCCGGAACAGCTCCAAATCGGAGGTCCGTGCGGTCTCGAAGTTGACCACCGGCTGCCGGGTAAAAAACGGACAAACCATGGAGCCGACCCGGTTAATGGTCAGCGGTGCTCCCAGACGGTCCGCATTCTCTCTAAAGCCTGCCTCCAGCCGGGCTGCCTTCCGGTCGAGCTCGGCATACACCTCCGGTGTCAGTAAAGACAGGGTGGTATAGCCTGCCGTCATGGCCAGCGGATTGCCCGACAGGGTGCCCGCCTGGTAGATGGGCCCGGAAGGAGCCATCCGCTCCACAATCTCCCGTTTGCCGCCGTAAGCGCCAACGGGAAGCCCTCCGCCGATTACCTTGCCCATACAGGTGATATCCGGAGTGACGCCATAGAGTCCTTGTGCGCTATGGTAGCCCACCCGGAAGCCTGTCATGACCTCGTCGAAAATCAGCAGACTGCCGTTTGTTTCCGTCAGCTCCCGGAGCCCTTCCAGGAAGCCGGGCGCCGGCGGAACCACACCCATATTTCCCGCAATCGGCTCAACGATCACCGCTGCAATTTCGGACCCGAACTGTGCGAATGCAAGCCTGGCCGCTTCCAGATCATTATACGGCACGGCAATGGTATTGGCCGCTACACTCTTGGGCACACCCGGACTGTCCGGCAGGCCCAGCGTAGCGACGCCAGAGCCGGCCTTGATGAGGAGCGAGTCCCCATGGCCGTGGTAGCTGCCCTCGAACTTGAGAATCTTGTCCCGTCCCGTGTAGCCCCGGGCCAGCCGCAAGGCGCTCATGGTGGCCTCCGTACCGCTGTTCACCATCCGCACGATGTCCACGGAAGGCATACGCTCCGCTACCAGCTCGGCCATCCGTACTTCCAGCTCCGTCGGCGCCCCGAAGCTGGTGCCTCTTTCCGCGGCAGCCTTGATGGCTTCGATGACCTGAGGATGGGCATGTCCAAGAATCAGCGGCCCCCAGGAGCAGATATAGTCGATGAAGCTGTTGCCGTCAATATCATAAATCCGGGAGCCAGCCGCCCGATCCACAAACACGGGGGTCAGCCCAACCGATTTGTAGGCCCGAACAGGACTGTTTACGCCCCCGGGAATCACCTGGCGCGCCTTTTCGAAGGCGGCTTTGGATTTCTCGTCAATTCTTGCCCGCTGCATAATCAACCTCTCCCTTTGCCGCCGCTGTTCCGGCTTCCCCCCGGCGGATTACCTCGTCCTCCCAGGCATCCATTTCCGGAGTGAAATAGGAAACGCGGGTTTTCTTGTACTCCTTGGTGGAATACAGCGTAATCCGCTGGGTAATGCCTGTCTCATCCTCAATCGCCTGCAGAATGGACTCGCATTCGTCCACGGACCGCCCGTGCACCATCGTGAATATATTGTACGGCCAATCCTCGTACACCGGCCGCAGGTAACAGTGGCTAACCGCCTTGAACTCGGCCATCCGGTACCCGACCTCATCGGTCCGTTCCGGCGGCACCATCCACACACCCATCCCGTTAGCCGTATAACCCGCCTTCCGGTGGTTCAGTACGGCGGAGTAGCGGCGCATTTGTTTTTTCTCCACAAAAGCCTTGGCGCCCTCCAGAAGCTCCTGCACCGTAACTCCCGCATTGACGGCCCACTGGTCAAAGGGGCGGGGCACAACAGGCAGATCCTTCTGCAGCTCCCGGATCATCCGGATATCCCGCTCCGTGACCACACGGGAGGCCTGGCTGCGGTCCTCCTCACGGTATTGGGGCGCGGCTTTGGTTTTGGTCAGATCCTGCTTGCCGGACATGTCCAGGTTGACACCGATTTTGAAAAGCTTCAGAGTCGGCAGCATCCGGATGGCTTCCACCCCGGCCTGCTCGCCCAGAATGCGCACGGTCTCCTCCAGTCCCAGTCTGGAATTGGGGGGAACCGCAAGAGTGAACCACAAATTGAAGCTGTGATTGCGCTTGTAGTTATGCGTAACCCCGGGATGCCGGTTAATGATGGCAGCCGCTTCATCCAGACGCTCCGGAGCGATGCGCGCCGCCACCAGGCTGGAGGAATAGCCCAAGGTCCGTGTATCGAAAATCGCAGAAATCTGCCGGATGGTACCTTCCTTCAGTGCTACAATGCGGGTCATAACCTCCTCTTCGGTCAAACCTGCCCGTTCCCCGATGGCCTGGAAGGGACGCTCCACCAGATCGATGCCTTCCTGCAAAATATTCAAAATCGCAGCATCCAACTCGTCAATATTGCGTAGTGACATGTCCACCCCTCCTATCTGGAAATAACTGCTGGTGCTAATTTCCTGGCAGCCCCTTAAGCCAACGCGCCACATCCTTGGCGAAATAGGTGAGAATCACGTCCGCACCGGCCCGTTTCATGCCGGTCAGCATCTCCAGCACCACGGACTTTTCGTCGATCCAGCCCTGTGCGGCGGCGGCCTTCACCATGGAATATTCACCACTGACATTATAGGCTACTACCGGCAGATCAAAGCTCTCCTTCAGCAGCCGGATCACATCCATATAGGCCAGCGCCGGCTTCACCATCAGGAAGTCTGCGCCCTCCACCACGTCGGACTCCGCTTCCCGCAAGGCCTCCCGGACATTGGCCGGGTCCATCTGATAGGTCCGTCGGTCGCCGAATTGGGGGGCGGAATGGGCAGCCTCCCGGAAGGGGCCGTAGAAGGCAGAGGCGTACTTGACGGCGTAGGACATCACCGGCACATGCCGGAAGCCCGCTTCATCAAGGCCTGTCCGGATGGCATGGACGAAGCCGTCCATCATATTGGAAGGAGCAATGATGTCGGCTCCCGCCTGGGCCTGAGAGACAGCCGTTGCCACCAAAAGCTCCAGGCTGGCGTCATTGTCTACCTCCGCCTGGCCCAGCACCTCATTATGATGAACCACGCCGCAATGCCCGTGGCTGGTAAACTGGCACAGGCACGTATCCGCAATGACCAGAAGCTGCGGGTGCCGCTTTTTAATATAACGGGTGGCTTCCTGCACAATCCCGTGCTCATGGTAGGCTCCTGAGCCGCATTCATCCTTGTGCTCCGGCACCCCAAACAGCAGAATGCCCTGAATGCCCAGCTCCACAATCTCGTCCAGCTCACTAGTCAGCATATCCAACGACAGATGATATACACCCGGCATGGAAGGGATTTCCTCGCGGATGCCGGTTCCCGGAACGGCAAACAGCGGATAAATCAGATCATGTACCGAAAGTGCATGCTCACGCACAAGATTGCGGATAGCCGTATTGCCGCGCAGCCGGCGGTGGCGGATCAAGGGAAAGCTCATCATGCAAGACTCCTTTTTAATATGAAATTAGGTCTACAGGCGGGAAAGGGTGTCCACCAATGAATCGATGGTTGCTTCGGCAGCCACCGCATCCACGCGCAGGCCATGTTTGCGGGCAGTATCCGCCGTCAGCGGGCCGATGCATACGATAGCGGCATTGGCGAGCAGGGCAGCAGGCTCTGGAACACCCGCTTTTTGCAGAATGGCGAAGAGATTATCCACCGTGGAGGAGCTGGTGAAGGTAATCACATGAATGTCCCCGCCGCGGAGCTGCTCCAGCACCTCATCGGACCGGTCATCCTCCAGCACAGTTTCATATACATCCACTTCTGTAACGCCTAGCCCCAATTCCTTCAGCTTCACAGGCAAATAATCCCGGGCAATGTCCGAGCGGGGCAAAAGCGCCTCTTGGCCCGGAGCCAGCTGGGGCAGGATCGCCTCCAGAAGTCCCTCCCCCTGGAATTTGACCGGAAGGCGTTCCGCCATAATCCCCCGTTCCGCGAGCATTTCTGCGGTTTTGGGTCCGACCGCCGCTACTCTGGCTTTATGCATGGTGCGGATGTCCACACCCAACTGCTGCAGCCGCCGGAAAAAGTAGCTGACCCCATTGGGGCTGGTGAACAGCACCCAATCAAAGTCCCCCAGGCGGCCCAATGCCTCATCCAGCGCGGCCCGGACGAGAGGCGCCTCCGGCTCCCGCAGGCGGATCACCGGAAATTCCACCGCCTCGCCGCCCAGCTCGTCGATTTGCTCCGCCAAGGCACTGGATTGGCTGCGGGCCCGGGTGACCAGTACCCGTTTGCCGAACAGAGGCTTTTTCTCATACCAGCTTAAGGTTTCCCGGAGCTTCACCACCTCGCCGACAATAATGATGGCAGGAGACTGAAAGTCTGCTTTCCTGGCCTGCTCCACAATAGTAGCGAGGGTTCCCGTCAGGGTCTCTTGCTCCGGCCGGGTTCCCCAGCGGATCAGCGCCACCGGAGTATCCGCGGCACGTCCGTTCGTAACAAGTGAATCGCATATGTATGGAAGATTGGCGATGCCCATCAGGAAAATGCTGGTGCCGGTTGCGGTGGCAAGCTTCTTCCAATCATGGCTGCTTTCCGTCTTCGCCGGATCCTCATGCCCGGTTATAATCGCCAGCGACGAGGTATAATCCCGGTGTGTTACGGGGATACCCGCATAAGCCGGTACCGCGATCGCCGAGGTAATGCCGGGCACAATCTCGAAGGGCACCCCCTCCGCAGCCAATAGCTCCGCTTCCTCTCCCACCCGGCCAAAAATACTGGGATCTCCCCCTTTGAGCCGGGCTACGGTTTTGCCGTCCAGGGCCAAATCCGCCAGCAAACGGTTAATCTCCTCTTGCCGCAGAGTATGCCTGTCCGGCAGCTTGCCCACGTAGATCTTCTCCGCCCCCGGCTTCATATAACGCAAAAGACGGGGATTGGCAAGCCGGTCATAGACAACCGTATCTGCCTTGGCAATACATTCCGCCCCCCGGACGGTAATCAGCTTCGAATCACCCGGCCCGGCTCCGATGAGGTACACGGTACCAGGTCTGCTTAAAGGCTGTTGTTCCTTATTCATGCGCTTCACTCCTCACCTTCGCCAGGATCCGGCCGGCTCCTCGGCTGATCAATGTCCCGGCTAACCGGATGCCCATTGCTTCGGGATCATCTCCCGTAAGGGTATCCTTCAGCAGAACGCTGCCGTCCGGCTCCCCCACCATACCCGTAAGGGAAAGCTGCCCATCGGGAAGAAAGGCGGCATATGCCCCGATAGGCACCTGGCAGCCTCCCTGCAGCGTATCCAAAAAGCTGCGTTCGGCCGCTACTGCCCGGCGGGTCTCCTCGTGGGTAACCGCAGCCAGCAGCTCCAGGATAAAGGCGTCCCCGCTGCGGCATTCAATGGCCAAGGCCCCCTGGCCCACAGCAGGCAGACAAAGCTCTGGTTTCAGATATTCCGTGACCCGGTTTTGCCAGCCCATCCGGTGCAGACCGGCGGCAGCCAGAATGACCGCATCCATCTCTCCCTTATCAAGCCTGCGCAGCCGGGAATCGATGTTGCCGCGAAGCACCTCCATAACCAAGTCGGGCCGGGCCGCCTTCAGCTGGCAGGCCCGCCGCAGGCTGGAGGTTCCTACCCGTGCGCCAGTGGGCAGGGCTTCGAAACCTCCGCCGCTCCGGGTAATCAGGCAGTCCCTGGGGTCCTCACGAGGGGGCACCCCACCGATGACCAACCCTTCCGGAAGCTCTGCCGGCATGTCCTTCATGCTGTGAATGGCCAGATCAATCTCTTCCTCCAGAAGAGCATGTTCGATTTCCTTCACAAACAGGCCTTTGCCGCCAACCTTGGACAAAGAAACATCCAGAATCCGGTCGCCCTTGGTCACAATTTTCTTCAGCTCAAACTCGGCTTCCACCCCAGTTCTACGGGCCGCTTCACGCAGCAGCTCCACCACTTGTCCGCTTTGGGTCAGCGCCAAGGCACTCTGCCGGGTACCGATTACAATTTTGCGCATGCTTCTCCTCCGTCAGGAGAAACCGGTCCGGACGGAGGACAACCATCCATCTGGCTCATCACGCGGCTTCTCCATTCTTCAAATTCGCCGTTTTTGATTTTTTCGAGCACATTCTCCTGCAGAACCGAACGATACAGCTCCTGCCTTGCCCGGGTATCCTGCACCAGCTCCTGGGTACGCAGGCGGAATTCGCTTAAGAAATCGAGGTAGGTCTCATACTCCTCACCGAAGCAGGCCTCAATCTGCCGCCGTACCGAAGCAGCGACGGACGGACTGGCACCCAGGGTGGAGACGGCAATGACCAGCTTGCCCCTGCGCACAACAGAGGGGACAATAAAGTCGCCCAGCTCCGGCCGTTCCACCATATTGACCGCACGGTTATGGCGGCGCGCCAGCTCCAGCACCTCGTCATTAACGCCGGCATCATCGGTGGCGGCAATGACCAGGTACATTCCGTCTTGGTCCCCGGACGAATACGGCCGTTCCTCCGCTTCCAGCAATCCCTCTTCCGCCCATTGTCTAATGGCTCCGGTTATGCTCGGACTGACCACCCTTACCTTCGCCCTCGCCTCCATAAGCGAGGCAATCCGCCGCTCCGCAACCGGGCCTCCGCCTACAACCAGGCAGGGCTTGTCCTCCAGCCGCAGCAGCACGGGGAAATATCCTTCCATGCCGGCTCACAT
The DNA here is from genome assembly GCA_023393235.1 of Bacillota bacterium. GTDB lineage: Bacteria > Bacillota > Bacilli > Paenibacillales > NBRC-103111 > Paenibacillus_AR. The sequence continues at coordinate 94,082 of JAEWMH010000020.1, read as the reverse complement.
CCACATCCCATGATGAAAATCCCGTTTCCTCTTCAACCCCTGTGGGGGCTGCATCTCTGTACACTTCCAAATTAGGGAAAGCTCCATAATGGCAAAAGAAGCGGGTCCGCCTCACGAACCCGCCATTGCTTCCGTCCCGTTGCGTGCCAGCAGGGCCGGCATACCACCCAGCTCCTGGCCGCTTTTCCCCGCCATCCGCCCGGCAATTGAGCCGGAGGGCGCCTCCTCCTGCTCCGCAAGTATCCCTTCCAGGGCGAACAGCTCCGTAAACATGCCCAGCGCCTCTTCCCCGTATCGGCCACCGGCCATTTCCTTCACCCGGAGAATGGGATCCCGCATCATCTGGTTGACAATGCTCTTGGCCAGCTTGCGGATTACCTTCTGCTCCCGCTCATCGAGACCGGGCAGCTTCTTCATCATACTCTCCATCGTCTCTTCGTAGATGCGGTTGGATTTCTCCTGAAGCGCCCGGATAACAGGGGTGACCTTCAAGGTCTTCATCCACTGCTGGAAGTCCGCAGCCTCCCGCTCAATCTCCGCCGTCAGCTTGTCCGCTTCCCGGCGCCGTCCCTCCAGATTGGACTCTACCAGAGACTCCAGATCATCGATATCAAAAAGATGCACACCCGGCAGCTCTCCGATGGCAGGATCCAAGTTGCGGGGAACGGCAATGTCCACCATGAACAACGGGCGGTTGGCCTCACGGCTCTGCAGTGTCCGGCGGACCTGCTCTTGGTCCAGGACAAACTCCTGCGAGCCGGAGGAGCTGATGACAATATCCGCCTCCGGCAGCAGCTCCGCCAGCTGGCCATAAGGATGGGCGGTTCCCTGGAAGCGTGAAGCCAGCTGCATGGCATTCTGAAGCGTACGGTTTACCACCATCAGGCCGTTGATGCCAGCGCCCTGGAGATGCTTGGCGGTTAACTCACTCATTTTACCGGCGCCGATGATCAACGCATTCTTATGCTCCAGCCCGTGCAGGATCCGCTTGCCCAGCTCCACCGCGGCGTAGCTGACGGATACCGGATTGTCACCGATAGAGGTTTCCGCATGGGCCCGTTTAGCGAAGGTTACCGCTTGTTTAAATAAAGTATTAAAGAGTGTTCCTGTGGCCCCTTCCCGTTGGGAGAGGAGGAACGCATCCTTCACCTGGCCGAGAATCTGCGTTTCCCCGATGATCATGGAATCCAAACCGGACGCCACCCGGAACAGATGCTCCACAGCCAGATTGTCTTCATATACGTACAGATAGGGCTCGAACTCGCTCCGCGGAACCTGGAACCACTGCTCCAGGAAGCTCCGGAGGAAAAGACCCGATTTATATTTGCGGTCTACCGCCGCGTACACTTCGGTGCGGTTGCAGGTGCCCACGATGACACATTCCAGCACACTTTTGGTACCTTTCAGAACCTCTAGCGCATCGGGAAGCCGGTCGGGCGCAAAGGTGAATTTCTCCCGGATTTCAACAGGAGCTGTTCTATGATTAAGTCCCACCGTCACAATGTGCACATGTACACCCGCCTTCTCTTTGTCTTGGGTACTGGTTAAGACCTTACCCTATATGTTATTGCAAGATTAACGCTTTGTTCAAATTATATCACACTTATTAGAATGATTCTTAAATAACTGTGTCCAAATCTTGAACAGGCTTACAGCCAGCGTTTACCATTTAGCTTGCCTTTCCAAGTTTGGAATCATCCGTTCAAGGTTTATTTTAATTTCTTTCTCACCGTTTCTGCAAGCTCTGCATTCGTTTTCTTCAGGTCGCTGCCTGCCGACTCCGAAATACTGGAGCTACCTTCCATCAGCCTTCCGTAAGCCGTCACCAGCTTGCCGCACAGCGGGGCGGCTTGCTTCAATAGCTCCGCCTCCTCCTTCGCTAGGGGCCTCGCACCCCCAACCTGTACTCTCGAAATCCATTGCATGAGTGTCTCCAGCCCCTCCAGCTTGGCCGGTACGCTGCCGTGAACGGCCGTGCTTAACCGCTCATGGGCATAAGCCGCCGAGAACAGCGCACGCCTCCACTCCTCCAGCTCCGCTGTGCCGGACGGAGCGCTTTTTTGGGCGATGGCGCTGCCCATCATTTCCATCTGGAACAAAGCAACCTGATACAGCAAAACCACCGCCTCCTCCTTCTCGCGTTTTGCAGACCGCCAATCGGCCAGCTGCCACAGGGGCATGGCCGCGAACAGGACAAACAGCATCACGGCAAGCCAGAAGCCGGACCACCTTCTCCTCATCCAAACTCTCTCCTTCCCATTTCCGATAGCCTGTATCTATTCTATGGCCGTAAAATGGGAAAAAGAGCAGGAAGCTCGAGGCTTCTTGCTCTTTAGACATTGCTCTATTTGGTTAAGGCGCTTTTGGCGCTTTTGGCGCTTCTTCCTCTTGCTCCGCCGGCAGTCCTGCCTTCTCCCGGATAATCTCCCAGAGCTCCTCCCGGCCCTTGCCGGTTTCCGAGGAGAACACCACGAAGGAATCCCGCGGATCAAAGCCAAGCTTGTCCTTGATAATCTTGGCATGTTTGGGCCAATGGCCCTTGGAGATCTTGTCCGCTTTGGTGCCAACTACACAAACGGTCAGACCGATATGCTTGGACCATTCGTACATGGCAATATCGTCGGCGGTAGGGGGATGGCGCAAGTCAATGAGGTGCACCAGGAGCTTCAGTTCCTCCCGCCCTGTCAGATAGCCTTCAATAAACTTGCCCCATTCCTCGCGCCTGGTTTTGGACACCTTGGCATAGCCGTAGCCCGGAAGATCCACAAAGTATAACAGATCATTAATGCGGTAATAGTTCAGGGTTTGGGTTTTGCCGGGCTGGGAGCTTGTCCGGGCCAGGTTCTTCCGGTTGATCAACCGGTTGATCAAGGAGCTTTTGCCGACATTGGAGCGCCCTGCCAGAGCAACCTCCGGCAGAGCGGCCTCAGGATATTGCGCGGGACTAACCGCGCTGATAATAAATTCCGCGTTCATAATCTTCAAAGGATATTCAACCTCTCCAACTTGCTTTTATCCGGCGCTCCCCCAAAAAAGCCCCGGATTGTTCAGTGCTTACATCACGTTTGGGGAATAAGCTGTACAAGGGCATGCTTCAACACTTCATCCATATGCCCCACGGGAATAAAGGTCATGGCTTCCCGGATGCTCTCAGGGATTTCCTCCAGGTCCTTCTCATTGTCCTTGGGCATCAGGACGGTCCGGATTCCGGCCCGGTGGGCGGCCAGGGACTTCTCCTTCAGCCCGCCGATAGGCAGCACCCTGCCGCGGAGGGTGATCTCCCCGGTCATGGCCACATGGCGGGAAACCGGCACATCCGTCAAAGCAGAGATCAATGCAGTTGCCATGGTGATGCCTGCGGAAGGTCCGTCCTTCGGTATAGCCCCTTCCGGGATATGGATATGAATATCATTTTTCTCGTGGAAATCCGCCGGGATGTTCAATTCAGTCACTCGGGACCGGGTATAGCTGAAGGCCGCCTGGGCGGATTCCTTCATCACATCACCCAGCTTTCCTGTCAGCGTCAGCTTGCCTGTGCCGGGCATCACCGTCACTTCAATAACCAGCGTATCCCCGCCAACCTCTGTCCAGGCCAAGCCGGTAACGGCTCCCACCTGGTCCTTCTCCTCGGCCATGCCGTAGCGGAACTTGGCCGGACCCAGGTATTCCTTCAGAAGCTCCCCGGTCATAATCACCTTCTTCTCCGGGTCCTTCACAATCTCCTTGGCGGCTTTCCGGCAGAGGCTGGCCACCTGCTGCTCCAGATTCCGCACTCCTGCCTCCCGGGTGTATTCCCGGACCACCTGCAGGAGCGTATCCTCCCCGGCTTGCAGCTGCTCCTCCTCCAGGCCATGCTCCCGTTTTTGCTTGGGCAGGAGATACCGTTCAGCGATTTTCAGCTTCTCAATTTCCGTGTAGCCCGGAATATACAGCATCTCCATCCGGTCCAAAAGGGGCCGGGGAATATTGTGGGCGGCGTTGGCTGTGGTAATGAACATCACCTTGGACAGGTCAAAGGGCAGCTCTATAAAATGATCGCTGAAGGTATTGTTCTGTTCCGGATCCAGCACCTCCAGCAAAGCGGACGCAGGATCACCGCGGAAGTCCATGGCCATCTTGTCGATTTCGTCCAGCAGCACCACCGGATTCATCGTGCCTGCGGTTTTCATGCCTTGGATGATCCGTCCCGGCATGGCTCCCACATAGGTTCTGCGGTGGCCGCGGATTTCCGCCTCATCCCGGACGCCGCCCAGGGAAAGCCGGATAAACTGCCGTCCCAGGGACCGGGCGATGGAACGGGCAATGGAGGTTTTACCGACACCCGGAGGCCCCACCAGACAAAGGATCGGCCCTTTGAGGCGCTTCACCAGCTTTTGCACCGCCAGATACTCCAGCACCCGTTCCTTGGGTTTCTCCAGCCCGTAATGATCCTCGTTGAGAATCTCTTCAGCACGGTTAATGTCCAGATCATCCTCGGTCAGCTTGCCCCAAGGAAGGCCCAGAAGCCAATCGATGTAGTTGCGGATCACACCGCCCTCCGCCGAGGAAGCAGGCATTTTCTCCAGGCGGTCAATCTCCTTCTCCACCTTCTCCCGAACCTTCTCCGGCAGCTCTTTGCCTTCTAACTGGCTGCGCAGCTCCTCCACCTCGCCGGCCCGGCCTTCCTTCTCGCCCAGTTCCTTCTGAATGGCCTTCATCTGCTCCCGGAGATAGTATTCCTTCTGGGTTTTTTCCATCTGCTTCTTGACCCGCTGGTTAATCTTCCGCTCCAGCTCCAGAACCTCACGCTCATTGTTCAGGAAATCAAGCAGCTTCTCCAGGCGCTGCCGCACATCCAGCGTCTCCAGAATATCCTGCTTATCCTTGATTTTAAGAGAAAGATGACTGCAGATCACATCCGCCAGCCTGCCCGGCTCGTCAATATCCGATACAGCCGCCAGCGTCTCCGGGGTAACCTTCTTGGACAGATTGATATAATGCTCAAACTGGCTCAGCACCGAGCGCATCAGCGCATCGATTTCGGGATCCTCCACCGGCTTCTCATGCCATTCACGGACGGCTACTTCATAGAATTCATCGTTGTTGACAAACTCCATAATCTCGGCCCGGTTGACCCCTTCCACCAGCACCCGGATGGTGCCGTTGGGCAGCTTCAGCATCTGGCGCACGCGGGAAACGGTGCCCACGCGGTATATATCTTCTTTCGTCGGTTCCTCGATATTCATTTCGGACTGGGAGCACAGAAGAATCAGACTGTCCTCCACCATGGCCTTTTCCAGTGCTTTGACTGACTTTTCCCGGCCCACGTCCAGATGCAGCACCATGCTGGGATAAACAAGCAGCCCGCGCAAAGGCAAAAGGGGAATCTTGCGAAACTTCCCTTTATTGGCATTCGGCACCATTGCATGACACCTCCATTTGGTCAAAACAACAAACTCGTGACCCCATTGTATCAAATGTTATTTTAAAACACCAATTCCGCAGCACTCCCCTACTCCCTCCCCTTATCATACCCAAAAGAAGACATTCCCCCAAAAATGTGCGGCACACAAGATCTCCGCAAAAAAACCGGACCCGCCGCAAAGGTTCAGCGACAGCAATCCGGTTCCGGGTTTGACAGACATTCAATACGTTGCGTTATTCCTTCGGTCCTGCATGAAAAAAGGGTGCCGGTGCCGCGGTGAGGACATCCGCCGTAAGCACCGACGGGGCCGGGGCTGGTTCCTGGAATCGGATCCCCAGGGATTCCTGCAGCACCTCCTGGATGGTGTCCACTGCCACCACCTTTAACCCTTGAAGACTGGCGAAGGTGTCCTGGTAGTTTTCCTTTGGTACCAGCACCTTCACGGCGCCGGCTTGGAAGGCAGCCTCCACCTTGGCCACCACACCACCCACCGGCTTGACGCGCCCATGGATACTGACCTCGCCGGTCATGGCCAATCGGTTGTCCACCGGAATCTGGGTGAGTGCCGACGTAATGGCAGTTGCCATGGAAACCCCCGCCGACGGCCCGTCAATGGGAATACCCCCGGGGAAGTTAATATGAAGATCGAAATCGTGAGGACGGAAGCCCAGGCTGCGCAGCAGAGTCAGCACATTTTCCACAGAGCCCCTGGCCATACTCTTGCGCCGCAGGGTTCTGGATCCGCCGCCGATATCCTCCTCGTCCACAACACCGGTGATGGTGAAGCTGCCTTTGCCCGCAGGAGCCGGAATAGCCGTCACTTCAATTTCCAGCAGGGTGCCCAGATTGGGGCCGTAAACCGCCAACCCGTTGACAAACCCCACCTTGGGCTCTGCCGGCACCTTGCGCTCCGGCCGGGGCGGAATCTGGCTGCTGTTCACCACCCACTCCACATCCGCCGGGGTTACCTCGCTGCGGTTGTCCGTCATGGCCAGCCCTGCCGCCAATTGAATTACATTTACCGCTTCACGGCCATTGGTGGCGTACTTCTTAATAACCTCCACCGCCTGCGGATTCTCCGCATAGCCGATTTTCTTCAACGCGCCGGAGGCAATCTGGCCGATCTCATCCGGCAGAAGGGGACGGAAGAAGATTTCCATACAGCGGGAACGGATGGCGGGCGGAATCTCCTGGGGCGTTCTTGTAGTAGCTCCCACCAGCCGGAAGTCCGCGGGAAGACCATTTTGGAAAATATCATGGATATAACCGGGGATGCCGTTGTCCTCCGAATTGTAATAGGCGGATTCGAGGAATACCTTCCGGTCCTCCAGCACCTTGAGCAGCTTGTTCATTTGGGTGGGGTGAAGCTCCCCGATTTCATCGATGAACAGAATGCCCCCGTGGGCTTTCGTGACGGCTCCCGGCTTGGGCTGGGGAATCCCCGCAACACCCATGGCCCCCGCCCCCTGATAGATGGGATCATGGACGGAGCCGATCAGCGGGTCGGCAATCCCCCGTTCGTCAAAACGGGCGGTGGTGGCGTCAATCTCCGTAAACTTGGCATCATTGCGGAACGGAGAGGACTGATTCTTCTTCGCCTCCTCCAGCACCACACGGGCAGCAGCCGTTTTACCCACTCCCGGGGGCCCGTAGATGATTACATGTTGGGGATTCGGGCCGCACAACGCAGCCTTCAGCGCCTTCAATCCTTCCTTTTGCCCCACAATATCGGATAAGGACGACGGTCTTGTCTTTTCCGAAAGAGGCTTAGTCAGGGAAATGGAGCGCAGCTTCCTGAGCTTATCCAGCTCCTTCTTGGATTCCTTGTCCACCGCCGACCGGTTGCTCTGCTGGCTGCGCAGCAGATTCCAAAAGTACAACCCGATCACAACGGCAAAAAACAGTTGAACAAACATTAATACCAGGCTTAATGTCATTTCCATCCCTCCGATGACTATTGCATATACATGGTAGTATTCCCCTCATTTCCCCCCTTAACCGCATCCGGCGAAGGAATTGCTCCAAAAAATGTATGAAGCCTGTCCGGATGCGGGAGACTATGCGGGTATGGCGCTAAAGGACCGGTAACCACCCGGTGCCCCGGAGATTTCTTGCTAGGAGGAAACCATATGCGCGTTATTTGGGCGGGAGCTGTGGCAGCAGGTCTTCTGGCAGGCCCGGGCTCAGCCCCGGGGGTTCAACCTGAAGCTGCATCTCCCTCCGCACGCATTGTAATCGATGTTGGACATGGGGGAGTAGACGGCGGAACCACCTACGGCACCATTCTGGAAAAGGACATCAATCTGGCCGTAGGCTTGAAGCTGCATTCTGAGCTGCAGAGCCGCCGCGTGCCAACCAGCATCAACCGCACCAAGGATTACGCCTTAAGCGATGATAATCCGGGCAAAAACGGCGGCCGCCACCGCCGGGATCTGGCTCAGCGGGTGGAGATCGCCAATAAGCTGAAGCCGGCTTTTATGCTGAGCCTCCATGTAAACTGGACCAATAATCCTGCACGCAGCGGTCCTCTGGTGATTTACCGCAGGAATCAGCAATCCGGCAAACGTTTGGCCCTGAGGATGCAGCAGGAGCTGAACCGGCTTTACGGAACGGACACAGAGCCGGTTGCAAGCAAAAGCTATTACGTGCTGACCCACAGCCGGGTCCCTACCGTTATTGTGGAGATGGGCTTCTTATCCAACAAAAAAGACAGGCAGCTCCTGTTGTCTCCCCAATTCCAGCAGAAGCTGGCCGATTCCATCGCCAAAGCCTCCATGGATGCCCTGAAGGAAGACTTCCCCAGCTCAGCGGAAAGTAATAAGAACCGTGCCGCTAAATAAACGGCCGGTTCTTCTTTTTTGAGCGGATATTCAGTTCAAGGCTGCGCCAGCTTGACCAAGTCACGCACCATGACAAACTCGGCCTTGCCGTCCAACTGGGGAATAATCTTCCGCAGGGCAAAGGCGGTTTTTTTGCCCGGAGGTCCCACATGGCCAATGGCTATCAAGGACTCGTGCTTGTCCAGCTTCTTCTTAAACAGCTCCGCCTGCTTCATGATATGCTCCATCGTATACTGGTCATCAAAAAACAGCCCATTGTCCGCTGTAGGTACTCCCAGCTCTGCGGCCAGTTCCCCAATGACGCTTTTGCCGGTGGTGCGGCTGTCCAGAAAATACAGCTGCCGTTCCTTGCAGACCTGCAGGATAATGCGCATGATCCGCTTATCCGCTGTCACCTTGGAGCCCATATGATTGTTCATCCCCACCGCATGGGGCACCTCATCCACCGCCTCCTCCACCCGTTTCCGGATTTCCTCATCGGATAAATCTGTAGTGATCGCCCCGGGTCCCAGCCAGCTTTTTTTTCCTTTCACAGGTTCCATGGGCATATGGATGATTACATCCTTGCCCCGGCTGTGAGCCAGCTCCGCATCCTCCTTGCTGGTAGGCAAAAAAGGCATCACCGCCACCGTAAACGGGATGGGCAGATCCAGCATCTCTTGGGTTCCCTGCATCTGATTGCCAAAGTCGTCAATGACAATCGCCGCTTTTTTGACTGCGGGTGCAGTATCCGTCCCGTCTCTGCCTGCTTGTGCCGACGAAATGCCACCCCCGAACCCCACTGCCGTCCATCCTATCCAAAGGGCAAGTGCCGCGGCCATTGTTCTACCCCATCGCGCTCTCCACATTCCTGCCACCCTTCCCTTCTGCTTTGATGGCTCGTAGTTGTTATGTGCCGGGGGGGAGGGGCCTATTCACTTTGACGCCAAAAAAACCCCCAGCACCCAGAGGACTGGAGGTTCTATATGGGGGAATGGCAGAGTGTTACACGGTGGTCGGCTGCCCGGACTGCCCCGCAGCATGCTGCTTGCGGCCCGGAATTTCACCGGTGCGTTCATATTCTTCTACAATAAGATCAATTTCCTTCTTCAGCTCGTTCACCAGCTCCGCCTCCGGCACTTTCCGGATCATCTCCCCGTAACGGAACAGCAGCCCTTCACCGCGGGCACCGGCAATGCCAATGTCGGCCTCTTTCGCTTCCCCGGGCCCGTTCACCGCACAGCCTAATACGGACACCTTAATGGGCACCTTCAGCTTGGAAAGGTATTCCTCTACCTCGTTGGCCACCTTGAACAGATCAATGTCCAGGCGTCCGCAGGTGGGGCAGGAAATCAGCGTAGGCGCGTCGGCAATCAGACCGAACACCTTTAGCAGCTCCCGGGCCACCTTAATTTCCTCCACGGGGTCGGCGCTCAAGGAAATCCGCACGGTGTTCCCAATGCCCATGGAGAGCAAGGCACCGATACCGGCTGAGCTTTTGATCGTGCCGGAGTAAAGGGTACCCGACTCCGTAATCCCCAGATGCAGCGGATAAGAGAAGGCGGCAGCGGCCTTCCGATAAGCCTCGATGGCCATGGGCACATCCGAAGCCTTGAGGGATACAATAATATCCCGGAAATCCAGCTCCTCCAGAATGCCGATATGGTAAAGGGCGCTTTCCACCATGGCATCCGCTGTAGGATAGCCGTACTTATCCAGCAGATGACGCTCCAAGGATCCTGCATTCACCCCGATACGGATCGGGATGCCCTTCTCCTTACAAGCCTTGACTACTGCCTCCACCTTTTCCCGTTTGCCGATATTGCCGGGATTGATGCGGATCTTGTCCACTCCGTTTTCAATTGCTAACAGCGCCAGGCGGTAATCGAAATGGATATCGGCCACAAGCGGAATATGTATCCGTTGTTTGATGGCGGCGATGGCTTCCGCAGCCTCCTTGTTATTAACCGTTACCCGTACAATCTGGCAGCCGGCTTCCTCCAGCCGGAGAATCTCGGCTACGGTTGCCTCCACATCTGCCGTTTTGGTCGTGCACATGCTTTGCACCACGACTTCATTGTTGCCGCCGATGGTGATATTGCCTACACGAACCGGAACCGTTTGGGTGCGATGAAACATGGGAAATCCTCCATTCTGTAATAACATTGGGTCCCTGCGCAGTCCTCTTCCAATGAAAAAGCCCCCGCCGCCCGGGTGCGGCTTGCACCATGCCCGGGAGACGGAAGCTTCTACAAAACCGCGTATCCCTTCTTGCGTGTCTAGAGACACGCCTTACGCGCTTTCTTCCTTCTTTTTGGAGGACTTCTTGTCGTTGTTGTCCTTGTCCTTGGTTACCAGCTCCGGCACAATCTTCTGCTGGACCACTTCCTTGGTTACGGTGCAGCTGGCCACATCCGTACGGGAAGGAACCTCGAACATGACATCCAGCATAATGCCTTCGATGATGGAGCGCAGGCCGCGGGCGCCGGTGTTGCGTTTAATGGCTTCCTTGGCAATGGCATCCAGAGCGTCGGCTTCGAAGTTCAGCGCGACATTATCCATCTCCAGCATCTTCTGGTACTGCTTCACCAAAGCATTCTTCGGTTCGGTCAGAATCCGGACCAAAGCAGCTTCATCCAGCGGCTCCAGGGTGGAGATAACCGGCAGACGGCCAACAAACTCGGGGATCAAACCGAATTTCAGGAGATCCTCGGGAAGAACCATGGACAGGTACTCACCCGGCTTCAGGTCTACCTTATGTCCGTCGGTTCCGAAGCCGATCACCTTTTTGCCGATCCGGCGTTTGATGATGGATTCCAGTCCGTCAAAGGCACCGCCTACGATAAACAGAATGTTGGTGGTGTCGATTTGGATAAATTCTTGGTGCGGGTGCTTCCGTCCGCCTTGGGGAGGAACAGAGGCTACCGTACCTTCCAGAATCTTCAGCAAGGCCTGCTGCACACCTTCACCGGATACGTCGCGGGTAATGGACGGATTCTCGGATTTGCGTGCCACCTTATCGATTTCGTCAATGTAGATAATGCCGCGTTCGGCTTTTTCCACATCATAGTCTGCAGCTTGGATCAGCTTCAGCAGGATGTTCTCCACATCCTCACCCACGTAGCCGGCTTCCGTAAGGGAAGTGGCGTCAGCAATGGCGAAGGGGACGTTGAGAATCTTAGCCAGGGTTTGAGCCAGCAGGGTTTTGCCGCTGCCGGTAGGCCCGAGCATCAGAATGTTGGACTTCTGCAGTTCCACATCCTCCAGCTTGTTCTGGGAGTTAATCCGCTTATAGTGATTGTAAACCGCTACGGACATGGATTTTTTGGCTTGCTCCTGACCGATGACGTACTGATCGAGAATCCCGCGGATATCCTTGGGCTTCGGAACGTCCTTCAGATCCAGCTCTTCCTCATGGCCGAGCTCTTCCTCTACAATCTCGGTACACAGCTCAATGCATTCATCGCATATATAGACGCCCGGACCGGCTACAAGCTTGCGCACCTGGTCCTGGGACTTGCCGCAGAAGGAGCATTTCAACTGACCCTTTTCATCATTAAACTTAAACATTCCATTCCTCCTCCTTTACGGTTCGAGAGAGATTTAACAGGCTAGTGATCCGGTTCAGATGCCTACTTTCAGATCGGTCCGGGTAATCACGTCGTCGATAAGCCCGTATGCCTTAGCTTCTTCGGCGCTCATGAAATTATCCCTGTCCGTGTCCTTTTCAATTTTTTCGTAGGGCTGGCCGGTGTGCTTCACATAAATCTCGTTGAGATTTTTCTTGGTGCGGAGAATCCAATCGGCATGAATTTTCATGTCGGAGGCCTGGCCGCGGATGCCGCCCAATGGCTGGTGAATCATCACTTCGCTGTTAGGCAAGGCAAACCGTTTGCCCTTTGCCCCGCCGGTAAGCAACAAAGACCCCATGCTGGCCGCCATACCGAGGCAAATAGTGGAAACATCATTCTTAATAAACTGCATGGTATCATATATTCCCAATCCGGCCGTCACGGAACCGCCGGGGGAATTGATGTACATAAAAATATCCTTGTCGGGGTCTTGGGCGTTCAGAAACAAAAGCTGAGCAATAACGGTATTGGCCACGTCATCGTCAATCTCGCTGCCGAGGAAAATAATCCGGTCCTTCAACAGACGCGAGTAAATATCGTAGGATCTTTCGCCGCGGGCTTCCTGCTCCACTACCATAGGTATCATCGTCATCTCGGCCACCCCTTTTACATAAACATACCCTTATTTTGAACCATTGTATCATGTTTGCGAATCAATGTCATTTTTTCGGATTCGAAAACCGGTAAACCCTTTTCAACAAAGTGAAACAAAAAGGCACGTATGGAAACGTGCCTTGCTGATGCTTCAATTTAAGTTTACGCTACAGTCGCTTCGGTCTTGCTATTGTCAACCAAATATTGTACGGTTTTGCGGGTAACCAGGTCACTCTTCAGGGATTCCAGGTTGCCGTTGGCAGTCAGGATGGCACGCAGCTCGTCCACTTCACGCTGGTATTGCTTGGCCAGGTTGGAAAGCTCTTCTTCCACTTCTTCATCGGAGGCTTCGATGCCTTCTGCTTGGGCAACAGCTTCCAGAACCAGGGATTGAAGCACACGCTTCTCAGCGTCGCTCTTCATTTGTTCCTTCAGAGCTTCTTCGTCCTGACCGGAGAATTGGAAGTACATTTCCAGGTTCATGCCTTGCATTTTCAGGCGGTTTTCGAAGTCGCCAAGCATACGCTCTACTTCATCACGGATCATGGCTTCCGGAATTTCTACCTCAGCTGCTGCAGACACCTTTTCTACAACGGCATTTTCCAGATCGCGCTTGCCGGATTGCTCCTTGCGCTCAGCAATGCGCTTGGTGATGTCCTGCTTGTACTCTTCCAAGGTATCGAATTCGCTAACGTCCTTGGCGAACTCATCATCCAATGCAGGAAGATTCTTGCGCTTGATGTCATGCAGCTTAATTTTGAATACAACCGGCTTGCCCTTCAGGTCTTCGGAGTGGTAGTTTTCCGGGAAGGTTACGTCAATGTCCTTCTCTTCGCCCTTCGCCAGACCAACCAGCTGCTCTTCGAAACCGGGGATAAAGCTGCCGGAGCCGATTTCCAAGGAATACTTCTCGGCTTTGCCGCCGTCGAACGGCACGCCGTCCGCAAATCCTTCGAAGTCGATGACAACGGTATCGCCATTCTCAACTGCGCCTTCTTCCACAACCACCAGCTCAGCATGGCGCTGTTGAAGCTGCTTCAGCTCGTTCTCGATATCTTCTTCTGTTACTTCCAGCGATTGGGCAGGTACTTCAACGCCCTTATATTCGCCCAGTTGAACTTCCGGCTTCACGGTCACCTTGGCGGTGAACTTCAGCTCTTGGCCCTTGCCTACTTGCTGAATGTCGATCTCCGGACGGTCAACAGGAGTAATGCCGGCTTCGGCAACAGCTTCCATGTATGCTTCCGGGAGAAGAATATCAAGAGCATCCTGGTACAGGCTCTCTACGCCGAAACGCTTCTCGAACATGCTGCGCGGTACTTTGCCCTTACGGAAACCAGGCACGGTAACCTTGGTTACCACTTTCTTAAATGCTTTATCCAAAGCTGCGTCAACGCGGTCGGCCGCAACCTCGACAGTAAGAACCCCCAGGTTCTTCTCTATTTTTTCCCAATTCGCTGTCATGATATGCTTTTCCCCTCCAACAAAATTCCCTCTTGGCAAATTTCCCTAACAATATAACCATTTTATTATATCATAAACCATCTTGATTTCAAGGATAAGCCGCCAGTTACTAGGTAATAGACGGAAAAATGGCCTTGGCGAAGTCCCGGAAAACCCGCAGCGCACGCTCCCATCTGGCTTCCAAGGCTTCCGTTATCCCATAAATATCCTTGATTTCTTCCATGGGTGCACTGCCCTGGGAGGTCAGCAGCAGCATATAATGGAAGGCTGCCGCCCACGCATCCCGGGCCTCCGGCTTTTCCGCCAGAATTTCGATATAAACCGGCGTGCCGAAGGCATAAGCCACAAACTCCGACCAGGTTTCCTCGGCAAAGGCCTCCAGCGGAAAACCGCTGTTCATGTCCGAACGGATCACCCGTTGGAAAATTTCCTTCAAAGCCCTCGGGTAATCCTCACTGCCCGCCGGAACATCGGAGATATCCACCATATACAATTTGCCGCCGCGTTTAATTTTGATGGAGCCGCTCTCTCCCCGGGCCTTCAGAATCTGCAGCGTCCGGAATTGAAGTATCGGCGGCAGGGGCTGGCTTTCCAGCCATTTGCGGAGCACATCCCGGAGCCGGGGATGCTGCAGATAACGGAGCTGCTCCAGCGCCAGCACCTGCTTGTCCCAGGAATCCGGACGTTCGAATACCGCCAAGAGCTTTTCCACATACTCCGGCTCCCGTTCCGCCTTTTCCTTCATATGTATGTAAAACAATTCATCCTCCGACAGATCCTGCTCCTGGCCTTCCGCCGGCGGTGGCATATGCAATTCCGGAATCATCGTCTGCATCCACTCCAGAAGCGACTGCCACTCATCCCGGGCTTTCAGGTCCGAGGTATCGCAGCTTAAGAGGAACTGCAGCATCTCCATGGTTTCCCGGTACCGCTCAAACTCCAGCAGCCGGGTTAATTCCTGCTGGTAATAGCCTATGGTTTGCGGAAGCAAATAGATTTTTTCCTGATTGTTGGCGGCCATAGGCAACCCTCCTCCAAGAGCATTCTTCTATGTAACAATTCTCATTGATTTTACCCTTCTGGAGAGTCATTATAACAATTTTTTCCGCAACCTGGTAGGCGAAGCGTTTCCAGTCTTTTTGCGGTACAGGAATTCATCCTTATTTTTTCTAATGAAACCGTTGCACTTTCCCCCATGTATATGCTATTATAACAACTGTTCCCCATTTCATGCGGGTGTAGTTCAATGGCAGAACGCCAGCTTCCCAAGCTTGAGGCGAGGGTTCGATTCCCTTCACCCGCTTTATCGAAAGAGCCTTGCGCAGCAAGGCTTTTTTCTTTATGCAGAATTCCAATTTGGGACAAAATTTGTACTTGAGGGCGGATTGGGGACGGGTTCAAGAATATCAGTTTGAAGGGCCGGGAGGACGGCCTTATTTATGTTGTGTATTTTAATGTAGAAAGAACGCAAAGAAACCCCTGCAAGCAACTTGCCGCAGGGGTTGTTGTATTATTCTGTTATTTCATATTCATTTACTTCAAAAGTAAGGATCTTATCGAAGATAACATAATCTTTTCGATTTTTGAACGGACCTTTATTATTATCGTGCTTATCGATGGCAAAGGATGCTGTTCCAGATCCTGCAGCTTTTCCTTCGTACCAGGAGATGAAGGAATTTACCTCTGTCATGGATAGATCAAATTCTTTCTCCAAACCACTATCTAAGGTGATGGTCAATAAAGCGTGGCCGAAAGTAGGTTCTTCAATTAATGGTACAAAAATTGAAACTTCATTTGAGGGAATGCTTTCTCCCTGTAAATTCCATGCAATAATTATGTAGTAATATGTTTTCTTTGGCGATACAGAGGTATCTACATATGTTGTTTCTGTAACGCTTTCTGCAATGGTTGTATATGGTCCTTTAGGATGTTCTGATCTTTGAATTTTATACTTTTTGGGCTGAAAGCCATCTGATTCCCATTGTAAGGATACTTGCTCCCCATTTGTGCTTGCCGTTAAGTTTTCTGGATTGTGATGATACAAAGATCCATAAACATTTACCTCACTTACTGAAATGTTATTTTGAGTTCTGTTATAAACCTGAACAATCTTAACATCCTTTACATTGACATTCGTTAGTGTTCCATCAACAACCGGATTAGCTAACTCAAGAATTGTTTGGCCGTTTGAATTGAAAAACTTTAAAACTGTTCCGGCGCTTGCTTTTAAGCGATATGACGTGATATTGGCGGTATCAATTCTTGATAATGGGATAATGATTGCATAACCAGATGTATCTACTTTTGATAAATTATAAGATGTAGTCTCATTATTGTCTGTTAAGCCCATTAATGTTTCAGTTCCTGAATAACCTGCTCCATAATATTGTGCTGGTAAAGAATCTAAGAGCCCCCCACTGTAATCATTAGCAGCATAGGCCTTAGTCAAAGGATTTAATATAAAAATAAGAGCAACTGTCAATAATGCGTATAAAAACTTTTTCAAGTAACATCTCTCCTTAAATGTTGGAATAAACAGTATCATACATTTTAGGTTTGATATAGTCTAAACATAACCTGGATAATTTTGTAAATTTTGAATGTTAATGATGGAATTCATGGTTTTGCCACAATCCCCCGCCAACAACCAGCCAGCGAGGGACTCTTCTTTTTATTTATCCGCCGGCAGCCCCGACGCAGCCCGCAGCTCGTTGGCCAGATGATGTTGCCAATCCCGAAACCCCTTCCATGCCTCCGCATCCCCGGAGCGCCCCTCTTGCTCTGCTTTGACCCGTTCGACCTCACATTCTGCCCAATGCTTTTTCAAAAAGCTATCGATAATATTGGCCGCAACCTCTCTATTGAGCTGCGGCGCTGCCGGTTTAATTGCCATGCCTACTTTCCACCCTCCTGCATTCCCATTGGATTCACACCGGTCAATGCCGATGCCATTCACATGGATGTCATTTTCGTATTGATAGATGCTATTTTGCGGGAGAAAGAAAGACTAAAAACGACACCGATAGTGAGGTGCCGTTTTTTTGTGCATTATTATTCCATTTTATTCTATATCATGGGACTTCTGTCATGGTATAATACCTTAAATTGCTTAGTTCTCAAATTCATTAGTTAGCAGAAATTGACTTGAAAGGATGTTTTTTTATGAGGGAACCTCAAGGGAGATTTAGAAACAGTGTTCTTCAAACATATCAAATCCAACTTAGAAATAATTTGAAAATATTATTCGGATTCGACGAAATACAGGAGGAATGGTCTTCAATGCGTGATGAGTATGGGCTTTCTATTTATTCACCACGATTAGATGTTGCTGTTGGCCCATTTGCGACTCATAAACGATTAGGGGAAGTATATGATGAACTCTTAGATAGACCAATCATCGAAGCATTTTTAAGAGAATTAGTTGAATACAATTCGATCAATCTTGAGAATTACAGTGATGGATTTGTTCGTCCAGCAAGGTTCGAAGATATCCGACATATGAATCAGCTATAGAGATTGAGCATTTAGTAAGTAGGAAACATCTAATGGGTGGCGCAATTAATGCATCTGCCTTGGGAAGATTTGGAATAGTAATTCCTTGGTCTGCTGAGAAGTTAAGAGCTTTCATTAAATTAGTTCGATATCTTCATTACCTTCGTCGTGCTGAGAAGAACACATTTGATACGTCCAATTTATTGATAGTTACAAAGGAACAAATGGATACAGCTATTCAAAAGATTCTAGAGCAAAGAATAGCAAATGCGATTCAATGAAGCAGTCAACTTCTGATAACACTGTATTCACGCAGAGGTCCCTCGCAGTCCTTGGTCTGCAAAAAGCGGAGTCAGCAGACAACCCTGCACTGGGTAAGTCCGTCGGACCCGGCGTTTACGCGCCTTAAGCCAGTGAGGGTTCGTGAATACAACAACATTATGCGCAATTACTGCCAGTGATAGGAGAAATCAGATATGAATTATTTATCAATATTTCAAATGCCAAAACCCGTAAATATCATGGGTAGAACATCGAGCATAACTAATTCATTTGTAAATGGCATTATTCCTTGTATTCCTCCGACAGAAGATGAAGTAAGGGAATGTCTAAACATCTTGGGGCTTAATCCTAATGATTTAAGATGTGCATATTGTAATGATAAGGCAACAGAATGGGATCATTTTAGACCACTAGTAAAGAATAAAAAACCAACGGGGTATATTTCGGATATTTATAACCTTGTTCCATCTTGTGGAAAGTGTAATCAATCCAAAGGAAATAAAGACTGGAGAATATGGATATTAAGCAATGCAAAGCTATCACCAAAGGCAAGAAAAATATTAAAACTTGAAGAAAGAATAAAGAAACTAGAACAATTTGAAAAATGGAAGGATGTGAAACCAATAAACCTTGAAGAACTCGTTGATATTGGATTGTGGCAAGAGCATTGGAAGAATTGTGAAAGATTATATGAGTTCATGAAAGAAAGTCAAGAAACATCCCAAAAAATACAGAATCAGATTAAAGAAAGATATAACTCTCTAGGATTTCAAAGAAGGCAGTAACTACGCATAACACCATATTCACGCCGCGGCACTTTACGGTGTCTTGATCTGCCCGAGGCATTTCGAAGAATTGTATCAGGCAGACAATCCTGCGCTGGCTAGTCCGTCGGATCCAGGGCTGGCGCCCTTAAGCCAGTGAGGGAGCGTGAATTCAACAACGTTAGCTGAAATGACACTAAGAGAATATATGAAGGTGGGGTCAAGATGAAAAGTGTAAAAAGGCCAAAAATTGGAACTCTAGCATATCACGATTTTTTCAACTCATGGAATAAAATAAATTCGTTCTTAGAATTTGTTGTGAATTTAGTCGGATACTCTGAGAATGTTCAAACTACTGCACATAATGCACTCTTTGAATTTGCTAGTGATGATGAAAAAATCGAAATGAAGAAGAAATGGAACGCAAGAATTTCACCAGTTGAAATGTTATCTAAGCACAGACAGTTCTTTTTGGAGATTATTTTAGTTCGTCATGTAGAGAATTATCTAGCATACTTATCCTCAATACTTTTTGAAATTTTTACACAACGACCAGAAACTCTAAAGTCAAATGAGAAAATAGATTGGGATACTGTTTTAAGTCATGATTCTATACCCGAGCTAATAAGAACTTTATCAGAAAAGAAGGTTGACTCACTTTCCTACAAATCTTTCGAAGATTTAAATTCATTTTTCTCCGATAAATTTGGAATTGAATTAATTGAAAAGCCAAAGGTTAAAACCATTATCGATGCAATTGAGACTCGTAATATCTCTGTACATAATAGATGCATAATTAATAAACGCTACGTACAAAAAACCGCAAAAGGCGCTGATAGATTAGGAAAGACACGGATATTGGTATTAGGCGACCTAGAGGATACCTTTGTTCCTCTATTTGCAGAATCGGTTACTTCGGTAGACAAAAATGTTCGAAAGGTTTTAAAGGTTAAGGCTTGTCGTAATTCAAAGTAGAATATCACTTCAGCTAACACAGTATCCACGCGGCGGGTCTACCACATAACTCTCCTGGGTGGACAAGAGCCGCGCATTCGGAGAAACGCTGGAAAATGTTTCGTTTGTTTTAGGCAAAACAGACGGCCAAGACAAAGAAGTCTAAAAAGACACCGTTATTGAGGTGTCTTTTTTCGTGTATTATTATTCCATTTTATTCTATATCATGGGACTTCTGTCATGGTATAATATTCTTAATCTTGGTTCGCAAATATACTAGTTATGTGCAATTCCCTAGATCAAGAGCTTAGTTAAGTTCAAGATCGAGAAAGAAAATGTTGAAGATTAAGAACGTAGATGAAGATTAAGAACGTAGTTGAAGATCAAGAACGTAGTTGAAGATCAAGAACGTAGTTAAAGATCAAGAACGTAGATGAAGATAAAAGCGCAGTTGAAGATCAAGAGCGAAGTTGAAGATCAAGAACGTAGATGAAGATCAAAAGCGCAGTTGAAGATCAGGAGCGTAGATGAAGATCAAGAACGTAGTTGAAGATCAAGAACGTAACTGGAGATCAAGAGCGTAGTGGGACCAGGTCCATTATTCAAGATCAAGTACAGGATTTGTGAGTAATACAAAGATGTAGGGAACAGCACATAACACCGTATTCACGCGGCGGGCCTGAAGGCCCTTGGTGCTGGAAGCGGTTCGGCAGTTGGCCTGAACCGGCTGTGCGCACAACCCTGCGAGGCTAAGTCTTCGACCCGGCGCTGACGCGCCTTAAGCCTCTCGGGTTCGTGAATACAACAACGTTATATGAAATCTCCACAAAGAACTAAGGAGTGTACCTTAATGGCAAAGTTAGGTCAAGATATTACTAAGTCGTTTCTTGAAAATCTAGGACTTCAGGTAAATAAGATTAAAGAGACAGATAAAAGAACCCCGGATTTTGAAGTTTCCCTTAATGGACAAGTCTTATTTTATTGTGAAGAGAAAACAATCGAGCAAGTTGAGACAGAATACATGACTCCAGAAGAATTGGAAAGATATTGTGATAGTTTACAAGAATCTCATGATTACGAACTTGATAAGGATAACACGTATGACAATATAGCTTCCCGTATTAATAAAGCGATTAAGCAATTTAAATATGTCAATCCCAACAGGGATTATCCTAATGTTATTTCAATAACAAATTTTGATGATTCTAAAGGATTACCTGATTTGTTCATTGCTTTAACTGGTAAAGCAAAGCTAGAAAATGGTGGTTATTGGAGAATACATAGAGTTGGTCGAATAGCGGATAAGTTGGATGACATCGATCTGTTTTTATGGTTTGACCAAGATCAATTTATAGGAAGTATATGGGTAGAGCTAAACAAAACACATGATCTAGAATTAAGAAAGATTTTTAATAAATGAAGTAAACGATAAATTATTTGGATGGTTTTTCAAGGATGGTGGAGACTTCATATAACAATGCATTCTCGCATCGGACAACAAGTTGTCCCTCGGTCGCCAGGCCGTTCCGATACTGGGCTGCCCAGATCATGGGTCACTTAAGGGGATTGGACGTCATGAATGCGAAAACGTTAGATGAAACAATTGTGTTTAGACAAAAAAGCACCTGTTTCCAGGTACTTGTCAAAGAATATTGAACTTTTGCAAGTCAACGATTTCCCAAGATTTTTTACTAAAATCTAATACGCCTACAACCTGAATGTTTTTCCCCATTTTGTGGGCATCACAAGCTATTTTATATTGGTCTTCGTCGAGTTCTACACGCACACTTCTTTTTGAATTATCTTCCATGTAATCAATTGTTATTACCCCATAGGCTGAACTCTCCAGATCCTCCCTTGTACTGAGCTTTGAAATTTTGCCTTCAATACTCATTATTTCTTGCTCTTGTTCTCTAAATGCTTCTGCAATCATTTTAATAATGTGGTAGTCCTCTTTGTTTAATGATATACAATCTGGTAGATCTTGTATCTGCGGAGGGAAATACATAGAGTATTTAATCTTGGTTTCAAGTTTTATTGATTCATCTTCATTATAAAGCGCTAGGAGTGACTCACAGATGTTTGCATTTAAACCTACAAGATAGCCATCCTTCAAATAATTTTCTAATTGATAATTTGGTTGATTAAATTTTTTAACCTGTATCATTGATTGATGTATTCTTTGAATAATTCTCCTGGAGAATGGCGCTGCTGTGAGGGCGGATTCACCAATATAAATCTCCATATCTTCGTTTTCTAATGAATTTGATTCAATATTAACAACATAGCTTCCTATCTTCGTTTGTCCCAGTTTGAAAGATTCACCATATTTTCTAGCCCTAAACGAGGGTTTTCTAAAAAAAGGTCGTGGATTTTCTTCCGTATAAGCTGCAGAAACTATTAGATTTCTCAAACCTTGGATAAGTTTAGATGCATAGCTTAGAGGAATAGTGCCATCCTCTGAAAATTTGGAAACGATTCGCATTTCTAACTTATCTCTATTAGGAGTAATTACATCATTTACTATTTCACTGATATCCCGATTTTCAAGAATGCTTAGTGCTTCTAAAGCATCATTAAGTCTACTTTCATAATCAGCGTAAGTCTCCTTGGCAGGTAGCACAATTGTTGTATTGCGATCCGTTTTCCTATCATCATTAAAAAACTTATAGAACACATAAAGTTTCTTATTTTGAAATTCTTTATTATGTTGCCACCCAT
Source organism: Bacillota bacterium (assembly GCA_023393235.1). Taxonomy (GTDB): domain Bacteria; phylum Bacillota; class Bacilli; order Paenibacillales; family NBRC-103111; genus Paenibacillus_AR. The sequence goes on along the minus strand of JAEWMH010000020.1, from coordinate 71,956 downwards.
TTTGCAACAGATATCTAATAACCTTATTTAATTCAATTATGCTAGATTGCATAATTCTTCACCTTTTCTTACTTTATTCATCAATTCTGTTAAAGCATGTTCATTCAAGATTTGCTTGGAGGGAATACGTATTCTAATAGTATTATCATTTTTTGTAGGTGGCATTCCTTTTAAAGAATACCACCAAGCGCAATTTTTCAATACCGTTTGATCTGAAGAAATGTTTAACCACTGATTCTGCTCGTTAGGTAACACAAAAAGTATTAGGATTCTAGGAGTACCGACGTCTTCAAGTATTAAATCATTGTATGTCTTAGCTTCTAGGTCATATTTTATGTATTCTTCTTCAAGTTCTACATTAACAGTACTTTTTAATTGATAGTCAATGCCAAACCCACAATCTAGGTATCTACCAGGTCTAATAATTTGAATATCTTTTATTGTTCCGTCAATTCCATAATCATATTCTGGCTTTGAGCAGTTGAACCCAGCCTTATGCGCAACTGCTAGCGTATAAGCACGGCTTAATCCTTCTTTTATATGTTGTTCAATCATTTTTAACTTCACCCCAAACGAATCACTGTTACTTAGCTATTCTCTGTTCTATTGGGAATACCTTCCTAATATTGAGAGAGATATGACAAGTTCCAGCATTTTTTGTGAATTCTAAGAAGGCAACCTGTTCTTTTAAACCGTATTCACTGAGACATCCGAAACTAGAAATAAAAAACCTTGACTATTAAAAACATCAAGCTAGAATTTGTAATATATGGGTCAGTATTTCAAATAAACATCAATCTTATGATAAGAAATCGGGGGATTACATGCGGGATATTAACGATCTTAAGAAAATAGCTGTGCTTATTGACGCTGATAATGCACAGAGGAAGAATTTAAAGTTTATTCTTCAGGAAGTATCAACTCACGGTCATATTATTACAAAGAGAGCATATGGAGATTGGTCAAATGAAACCCTTAAAAATTGGAAAAGTGATTTAAATGAATTGGCTATTCTTCCAGTACAACAATTTGCCTATACAACAGGAAAAAATGCGACCGACTCAGCAATGATCATTGATGCTATGGATCTTCTCTATACTGATAAATATGATGCATTTGTCATTATTTCAAGTGATAGTGATTTCACAAGGCTTGCAACGAGGCTTAAGGAGTCAGAAATATTTGTCATTGGAGTCGGTGAGGATAAAACACCCAAATCCTTTAGAAATGCTTGTGATGATTTTATACTCACAGAGAATTTAGGAGAGACGAACAACGAAAAGGTAGAAGAAAAACCAGCTAAATTAGTGGAAAATCATAAAGAACCTCTAAATGAAATAACTGCACTTCTTATAAAAGCTCATGAAAATTATGAAGATGCAGATGGGTGGTGTAATGTTAGCGCAGCTGGAACTTTCATAAAAAGGATTAAGCCGGATTTTGATGTTAGAACTTTCGGAGTTACAAAATTACCCGAGCTACTAGAACAAGAATTAAAAGACGTATTTCAAACTACTAAGTTTAAAGGAAAAGGTACAGTTAATATATTTGCTTACAAGCCAAGAAGATAATGCACAAAAAAGTTGGGCGGAAAACATTACTATTTCTCGCCTAACTTCTTTATTTTATGGCTGATTGGACAACCCCTTTCTCTTTCATTTTCATTACTCCCTCGCTCATTTTCATTTTTTAAGATAGTAGCATGTTATATATATTCTTTAATTTTTGTAATCTGTATAGAGCATCATTATGATCACAATCAAGTTCGAAATAAATACTAGCCTCATCCTCATCTTCATCTAATTTAAACATGGAGATTTCAGTAATGCTTTCTTTACTCCATTTATCAAAATCTTCTTTACTTTCTTTCAAATTTCTTTTAATGAATGTTTGATACTCTTCTTCGATCAACAAATCTTTTCCTTCTTCAGAAATTTCCATTTGATCTATTTTATCCTCAAAGTATTTTATTTCCTCCAATGTATTTTTAAACTTTAGTAATAATAATTCAAAATTCATTTTTGCTTTCAAAAATTTTAGTTCAAAATCAATAGCTCCAATTGATGTTTTAATATCATTAGTAGTAGGATAAAAATCATTAATACTCTCGACTTGTTCTGAGATAGAATTATTAAGTTCATTGGATGATTGAAGACTATTTTCTATTTCCCCGGAAATTTTTTGAATTGTGTCTATCTTTTTGTTAATTTCATCTACTTTATTACTGAATAACCTGTTTAACCAAAACGCAAAAATAGTAAAAGCTATTCCTGCTATTGCTAGAATAATACCTCCCCAGGTTAGGATTACTGAAATATTACCCTGAAGAAGAGCTATTTTATCATTCTTAGTCTGTATCAACGCTTCATATAAGTCCTTCTTATCAACATGATCTTTTTCAAGTGAATTAATGTACTTCTCCAACAATTCTTCATTAATGTTAACGGTTGATTCTTGACTGGGGACTGGGGGTTCATCAGCATTAACCTTAGAAGTAGATAATAAAGTAAGAATAATAAACATTGAAAAAATGATTAATAAAAGCTTCTTCATGATTATAAGCTCCTAGTTTTTCTAATTAAGCATCCAACGGCCAATCCTTATACTTTTCCTTTGCCTTCTCAACAATGGCATTCGTCAGGAACTTCATCTGCTCCCCTGTTACCTTTTCCCTCATCAATATCATCTTGATAGCCAGCGTGACCTTAGCTAGGATGTCCTGACGATGAGGGTTGGTCCAATCGATCTGGAATTCTCTCTTCATAGCTGTAACGACCTTCCTGATGAGTCCAGCCACAAAGACATTCGTGAAAGCCGAATTCCCCATGTTCTCCACGATATAGTAAACACCATCTCCTCATCGCTCAGACCGAGCTGTTCTTTCTTCATCTGCTCTTCCTGTAATTTCTTTTTCGCCTCAACCATCACACGCGCCACTTCCGCCGCGGTAATGACCCGGTTATGATAAGCCATTATGGTGTCTTGCAAGAGCTGGCTTAGCGCTTTGCCGTTCGGATTCTTCAACCGGACCAGATAGAATATTTCCTCTTCTAGCAGCTTCTGCAGGAGCTTTAATCTCAGGTCAACATGCGGCTTCTTCTCGAAGTCCGCAAGGAATGCCTCATCCAGAATGGAGATATCCGGCTTCTCTAGCCCCGCCTTAGCGAAGAGATCAATAGCTATTGGCATGAGGTTGAATATGGGCAGATGCTTCACCAGTTGATACGCCTTTTCTAACTTCGCTTGTGTGTTCAGGAACACATCCTCATCCGGCCCCATCAACAAAGCCACGAAATCAGCTAACCAGTAGCCCTCATGCTGTTAGCTGCCTCGAATAAATCCCTTTCAAAATCTATATCCGCTTTTGCTTTTCTTGTTGTATTAGCCATGCTTCTCCCCCACTAGTTGCCAAATAAGTTCCTGAAATAACAATTTAATTCCATCATATCATATTCGACAATATAGGAGAATCACCTATATTTAAATACACCTATTACGACAAAATAGCTGTATCTATCCAATTATAGTCTGGTATAATTATCCTATTCATCAATTTATTTAGAACAGAGCTAGGAGGATTTTAATAATCATAATATGGGATTCTTAACTGATTTTCTTAAATTCATAACTGAAGTATCTAAAACAAAAGACTATACTTCAGTAGCTACAATGGCTGCAATTGGAGGGTCTGTTTTTCTTTATTTACTGTTGCTCCACGTAATAAAAGTTTACTCTAAATCTCAGCTTGATAAATGCTTCATGACTAAAGATCAACAGATATTACACGGCATATATAGTTTCTTCTATGTTTTCCTCACATTTAATATAATGTGTTTTACTTGGGCATGGTTTGTATCTGATTTTTTTGATTACAACAGTTTACCACTCGTGCTAGATTTTCTGTTCACAGCTTCTCTCTTTTATTTCCTTCTTGTTGTCATGGTGATATTTGTTAGTATTATTGTGAAACTCATTCAGAAAAAGTTATTTCATATTAAGCCGACTAAATTGGCAAACTCAATCTATAAGTCGATTACAAATGCAAGCTTGGTCGGGTTCTACCTCTGTTATATGGTAGGTCTTTTTTATTATTTTGATACTAGAGACAAAACAGATTCATATGGAGCACTTTTTGGCGATATTGGAATGTTTCTCCTTGCATCATTCCTGATTTTCATGTTTTTCGGTACTTTTATAATTAATTTTTTTGAGCTTGGAGACCCAAGCTTCTCTTCAATACTTTTAAATGAAAAGAAACATGGACCACTTTATGTTTTGCACGCCCTAGATGCCAAAAACATTGTATTAGGTGATAATAGATCAGAAGCAAAATCAACTAAATTGTTTCTATACAATTTGGAGAAAAGAGAAATTGATGAATTCGAAAAAAAAATAATTAAGGCCGATGATCCCCCGATAGTGTACGAAGACACAAATCTCCCCCCTAGAAGTAAAAGGCGCCAGTAACGGCGTTTTTTCTTTAAAAGTATATAGAACATATGTTCTTGTTTTGCTATAATAAACTCCATCCAGGAGGTGCATCAAGATGAACTTATGTCATTACAAGCTCTCCGAGCTTGAACAATGGATTAACCGCAACTACCAGTAACACGGTATCCATTCCGCTTCTGCGCTGGACTTGCAGCATGTGGCTAGCATTTTTCACGTAGAATTGGTAAGATGGAGTGGACATTCTCACGCCCGCTGGGATGATGACTTTCGGGTTATCTTCTTAAGCGAGCACCTCGATGAAGAACACGCACGGGAAGTCTTCTTCCATGAGCTTTGCCACCCCCTTAAGCATGTCGGCAATCAACAGCGAATGCCCCATGCCTTCCACGACCTGCAGGAGATTCAGGCAGGCCTCTTCCAGCTCTACGCCGCCCTATCCTTCTATCTGATCATCCACTATGAAGATGTGCTTCACAGCTCTCATGCCGTCCCTCTGCTTGCTTATGAATTCAGGCTGCCCCCCGGGCTTGTTCAACGACGTCTGGAGCAGATCGCGCCAGAATCCGCAAGGCTCAGGAGGAACAGGCTATCTTCCACTCTGTGCCGCGCTACCCGGAGCCCCGGATTATTCCCTATTCCTCCTATACCCTGAAGCTGCTGGGGAAGCTGTCGTGGCAATCCGCCCAGAAGGGCAAGCGCGTCAACTGGACGGGCACCCGCTGATGAAGACACCTAAGCTATAAAGGAGGTATTAGGCTTGTCCAGCATTGAGAAACGAGGAATACCTGGAGGCTTATCCTTGAATTGGGGGTGGATGCGCTGGGGGAACGGATACGGACACGGAAATCCGTTAAGGTAGAGGACCCTGCTTTGTTGCGGGCCCCTAAGCGCTGAGGGAGCATCTGGAACTGGAGCTGGCCAAGTTTCAATTGGAGCTGCAGGCAGGCGTGCCGGTAAAGCAGGAGAAGATTGCCTTCGCCGATTATGCAGAAATATGGCGAAACCAGCATGCCAAGAACCAGTATCCCCCCGGACTTACATAATCTACATAGACGACCGGCTGACAGTCATGTGCTCCCCTTCTTCGAGCGGATGTACCTGGATGAGATCATGCCGATTCATGTACTCTCTCCGAAAGCCCGCAAGGATGGCAGTGAAGATGTTCTTGCGGCGAGCACGCAGCTGTTCATCTACAAGGTGTTCACGGCCATGATGATCTTCGCTTGTCAGGAGCTGAAGCTGATCGAGGACAACCCTACGGCCACTATTAGCCCGCTCAAGCTTCCGAAGAACAAGAAGAAGAACAACGTCTACAGCTACGAAGAGGCTGTAAACGCCATAGAGGCCCTTTTCCGGCTCCCGATGCTGTGGACCCTGTATTTTCTCGCGGCGATGATGGGAGGCTTCAGAAGAGGCGAATTATTGGCGCTGGAGTGGACCGATGTGGATTTCCCTACCCGCTCCCTGTTCATCCGGCATAGCATCTCCTGGACGGAGAATGGGCAGTATGCGTTGAAGGGCACCAAGGAGGATAATGAGGAATGGGTAGTTATGCCCGGATGGTATATGCAGCTTCTGGAGGAGTACCGCCGGGTTTGGGAGTTCGGTACATAGCTGTTTGCCTATTGTTCCCCTCTGAATGTTGTGATAGGTTGATAGTGTCTGGCCCGAGAACGCATCTATTATTCAGGAGGAAACAATGAGAGGGAAAATCGAACATCCACGAATTCATGTGGAGGCATTATCGGATGAACTGATACCGTTTTTGGAGCTAGAGGATGAGCTTCACGACCGCCTCATTGAAAATAGAACCATAGAAAATCTGGAAGCCGACAAACGTTCCTTTGACCGGATGGTGTTTCGAAATGTGACAGTCACCAACTCCGCCTTGGAACAAGCCGAATTCACAGATATCATCTTCGAGAACTGCAACTTTTCTAATGTAAATTTTTCGGGTTCCCTTGTCCATCGGACGGAATTCAGGAAATGTAAGATAATCGGTGCCGATTTCTCTAGCAGCATCTTGCAAAACGTGGAATTAACAGACTGTATAGGAGATTACACTAATTTCCGCTATGCAAAATTCAAGCATGTCCGGTTTGAGGACTGCTCATTGATTGGCTCGGACTTCTATGCTGCCGCTTTACATCATTTTTTTCTTATTCAATGCAATATTAACCAGATTGTTCTGGCAGGGACAAGGCTTAAGGGGATCGACCTAAGCCAATGCCAATTTCATTCGCTGACCGTCAATCTGGAGGATCTGGAGGGTTGCATGATTGCCGCCGATCAAGCCCCCGCCTTCGCCAAGCTGCTGGGGTTGAATATCATATAGCTGTCTTTTATGGGGCAGGAAAACATTCCCTATTTGTCGAATATAAAGGTGAATACGACAAAACCGGAGTGATTCGAATGGCAGGACTATTAGGCGGATTATTGGGGAATTTCTCAGAGGTTTCGATTGAAGATCTGAAGAAACAATACGGCATGTATCTGATGGAAAGCGAACAGATTCGGACAGGCTTTAAGCTGGTCAGAGACTCGTTTCTCATGACGGATGAACGGATTATTCTGGTCGACCATCAAGGCGTTACCGGCAAAAAAACCCGGGTGGCTTCCATTGAGCTGGACTCCATCTTCGAAGTGACCATGGAAACGGCGGGAACGGGATTTGACGACAGCGAGCTGACCATCCATTACATCACATCGCCCTATTACAAAGCCAATGACGCCAAAACCGCCGCTTACAAATTCGAATTCGGCAAGAAGTTTAACCTGCAGCCCATTTATGTCGCTTTGGTCACCATCGCCTCCCAGAACAAAAAGAAGCTGAACGGATAAAGGCTGCAACAGAAGTGGCAGGCGTGAGCAGCCGGGGGCTCTCGCGCCTGACCGAAGTGGGGTTACCGGTGCGTGCGTGGAGGCTTCGGAGGAAACGGCCGTTTCATTGCTTCATATAATATTTGCTTTTCAGGTAAACCTCCAGCGCCTGGGGCCGCCCCTTGACGCCCATTTTTTCATACATTTTGCGGATCCAGTTGTCCACGGAGCGTTTGCTCATATGGATCTGCTCTGCGATTTGCTCAATGGTATATCCGTTTAGAATGTATCGCATCAGTGCCACTTCATTATCGTTCAGCTCCAGGTCCACCACCTCCTCCGTCCCCAGCAAACCGGCCTGCCAATCGGAGGCCCGGGGAATTACGGCGAAGCCGTCAAGCACGCTGGATACGGCATGAACGATGGTATGCTGGGAATTTTCCTTGGACAGGATTCCATCAACCTTCGCCATAAGCAATTGGGGAACCATGGAAGACACATCAATGGAGCTGAAGATCACCACTTTCACTGAAGGCCAGCACGTGGATACCCGCTCCGCCACATCTCTTCCCGTCATATCGGGAAGCTTATAGTCCATCAAAATCAGATCCGGTTGTGATGCAGCAATGATCTCCAGACCCTGTTCTCCGTTTCGGGCTAAAGCATCCACCTTCACATCCAGCTCCTGCTCCAGCAGCTCTTTTGTGGCGTGCGCCATAAGCGGGTGATCATCAATTATCACGACGCTATGCATCACAAACTCTCCTCTCTTTGCACTATTATGCAATCCAATGCAACTATTTTGCATACTTTCGCAATAACTATATCATAAATTTTGGAATCCTCGATATAACAGAATTCGATATGGAATTCTGTTATTGACAATTTTATCAACATATGATAAACACCACCTAAAATGTGCACTGGGCCATTTCAGATGGTGTTTTCGATTGCGTTTTTAACCTTTGCATATCCTGCCCGGGAGCAGACAACCTTTTTGGTGGAGCCAGCAAAACAAAATAGTTGGCTGTACCCATCCTTTTCAAAGTGACTAAAATGACGGATGTTAACCATAACGCCGCTGTCCACGCGGATAAAACCGAATTGGGCAAACAGGATTTCCAGGGATTCCAGCGAACCCGTAATTTTTGAGATATATTCATCTTCAGCGGTTTGCACAATAATTTTCGGAACCTTCTTCTGATAGGCCAGAGAAATGTATAGCACCTTGTTCAAGGAAATAACAGCGTCCATGTGTGTCAGCGTTGTGCAGGGAATATTTAAATCGAACATAAGCGGTTATTTCTTTCCTGCCTTCGGAGGTATGGGTTTGTCACCAAGAGGATATTTTTCCGTAATCGTAAAAAAGGACGCTAACACACTCAGCACCAAGGATGCATATTTGGCTACAGTTCTTTTCATGCACCTTCACTTCCTCTGTGGAATTAATGTCAGGCATTGCGCCGCAAAACCCAAAAAAAGGGGAGGATAAAGCAGGATCATGTTAAGTGTCATCATCATTCCGAATACCATTTTCACCGGGATGGATGCACTGGAACGGAAGAATAAAACAAGAATGCAAAGCGGAGTGAGGACAAGCATCCACAGGGGGCTTATGGGAATGGCGGAAACTGCGAAGACAAACAGGGACGTGACAAGGGTGCATAAGGTCATGGATTTCAGATGATAGCCCTTGAGCATGATTCTGCAAAGTGCGAATGTAGCCAGCATCACCGCGGTAGAAAATAAGGAATCCGTCATATGGCCGAGCAGCAGGATAAAGCCGGTTGTCAGCAAATTGTTAAGCAGGATGCTGATGGTGGGACTCATCCTCTCCAGGTCATCCGTCTCCTCCGGGTTGGACCGTTTAATCCAACCCGCAGTTTTGAAGGCTACATAATCGATGGGATCGGTCATATGGCATCCTGCTTCCGGGCAATATACAACAAAAACAGCAAGGCGATAAATTCAATCACCATGATGGCATTGATTCCAAATGTTCCATAATTAATGGCCACATAGACGGTAAAAAAGATGCATACTACTGCGACGCAGCTGATGATCAGATTCGTTTTCTCCTTCGGAGTGAATCGTCTTTTGCTGTCGTGGGGCGGAACGGAAACAAAGGAGAAGCCGAAGTTGAACTTGTACAACAGGAAAGCTGCCAGGGCAGCAAGTACTTGAACGGAAATTTGCATAAAATATACGCCTGCAGACGTAGGGGTGGAGAAATCAAGCTGAATGTGGAACAGGGCAAACAGGTTATAGGTGATGTAAGCGATCTCGGAATAGAGGAACGAGCCGATCACCGATAACGTCAGGGCATAATAAAGATTGACCTTCAGCAAAACCCTCATCAATACCAAAATAATAATGTTTTGCAGGATCAGGTCCACCTCGGGCACCCCAAATACAATCCTCGACAGATAGGATTCAAGCGAACACAAAAACGCAATAATCAAGGTCTCCCAGGCATACTGCCGCAGCGGCCACCGGAACACCTTGAAAATCAGCGTCATTAAAAGAAAAATATCCACGGTTCCCAAAAGCAGATAAATAATCGCAGTCATAATATTGTCGTCACCTTATGATGTATTTTATGACAGGATATTTCGACATATAGGAAGAAAACTCCTGCTTGTCTTTTTCCGAAAAACAAAAAGCCCCGGCATTCCCTCTTCGGGAGACACCGGAGCCTTTTTATCCATAGAAATTACTTCACTTGAACCTTACCTTCAGCGCCGTTCAGCGCTTCGATCTTTCTGTGGGAGTCGCAGGTTGCCAGGCCATCCAGGACAATGCTGTCCGAACGGTTGCCGGTGGCGACCAGGAAGCGGTCATCCGACTCGGAGCCACAGCCGCTCATACGGGTAATGCGGACATCGTTACATTGGTGCAGCTTAACCATCGGGCCTTCCTTGACCTGGATGTCCACGTCAGTCAGAGCCAGGTTGGTTGCATTGGTGCATTCCACGCCTCTGTCGGCAATCGCCTTGTAGCGGGTCAGAGTAAGACCCTCCATCGGCACTTCCACCAGGCCCTTGATCAGGAACGCTACTTCTGCGCCGGTGCAGACGATGTCTTCCATATGCAGATTGCGGAAGACCGGAGTTTCATCGGTAATCGGATGTTTGTCCTCGGACAGGGTGCCGGAGCCTTCCTTGCCTTCATAGAACATGGAGAAGGAGATGGCTTCGCCGTCGATATTAATCATCCGGATGTTCTTCATCAGGATATCCTCTACCACACCGCCGCGGCCGCGGGCCGTCTTGAAGCGGATGCCGATGTCGGTGCCCATAAACGTACAGTCGGAAACCTCCACGCAGCGTACGCCGCCGGACATTTCGCTGCCGACTACGAAGCCGCCGTGGCCATGATAAACGATACAGTTGCGGATAATGATATATTCGCTGGGGATGCCTCTTTCCCGGCCTTCCTTGTCCTTGCCGGACTTCATGCAGATGGCGTCGTCCCCTACGTCAAAGGTACAGTTTTCAACCAAGGCGTAGCGGCAGGATTCCAGATCCAAGCCGTCGCCGTTTTGGCCGTACCACGGGTTGCGGATCGTCAGATTGCGCAGTGTAACATGCTGGGACGCCCAAGGATGCACGTTCCAGGCCGGAGAATTCTGGAAGGTAGGTCCGTCCAGCAAAAGGCGTTTGCAGCGGCGCAGGCTGAGCAGATTCGGGCGCAGATAGTCTCTGGCCGGTTCGAAAGCCTTGGGGTCCTTCACGCCTTCGCTGATCAGGCGGTCAACCAGCTTCGCTCCGTTCAACCCTTGCTCAGTCGGCCACCAGCTGTCACCGTCCACCACACCGGTTTTGGTCAGCTTGTTCCATTGAAGCTCAGTAAGCTTCCACTTCTTCACATAACGCCATGCGTCACCGCCGCCGTCGAATACGCCCGGTCCGGTAATCGCGATATCCTCCAGCCCTTCCCCGTCCAAAGGCGAGGTGCAGCGCACGGTTTCCCAGCCCTCGTATGTGGAGAGAATCAGCGGATAGTCGTCAAAGTTGGTGCTGAACATAATGGTTGCTCCAGCCTGTGCATGAAGCTCCAAACGGCTTGCCAAAATGATGGGGCCAGTCAGCCACAAGCCTGCAGGGATAATCACCTTACCACCGCCCGCTTCCGTACAAGCGGCAATGGCTTTGCGGAAAGCCTCGGTGTTGTCAGTTACTCCGTCTCCAACCGCACCAAAATCCGTAATGGTAAAGCTGTTGGACGGTATATTCGGAAGTTCGATTTCCGGCATAGTCCAGTTTCGTGTATTCGTTTCGTTTGTTATGTTCGTCATTTCCTTCACCTCGCCAATAATCTTATCATATAATTATAAATTTTCGTTGATTTTTGTTGACTAATTCGTTAAAACTTATAGATTCTTGATCTTACATACTAAAAACTGCATCCTCATGCTGCAGTTGGCACTCCCCGTTTAGCATGTCCACCACCTCTGAACCTAAGTCCGGTTCCCGCGACAAAAACCTGCTCGGATGGTAAGATGACCCTACCCGGGTATACTGAGTGGACGGAGTATACATGACTACTGCAGACAGGAGAAGCTGCTATGGCACCCGTTATAATTGTAGAAGGAAAAAATGACAAGAGCCGTCTCAGACGGCTTTTGAACGACGAGGTGCTGATTCTGTGCACCTTCGGAACGCCCAGCTCCCACAAGCTGGCCGAGCTGTGCAAGCGCGCCGCAGACCGGGAGGTTTACATCTTCGCGGATAACGACAGCTCCGGCAAAAAAATCCGCTGGCTGGTCAATGAGGAGTTCCCCGATGCGGTACAGATTTATACACGGAGGGGGTACGCCGGAGTGGAAGGCACCCCGGACGAATATCTGATCCAGCAATTAGAAAAGGCGGGGCTGGAGGACTATATCCTTTACCCGCCTGCGGAGCCCCTTTAAGGGATAAAACGGAGGCAATAGATGACGATGGTGACAGTAATGATGCTGAATACGGTGGAAGCAAAAACCGCCTGTCCGGCAAATTCCGGTTCATTGTCGAATTCTACGGAGAGCAGGACACTGGACAGAGAGGTAGGTACGGCACAGGACAGAACCAGCGCCTGAGCCAGAAGCCCTTCCAAACCCATAGCCATCACAATGCCGAAGCCGATCAGCGGACCGGCAATCAGCCGCAGGGCATTGGAAATCAGCACATCCCACAGCTGGTCGATTCTCCAGTGCATCTGAGCCAATTGAACCCCCAATGTCAGCAAAGACAAGGCCACATAACCATTGGAGATATAGGTAATGGGCTCATATATGGGCTTGGGCACCGGAATCTGAAATCCGTTCATGACCAAGGCCACAGGAATGACATAGATGGCGGGCATGCCCAGAATGGTTTTCATTATTTCTCTGGTATTGCTTTTATGGGCATTTACCGCGTAGACACCATAGGTATGCGGCAGCACACTCTGAAACACCATAACGATCAATTGAACGGACATGGTAAAGGGATTGCCCGCGAATACCAGCTGGTTCAAAGGAATGGCATAATTGGCGCTGTTGTAAAAAAGCACGCTGTTGCGCATAGCGCTCCGCATTCCGCCGTTTAGCCCCCTGAGCCGGGCGACACCGTCCACGATGGCATACAGCACCAGAAGGAAGAAGATGATGAAGCCCACAATTTGAAGAAGAATACCTGCGGACAACCGGGATTCATACAGCATTTTGAACAGCATCACAGGAGTGAAGAGATAGAAAATCAGCTTTGAGAAGGTGCGGATATCCAGCTTGAATTTACGTTCCATCAACGCGCCGAGACTGATCATCAAACATAAGGGAATCACGTTATGCGATAAAATATGCCACAAAAACATGGAGTAACAACCTTTCTGCCTTCAAGCAAGGGAGGATTTCCTATTAAAAATACACCAAACGGACTCGATCCGTCCATGTCTTTTCATAAATAAAGGAGGGAATCCCTTAAACGGGTCCCTCCTTATTCGCGTTTATTTGGCTACCGTATCAATTACCATAATGATGAAGAGAATGGTCAAATAATTAATCGAATAGACGAATACTCCTTTGGACCATTGAATATCGTCCTTAGCTCTAAAGCCGCGGGCGCATAACACCACCCAACCCAATCCCAGGATCAGGGAAGAAACCAGGTAGATCAGCCCCACATAATCGTACGTATAAAGAAGAAGCGAAACCGGCACCAGCGGGATGACATACCGCATCATGCTGATTTTGGTCCGGCGGTTCCCCTTCACTACCGGCAGCAGCGGATAACCGGCGGCGCGGTATTCCTCTTTTCTGCGGATACCCAACGCCCAGAAGTGGGGGGGCTGCCAGAGAAGCAGGATCAGGAACAGGATCAATGCGCCTTCATCGATTACGCCCATCACAGCAGTGTACCCGATAACCGGAGGCACCGCACCGGAGATAGCGCCGACGGCAGTGCTCCAGACGGAGGTGCGCTTCAGCCAGGCGGTATACACCCACACATAAACGAAAAACCCGAGAAAACCCAACCAGGCAGTCAATGGATTCACCAGAAAGCCCAAAATATTCAACCCGGCCACAGCCAAAACGATGCCGTATACCAAAACCACCTTCGGCATCAAAACACCGGCCGGAAGCCCTCTCTCCTTGGTGCGCTCCATCTTGGCATCCATGTCCCGGTCCAGATAATTATTCAGCACACATCCGGCTGCCATAACCAAGGCCGTGCCTACTAAGGTCCACAGCATCAACAGCCAGTCCACCTCCAGCTTGGATGCAATCCAGAAGCCCCCGAAGGTGGTAATCAAATTCGACATCAGAATGCCGGGTTTGGTAACTTGTACGAAATCCCGCCAGCTTAGCTTGCGCGCCGCAGTACCGCCGGCAGTGGAAGCCTCTGCTGTTGCGGAGTCATAGCGGTCTTGCTTCTCTATCGCAGCTTGTTCCACGAAGCAACTTCCTCCCTTATGTCTTTCATTATAATGATTATAATAGCAATGCTCCGACCCTTTGACAACTAAACGGACCAACCAAGTCCAGGCAATTGTCCAGGCATAGGGCCAATTCTGCTCTTTTTTTCAAGTTTCCTCCGCTTCGGGTTTGTCCTCCATGAATGTTCCGACCGGGCATCTGCATAGATTGAACAAGAGGCTGGTTTTTTGCGGCGGAAGGAGTGACGGCATGGCAGTTATCAAAACAAACTCGGAGCAGACCAAGCTTCTGGCCAGACTTATGCGTGCTGAGGCCGAGGGCGAAGGCGAGCTGGGAATGCTGATGGTGGGCAATGTAGGTGTCAACCGGGTTCTGGCCAATTGCCTGGATTTCAAGAATATCCGGGATTTGCAGCAGATGGTCTTCCAGCGTCCGGGCGGGTTTGAGGCAACGGTTAAGGGATACTTTTACCAAAAGGCCCGTGACCGGGACATCCGGCTGGCCGAGCGGGTGATCAGAGGGGAGCAGCAGCATCCGGCCTCCAATTCACTATGGTTTTTCCGGCCTTCCGGAGGCTGTCCGGCCCAATGGTACAATCAGCCGAACACAGGCAGGTACAAAGCCCATTGTTTCTTTTCCCCTACAGCTGAGAACTGCCCGGCGGTTTACAGGTAGCTTACGGTATTCACATTTTCATCCATTAAAGGAGGTTTGTAAGTACAATGATGAACTATCCTTACGGCAAGCCCGCCCCTTATCCGTATCCGGGTGCCATGCAGGCCCAAGCGGCAGCGACTCCCCCATTGTATCCCGCTTCCGGCTCCGTAATCCCGGGTGCACCCACAGCAGCCGCACCGGGCAGCCTTGTTCCCGGACAACTGCCGCTTGAGCAATCCTACATTGAAAATATCCTGCGGCTGAATCTTGGTAAAGTAGCGACCTTGTACATGACCTACGAAAACAACCGGGAATGGAATGCCAAGATCTTTAAAGGCAAAGTGGAAGCCGCCGGCCGGGACCACATCATCATCAGTGACCCGCAAACCGGTATGCGTTTCCTGCTCTTGATGGTGAATCTGGATTACATCACCTTCGATGAGCCGTTGAATTACTATTATCCGCTTCAGCCCGGCCAAACCCAGGCTCCGGCGCAGCCGCGGTAAGCATATCAGAAAAATAACGGGCTTCCGGATATCCGGAAGGCCCGTTTTTTGCTTATTCCTTTATAATGAGGCCGAAGAGCGGAGCCAACAAACCTGCCTGGGAGGCATCAATCACACAGCCCCTCAGATCCTCCGGCTCAGCCGATAAAGACAGGAAATCGCAGTTGCTCAGATCAATGCCGGAAAGGCTGGTTCCCGACAGAACCGTCTGTTCAAGCTTCATTCCCTCCAGCTGGGTATGCTGCCACGAGGAATGGTAACAGTCCGCATGAGCCATGGAGCTGTTCTTGAGCTGCACATGCCTCCAGTCATTAAAACGGAGGACAGCATAGCCCATATTGCACTCCTCTGCCGTCACATCCCGCCAGACCGAATCGGTAAAATTGGTGCCCAACAGCTTGCAATTGCGGAAGGACACACGGTGAAGCGCCCCCTCCTGAAAGTTCGTATTGGATAAATCGCAGTTTTCAAACACCACATCCAGGAACTCGGCATTTTGCAAGGCCGCTCCGCCGAAGGAGACATTGCGGAACAGGACACCGTCAAACCTTACCTTCCGCGCCTGCCAGTGCCTCAGCTCCATATCCGCAAATTCAGCCGTTTCCACCAGCTGCCCATCCTCCGGCTCAGGGAAGCTCTCATCCGCTTTGGTGAGCACTGAGGGAAGCGCCGGAGCCGACGGCCCGGGAATCTTCTTTTTGGTTGCCACTTTGTTGCCTCCTTGTCTCCTTTGAGGAAAAAAGGACACCCTTGGGCGTCCTGATAATACGTATGTATGTTCTACACTCTTCTAAAGTCATTGTAGCTAAATGGGGCGGGTTTGAAAAGGTAGCTTCAGCTGCCCAGAAACGCAATCAACAGGATTCCCGAAAGGACAATGGCAGAGGCGCTCAGCCGTCTGACGGGAAAACTCTCCTTCAACAAAACCAATCCCAGCACCGTGCCGAATACAATGCCAGTCTCCCGCAAAGGAGCCAGCGGGGCCACTTGCGCTTCACGGATAGCGAAGAGAAACAGCAGATAGGAGCCCGGAGAGAGAATCGCTCCCGGAAGAATCCTGCTCCATCCGGAGGTTAAAATTCCTTTCATCTGCCGGCCTTGCCGGACTACCGCAGGCGTCAGCCCCAGGACAAAGCCGATATTCGTTACCTCCAGAAGCGCAAGCGGCGAAAGATGCTGCAGATTCCATTTATCCACCAGGGTGTAGCAGGTGATGGTCAAGCCCACACCCAACGCCATAACCACAGGCTGTGTCCAAATGGGAGGGGCACTGGTGATCTCCGCTCCGTTGGCTGCACCAAGTTGGCGGCTGCCTTTGCCCATCACAGCAAAACCTGCCAGCATCAGCGCAATCCCCAGCCATCCCCACAGGGTGAGGCGCTCTCCCATGAAACAAACCCCCGCCAGCGGAATCAGCAGGGTGGGGGTTCCCCGCATCACCGGGTACACCTGGGACAGGTCCCCCCTCCTGTAGGTATGCGACAGCAGCCAGGCATAAAAGGCCTGCAAAGCGGCTGAACCGGCAAGCATCCCCAGTGCTGCGGGAGACAGGACTGCCCGGCTCAACTCACCTGCCAGGAGGGGCAGCAAAAGGAGTGTGGAGGGCATAAAAATACACCATAAATAAACAGCCTTATCCGTACTGCTTTTGGTGAGCAAATTCCACACCGCATGTGCCAGTCCGGAGCCTATCACCAGGATTAGGGAGAGTGACATGGGAGATCCACATCCTTATATTCATATTGTATTTTTGAAGCTTCTCCAGAATCGCCTGATGCCGTTGCTGGGCAAGCATATGACGTTCGCCTTTCCGTATGCGGTAATGTCTGTTATTTCTGGCTGCAGACCCTATTTTACTCTCCCATCCTTAAAAGTGCAGTTATTTTCGCTCCAAACCTTCAGTGGGCTGAATTTTGCTGGAAACAATCCACTTTTGCAGGTTAATGGCAGGGTGTAACGGAACTCAGCGACTCTTAAACGGCAAAAACAGGCTTTCCGGAATTTTAACGGAACTGAGAAGCTCTTACAGAGCTAAACCGGAGCCAACTGAGTCAATTTTGACCTCTAAGAGTCGCTAAGTTCCGTTACATTTCCGCACACCCCAAATTTTGCTCCCTAAGCGCTTTATAGTTCCGTTAAAGCCGACGGTGGGCGATATGGGCTGGCGGAAGACTAGTATGCTGGCGGAGGGGCGACGTTAGTGTGACAACGATAGACTGCTCGGCGTGCTGGCGACTCGTCAAAAAAGGCATCCCCCCCAAGGAGGATGCCTTCACGCCCATGATGTTCTGGTTCCACGTTGTGCAACGCTTCCCACATGCTCTCCGACGTTGCAGCTTTCTATCCCCAGCAAGCTCTTGCCTCTTCCTGCTGCAGTTTACCGCTCTCCCGCAGCAGCAGCCGCCGCTTCGGCTCCTCTGTCCTTGTACTGCAGCTCATACAGGCGGTAATAATAACCCTGCTTCGCCAGCAGCTCGAAGTGGTTGCCCTTCTCCCGGACCTTGCCCTTATGCATGACGATAATCTGATCCGCATGCTGGATAGTGGAAAGCCGGTGGGCGACGATGAGCGTGGTGCGGCCCTTGGAGATGGTGTACAGCGCGTCCTGCACTGCCAGCTCCGTCTCCGTATCAATATTGGAGGTCGCTTCGTCCAGAATCAGAATCTGCGGACGGAAAGCAATGGACCTGGCGAAGGACAGCAGCTGGCGCTCACCCAGGGAGAGGGTAACCCCCCTTTCGCCCAACATAGTGCCATACCCTTGGGGCAGTCTGGAGATCCACTCGTCCATGTTTACCATGGCGGCCGCTTCCCGGACCTGCCGGTCGGTAATGCTCTCATTATTCAGGCGGATATTATGGGCAATATCTCCCGTGAACAGGAACACATCCTGCTGCACCACGCTGATAGTCCGGCGCAGATCCGCCACAGGAATCTCCCGGATGTCCACACCGTCCAGATTGATTGACCCCTTCTGGATGTCGTAGAAGCGGTTGATCAGCTGGATAATCGAACTTTTGCCCGCCCCGGTGGCGCCCACAAAAGCTACCGTCTGGCCTGGAGCAATGGTGAAGCTCACATCCTTCAGCACCCAGTCCTCGCCGGTATAGGCGAACCACACATTTTCGAACCGGATTTCCCCGCGCACTGCCGGGGGCAGCGGCTGCGGCTTCTTCGCGTCCACAATGGCCGGCTCCTCGTTCAGCATATCCACAATCCGTTCCGCACCAACCATGGCCGTCTGGATCTGATTATACTTTTCCGCAAGACTCTGCAGGGGCTGGAAGAACTGCCGGATGTAATGGGTGAAGGCGTATACCACACCGAAGGTAATGCCGCCCTCCAGCACCTTGGCCCCGCCATACCAGAGCAGAAGCGCGATGGAGACATTGCCCAGGAACCCAATCACCGGCTGGAAAATAGAGTTGACCACCGTCCCCTTCATGCCCGCCCGGTAATAAGCCGTATTGAGACCGTCAAACTGTTCGCGCTGCCGGTCCTCCCGGATAAACAGCTGGGTGATGCGGATGCCGGAGAGGTTCTCGGCCAGGAAGGAATTCAGCCGGGACAGAATCAGCCGGCTCTGCCGTTGGGCCTCCCGGACCAGCCTCCGGTAGTAGAAGGTGATGACCGCCAGAAACGGCAGCACCGCAAAGGCAATCAGCGACAGCTTCACAGACAGTTGGAGCATAATGGCCAGGATGCCGACGATGACAATCACGTCTTTGACGAGATTGACCAGCACCTGGGAGTACAGCTGGTTCAGCGACTCTGTATCCTGGGTAACCCGCACCACCAAACGCCCCACCGGATTCCGGTCAAAAAAGGACATGGACATCCGCGACAAATGGTTAAACAGCTGCTGCCGGATGTTGAAGATAATGTGCTGCCCGGTATACTGGAGCAGATTGCTCTGCCAATAGTTCAGCAGCGCGCCTCCCGCTACCACCACAAGGAATAATATCCCCAGCTTTAGAAACCCGCTGTAATCCCCCGCTCTGAAATCCTTCAGGGTATCACTGCTCATAATTTCGGCCTCGTACGTCCCCCGGTCGGTCACCAGCTTGGCGCCTTCCGTCCCGGCAGCGGCAGCGGTCTCCAGCTTGCCGGCATTTTCCTCCTCAGTTAGCCAGCCGCGGACCAGAAGCGAGGAGCCCGATGCATCC
This sequence comes from Bacillota bacterium, assembly GCA_023393235.1. GTDB lineage: Bacteria > Bacillota > Bacilli > Paenibacillales > NBRC-103111 > Paenibacillus_AR. The sequence continues at coordinate 52,457 of JAEWMH010000020.1, read as the reverse complement.
ACAATCTGCGCCTTTTCCACACCGGTCTCTGCCTGTTCAGCTGCCGCAGCCTCCGAACCGGCGTTGATCCGCACATAGATACGGTCTCCGCTTTCAATAATATCTCCCCACCGGGACAGCTTCTCCCGCGCATCAGGTGCATTGGCACTGGTAGCCAACATGGGTTTGGACAATCCGCCGATATGGTCGTCAATAGCGATCTTCAGCAGATAAGGCCGGGCCAAATCCGCCACTACAATTAGAAAGGCAAGGAACAGACAAAACAAAAGCGATTTCCAATACGGCAGGGCATACGCGGCCATCCGCTTCAGCAGCTGGCTATCCTTGATGCCGACCTTCTCTTTTTCCTGATGAATGCTGCTCACAGCGCCAATCCCCCCTTGAGCTTCATGCCCGGCTTCTGCTGCTCTCCGCAATCGTCCGCCGGCAACCCCTCTGCGGCTTCATCCAACTGCTGCTTGCGGTACAGATCGGCGTAGATGCCGTTTTTGGCAAGCAGGCTTTCGTGGCTGCCCCGCTCGGCAATCACACCCTCCTCCAGCACAATAATCTGGTCGGCATGACGGACCGACGAAATCCGGTGCCCGATAATAATGGTGGTCCGGTCATTCATCACCGAATGGAGGCCCTCCAGGATCAGATCCTCCGTCACCGTATCTACCGCGGATAAGCTGTCATCAAAGATAAGAATCGAAGGTTTCTTGATCACCGCCCGGGCAATGCTGACCCGCTGGCGCTGGCCGCCGGACAAGGAAACGCCCCGTTCCCCCAAAGTGGTTTCGAACTGGTCAGGGAATTCGATAATATTGTCGTACACCTGCGCCAACCGGGCTGCCTCCAGCACATCCTCCTCGGAATGGGGACAAGGGTCGAAGGCGATATTCTCCCGGATGGTGGACGAAAACAGGAACGGATCCTGGGGAACGATCCCCACCTGGCCACGAAGGGTTTTTAAGGGAATTTCATGGATATCATGCCCGTCGATAAAAACCGTTCCTTTGGGCGGATTATACATACGGACCAGAAGATGAACCAGGGTGCTTTTGCCGCTGCCTACCCGTCCTACAATAGCAAGGCTGGTTCCTTTGGGAACAGACAGGCTGATGTTTCGGAGAGCTGGCTCGGGCGCTTCCGGATAAAAGAAGGTCAAATTCTTGATATCCACCCGGCCGTCCAGCTGCTCGATGCTCTCCACCGCCTCGGTGTCATCCACTACATCCGGCTCCGTCATGAAGATCGCCAACAGCCGGTCCTCTGAGGCTCTGCCGCGCTGGAGCTGGTTCACCACCTTGCCCAGGTTTTCCACAGGGCCCATCAGCAGGGACAGGTACGTATTGAAGGCAACGAAGCTGCCCAGGGTAATCGTACCGTTCAAAACCAACACACCGCCGAAGACGACAGAGATAAGGAAGCTCAGCCCCACCACTCCGGAGCTTAAGGCACCGAACAGAGAGTTGGACCGGGCGAACTGCCGGTTCTTTTCCACCGCATCCTGATTGTCACGGGTAAAAAAGTCCACCTCCGCCTTCTCCTGCACATACGCCTTCACCACCCGGATGCCTGCCACAAATTCCTGTACGCGGCTAGTGAGTGTGGCCACCGCCTCCTGCACCTCCGTGGATTGGCGCTGGATCCGCCGGTTGAAGGTATAAGCCAGGACACTGAGCATAGGCAGGGGCAGCATCGTAAACAAGGTCAGCCAGGGGTCAACTGTGATCACCATGGCCGTCACCGTAGCCGTAATCAGTACCGCGGCTTCCATCACCATGAATGCACCACCCATGGTCACCTCGCGGATCACCCCCACGTCGCTGATGGCATGGGACATCAGGTCCCCGATCCGCTGGTTATTGAAGTATTGGGCCGACAGGCGCTCCCAATGGGCAAACAGCTTGCTGCGGACCTCCATCTCCAGCACCCGGGCCAGCCGGAATATGTACGTTCTACTGACAGAACGAAAAAAAGCGACTCCGAAGCCTGCCGCCGTAACCAGCAGCGCGTACCGGACCGCTTGGTGGTAGGTAAGCTCGTGACCCTTCAGCTTGTCTGTGAATTGTCCCATGTATTCGGGAATCAAAAGCTGCAGCAAACAAGAAATGGACAATAATGCAAAACCAAAAAAATAGGGTCTTCGTTTATTGACAAAGTATTCTCGAAAAATAGTGGCCTTTTGCACGGAAATTCCTCCTGTCAGCGGGGTCATGTATTAGGTTACACTGAAAACCCGACCCAAGACCATGGATTTCCTTGCCCGAAAACATGGACAATCGCGCTTTTTCGACTTTACTCCGGTAAAAAGAAAATCCCCAGCCCTTCATATTTCAGATGGAAATAAGAGAAAAGCAAATTAATCGAAACCAACACTTTACCATAATGTAAATATATTCAATTAATAGTAACAAGAGCCCAATTATTCTCATACACTGGTTTTGTAAAAGGAGTTACCTCAATGAATAATTATTATTCTTATCCGCACCTTCATACTCCATATCCCTTTAGTCAAACACCCTTAAGCTACGATGCTCGTCAAACGGGATTTGATCCTTATCAACAAACACAGCTCATGAATCATCTTGCCGATCAATCGGAAGTTATGTTGCAAAGCCCCGAATTTCATTTTGAGTGTCCCCATAAGCTTTGTCATGTCAGCGAAACATCAAGAACCGTCTTTTCTGAATTAGATACCATTGATGAAGAGCAAGACTCTGTTGAATCCCGTCCTGAACTAAGTGAATACAGAAAGCAAATATTTGGATTAAATGTTCCTGAAGTAAAAACCTCGACTTGCTATAAAACAGTAAAAACCAAAAAGCCCTGGGGTGGGTGGTGGAAAGCAGAAGTTCCTTATCCTTGTATTTATCGTAGAACCACAAACCATCGGATTGATATTGTCGTTAAGTATCCATCAACAGTAGAAAACGCTGTCAAAAACTATATTACCAATTGCGCCATCACCGCCGCTGGCGCAGCTGGAAAAACAATTTACGCCGCAGCTGCAGCCTCCACTGCATCAGGTCCGGGAGCGATTGCTGCAGCAGCTGCAGCGATTCCTACGGCACTTGTTGCAGCAAAAGAGGCTTTCTGGGCATGTATGACAGGAGCTAATTTAGCAGAAAACATAAGTAAACTCATTAAGATGGATATTGTACATGAGAAAAAAACAGGAGATTGGAAAAGAGCATAAACATTACAATTGATCACTCTCCATGAGTGATCTTTTTTTAGTGTTGGGGATCTTCAAATTGGACGGCAAGCGATGCATCCCTTCTTTTCAATCTTTTTCCACAGATAGGCGAATCGGAGAACAATTACCGGGGTTGAATGCTTTGAGACCACAATAGTAAAGTACCTTTATCTATAGAAAGAACGGTACGGTTCATTTTCACTTTCCAAGGCAATGCTAAAAGGGTTCATGAAGGATGCAACTAACATGTGGTATGAAAGCACGGGTAGCTTAGTGAGTAAAGCTTTTCTGAGGGAAATCCCCTTGTTTTTTATCGATGTTAACAATTTCATCATAATACCCACACAAATTTGTGACTTCTGCCGATTTATTTTGAATGGTTATTTGTTACACTATAACTATCAAGAATGATTCTAATGGAGGTTATGCCAGTTCATGGATACCGGAACACATCTTGTCTTCGGTCTTGGCCTTGCCGGTCTGGCCCATATTGATCCTGTCGTCGCCCAAAACTCCACTGTCGCATTCGCCGTTTTGTTGGGAACCGTACTCGGGCAGCAGGCTCCTGACCTGGACACCCTGTTTCGTTTGAAGGGAAATGCCATATACATCCGTCAGCACCGCGGAACCTCCCATTCGATTCCCGTGCTGCTCTTATGGGCCCTGCTGATCACCGCCGCCATCGGCTTGGTTATTCCAGGCCTGCCGCTCCTGCATGTGGGGTTATGGACGCTATTAGCCGTTGTGGTCCATGTGGCCACCGATTTGTTCAACACGTATGGAACCCAAGCCGTCAAACCGTTCTCACGAAAATGGATATCGTGGAACATCATCCATATTTTTGACCCGTTTATCTTCGTCTCCCATCTGACCGCCATTTTCCTGTGGGCCTTCAAGCTGGCGGAGCCGCAAACCATATTTCCCGTTTTGTACAGTCTCATTATCCTGTATTACATCTGGAGGACCCTGCATCACTTTTTCCTCGAGCGCAGCCTGCACATTAAGGATAAGGAACATATGCCCGGAGACCGCTACTATCTCATTCCGACCATTAACCTGTACGCGTGGAATGTGATGAAGCAGCACTCGGACGGCTCTTACACCATCGGCGAATTGAAGCAAAAACGTCTGATCTGGCTGGATACCGCCAAATGCGCCTGCCACCCTGCCGTGGAGGCCTCCAAATCCCACCCGGATGTGGCCGCCTTCCTGTATTTTTCCTCCTTTGCCTGTGCCGAGCTGAGGGAGCATGAGTGGGGCTATGAGGTCCGTTGGGCCGATGTCCGGTACCGCCACCGCAAGCAATATCCCTTTGTAGCCGCGGTTCTGCTGGACCGGGATATGAACCCCATTGATTCCTATGTGGGCTGGCTGTCCGAATCCCGGCTGTACAAGAAGCTGCGTCTGGATACCCCCTGATTCCATTAAAATAAACCCGGAGCCTGCGAGCATAAGCTGTTCGCCGGTCCGGTTTTTTTGCTTTCTTTTTACGAAATTATGTTATAATCATTCTAAACAAATGCAAAAGCAGCTCCCCATCAAAGGAGAGCTGCCTGCTTATTTCGGTTAAGCATCTTCAAAGCGCTGTGCGCTTAATTAAAACTTACCTGCAAGAGATTGCTCAGCGATTTGTACCAAACGACGGGTGATGTGGCCGCCGATTGCGCCAGTATCGCGCGTAGCCATGAATCCATAATAACCGTCTTGAGGAATTTGGATGCCCAACTCTTGGGCTACCTCATATTTCAGCTGATCCAAAGCTTGGCTTGCTTGAGGAACCACCAGAGTGTTGCTGTTGCGAGATTGTCCAGTACCCATTGCGTAAGCACTCCTTTCAATCTGGTTGTCTTTGTTGGATTAGCAAGCTCTCTTTCAAGCTTGCAAACTTATTATGGCAGCGTTAGCCGGACAATATTCATGAAAGCTCAACATTTTTTTGGGGCGAGAAAACTCCTGCACTACGGTTCATCACGCTTTCAATACGAGGGGGAAAAGAGATGCCGCGGTGGATGGCTTTGTTGTTCGCGAGTATCGGAATTTTGCTTCTGATGGGTGTCAGCTTCTTCATCAGTCTGCGCAATCCTTGGGGGGTTGTCCTGTGCGGGGTAGCGGCTTTCCTGTGGATTGGCTTCGGCTTCGGAATGAAGGCCAAGGTCAGACGGAAGCAGGAGGCGCTCGGCAGGCAATCTTAATTGTAGCAGGACAGACTTAGCCAGGAGCATTTCCGTTATAACAAAAGACCCGTTCGAGCCCTTGAAGGCTCCAGCGGGTCTTTTTGAATATTGTACATCTCCCTATCCCTTATGGAAGCAGGAAGCCCATCTTTTCCTTGACTGCATTGACCATCGGCGCCGCCTTGGCTGCCGCCTTCTCTGCACCGGAGCGGAGAATGGCTGGAATCTCGCCGCTTTCCCGGATGGCCTTATAGCGCTCCTGCATGGGCGCAAGTGCTCCCACTACCACCTCGGCCAAATCCTTCTTGAAGGCGCCATACCCCTGGCCCTCATACCGTGCCTCCACATCCTTCAGTGTGAGACCCGAGCATTGGGTGTAAATGCTCATTAGGTTGGATACCTCCGGCTTCTCTGCCGGATCGAAGCGCACCTCACGGCCGGAGTCCGTAACCGCCCGGGAAAGCTTCTTGCGGATTTCATCCGGAGTATCCAGGAGGGCAATATAGCTGCCCGGGTTGGGATTGCTCTTGCTCATTTTTTTAGAGGCATCGTCCAAGGACATAATCCGTGCGCCTACCTGGGGAATGTACGGATCCGGCACCGTGAAGGTTTGTCCATAACGTTGGTTAAACCGTTGGGCCAAATCCCGGGTCAGCTCCAGATGCTGCTTCTGGTCCTCGCCTACCGGCACCAGATCGGCGTTGTACAGAAGAATGTCCGCTGCCATAAGGGACGGATACACAAACAACCCCGCTCCTACCGAATCCTTGCCTGCCGCCTTGTCCTTAAACTGGGTCATCCGCTCCAGCTCGCCCATATAGGTCAGTGTGGTCATCAGCCAGCCCAGCTCGGCATGCTCCTTCACATGGGACTGCATGAAGATGGCCGCCTTATTCGGATCAATGCCGGCTGCCACATACAGCGCAACGATCATCTCCGTCTGTTCACGGAGCGCCGCGGGGTCCTGGGGAACGGTAACGGCATGGAGATCCACGCCCATAAAGAAGCAGTTATAATCCTCCTGCAGCGCCACATAGTTCTTAATGGCCCCGATGTAATTGCCGATGGTCAGCTTGCCGCTGGGTTGAATGCCGGAAAGCACAGTTTTCATGGGAATTGCCCCTCCTCGTAATCACTTGAATATTGCTTTTTTTTCAACACAAAAAGGCCTACCGCCGCAAGGGACGATAGACCGTGGTGCCACCCTCATTCGTTTGTCTTCGTCCCTACGGGCCGGAAGCAAACCTTTGAACGTTCCGCTAACGGGGAACAGCCGGCTGGGGCTCCCCCGGCCTGCGGGAGAAGCCATCTGCTCAAGGACCCATTCGTCTGGCGCGCTTCACCGGTTTCCAGCAACCACCGGCTCTCTGAAGAAGCGAAATCCGACTACTTTTTCCTCTCATCGCATCCAGTATGCGTATGCCTCTGAATGAAGCTCGAATGTACTTCGATAGAACCTTATTTTATACCGCATTGCCGCATAAAGTCAATTACCGCCTGCATAGGCTTAAACAAGCTCTTAAGCCTGTCTCAAGGAGGTAATCTGCCATGCAAGCCGCATTTCTGCGCTGGGCACCGCCGGCCATGGGCCTGGGCAGCTGCATGCTGTTAATTCTGATCGCGGCTACCAGACCACTGCCCGACTGGTCCGTCCTGCTGCCGGCCCTTACCGGTCCCTTCGGGACCATTTTCCTCGGCATCATCCTCGACGCCCTGCCTTTTATGCTGATGGGGGTTATTCTTTCCTCCATCCTTCATCTGGCCGTGCCTGAGCATGTGATCCGCCGGATGATCCCGAAGAATCCCGTAATCGGCATTGTGTTCGCCTGCTCGCTGGGACTCCTGTTTCCCGTATGCGAGTGCGGAATGGTGCCGATAGTCCGCCGGCTGATGAATAAGGGGATGCCCGTTTATATGGCAGCTGTTTTTTTGCTGGCCGGTCCGGTGCTGAATCCCGTCGCGTTTGCCTCTACCCTCATGGCCTTCGGTTCCATGCCCGAAATGGCCTATGCCCGGATGGGGCTTGCCTTTGCTGTCGCAGCCTTCACTGGGCTTTGTTTGTACCGTTACGCAGTGCGCTCTCCTCTTCGCCATTCTCTGGCCGGGCAGCGGGGAGAACATGTCCATTCCCACAGGAGCTTTTTGGAGGGGGTACTGCGCCATGGATCCGATGAATTCTTCGAGATGGGCAAATATCTGATTCTGGGAGCCGGAGCCACGGCTCTGGTGCAAACGTTGGTCAGTCCCTCCAGCCTGTCCTCCATCGGCCACAGCGGAATGACGGCCCATCTATTTATGGCCGGACTGGCGTATGCCCTGTCCCTTTGCTCTTCATCGGACGCCTTTGTGGCCGCCTCCTTTGTGCCCGCCTTTTCCAAAAGCTCGCTGCTGACGTTTCTTGTGCTTGGTCCCATGATTGATTTCAAAGGCACTCTGATGCTGCTCTCCGTGTTTAAAGTACGCTTCGTGCTGATCCTGTCCCTGATTGCAGGAGCCGCTATCATCGGCGGTGCAGTAGGGCTGGGCTTGCTCATTCCCGGCTTTTCATAAAGGAGGACCTATGAATAGAACCGATTTGGCCCGCGCGGTTCATTACGGCTGCCGCTCAGCCATTCTGGCCGGCTTCGCCACTTACATTCTGCTTCTAGCCCGAAATGGCGGTTTAGGGGAGAAGGTGGAGCCGGGGATGACGGTCATCGTTAAGCTTTCAGCTATGGGGCTGTATGCCTTGGCCATCTCCCAGTTTCTTCTGCTGGCGGAATCCGCCCGGGGAGGCGATGGCCGTCAGGAAGAGGATTGCGGCTGTGAGGAGAGCCCTCCCGCCGGTGTGGGAGCCTGGTTGAAATATGGCATCTTCCTGCTGCCTCTGGCCATCGGGATGCTGCAGCTGTGGAGGTTCTGAAACCGGCGGCAACTACGCAGGAACAAATTGGAAATTGATTTGCATGCATGATTTTCCCCTCCGCGACCATACTAGCATCAAACGGAGGTGATAATAATGGGTGCAGGACAAAGTCGTTCCAGCAATACACTCGTAGTGCCTCAAGCCAGCAAGGCATTGGATCAAATGAAATACGAGGTAGCGCAAGAACTGGGCATTCAAATTCCTCAGGACGGATACTACGGCTTCATGGCTACTCGTGACACAGGCGCCATCGGTGGTCATATTACCCGCAAGCTCGTGCAAATCGCCGAGCAGCAGCTCTCCGGCAACGCCCGCTAATCGTACTTTCGCCGCAGCAGTACAACAAAAAGAAGGGCCGGGATTACTCCCGGTCCTTCTTTTTTGCGGTCACTGGTTGTGGGATGCCCCAATCAGGCACCCCACAACCAGGCCTTTCGCCTCATGCTATCGGTTCCATCCTAAAGTGACTCCAACGGGTGACAGATCAGACGCCTTATCTGGAGAACGGCGTAAATTCCTCACTGCCCAATTCAAGCAGCTTGGAAACGGGAATGCCCGTTTTGGCGTGCGCATCCATAACGGTGCTCTGCGGATGGCTTCTTACGTAGTCCCGCAGCTTCATGTACATCCGGTCATGAGAAGTTTGGCACTCGCTGCAATAGTCGCTTTTCCCTCTTAAGAACAATATTCCGCAATGCTTGCAGTTCGCAAGTGTCATCCCTTTTCACCCCGCTATCCTAAATTCCGTCAAACATGAAAAACCTTGATACTACAAGGTTAGCCCATATTCAACAGACGCGGAAGTGTGGAAAGAACTAACGGAAAGAACTACTTACCCGAATAAACAGGGAATGAAACGAATCACTTTTCAGTAAGCTGCAAAAATTCTTCGATATCCTTCAAGGAAAGCTCAATAGCCTGCAGCCAGAAATCCGGCTTGCTCAGGTCTACATTCAGATGTTTGGCCGCCAAATTCTCCACACTCATGCTGCCGGTATCCCGCAGGAGATCCACATAACGCTCGCCGAACTCCTCGCCCTCTTCCTGTGCCCTGGCATAAATGCCTGAGCTGAAGAGGAACCCGAAGGTGTACGGGAAATTGTAGAAAGGAACATCGGTAATATAGAAGTGAAGCTTGGACGCCCAAAAATGCGGGTGGTATTCCGACAGCATTCCGCAATAAGCCTCCTTCTGGGCCTCCAGCATCAGCTCGTTTAAGCGCTCCACGGACACAAGCCCGCTTTTCCGTTCCTCATAAAAGCGCGTTTCAAAAATAAACCGGGCATGGATATTCATCATAAACGCCACAGTGTTCTGGATCTTCTGCTCCAGCAGGGCGATCTTTTCTTCCTTGTCCTCCGCCAGCTTCAGCGCCGCATCGCTGACGATCATCTCGGCAAAGGTAGAGGCGGTTTCGGCTACGTTCATGGCATATTCCTGGGCCAGCGCAGGCATATCGTTCATCACATGCTGGTGGTACGCATGGCCCAGCTCATGGGCAAGGGTGGAAACATTGTCCATCGTGCCGCTGTAGGTCATGAAAATCCGGGTTTCCTGCTTCAATGGGAAGGACGTGCAGAAGCCGCCTGGACGTTTGCCGGGACGGTCCTCACCCTCAATCCATCCTTCCTCCAGAGCGGTCCGGGCGAATTCGGCCATCTTCGGGCTGAAGCGTCCGAATTGCTCCACAATCAGCTTGGCGCCTTCATCATAGGAGATATGTTTAGCGGTTTCGCCCAGAGGTGCAGGGACATCATGCCAGGCCAACCGGTCCAGCCCGAGGATCTGCGCCTTCCGCTCCAGATAACGCTTTACCGGCTCCTTGCTGCGGGAAACGGCATCCCACATGGCGTCCAGGGTTTCCGGCTTCATCCGGCAAACGGACAGTGGCTCCTTCAGAATGGAATCCCACCCGCGGTGGCGGTACAGCTGCAGCCGGAAGCCGCCGAGACGGTTCAGGGCGTCGGCGCAATAATCCGCCTTCTCCCCCCAGGTTTCCTCCCACTTGCGGAACAGCTCCGCCCGAACCTTGCGGTCACCGGTATGCAGCTTATTAAAGGCTTGTCCGGCAGACAGCTTCAGGTCCTTGCCATCCTCCTGATGCTGGATGGAGAAGTGGCTGACGACTGTATCATACATGCTGCTCCAGCCATGATAACCGTCCACGGCCAGATCGGCAGCCAAGGCCTCCTGCTCCGGCGGAAGCTTCTCCCGCGCAGCGGTTCTCCGCTCATCCAGATTGAAGGCAATGTGATCCCATTCCGGAATGCCCTTCAGCTCCGCCCATACATCATCCTCGATCCCCTTCAGAATCCGGTCCAGCTGGGTCAGCGCCGATTGGTAGGCGGCCAGTTGGGTTTTGATTCTTCCGTCCAGCTGCAGCGCTTTTTTGTCGGAGGTGTTGGCAGCGGCCAAACAGCCGACGAAGGATTCCGATTCCCGGACGCGGAACAGGATGGTTTGCATCAGCGAAACGGCTTCCATCAGTCCCCATGCACCTTCCTTGCTGGCAGGCGGCTCTCCGCCCTTCAGCTTGCGGGCCAGCTCGGCCACCAATTGGTCGGTTTCCTCCACGAATGCGCCGAACTCGGAGGAGGCGCTGCCTCCTTCAAAAATGCGGTCCATATTCCAGACTTGCGGCAATGGCATTTTCATCGTATGTACACCTTTCCTTCGGTTAAAATAGTGTAAAGCTACAATACCTTCATTAAACCACAATCCCGCCTCCAATGCGAAGCAGATCCTGGGTAAAAATGGGTTATACCCAACCTTTCCGCCTCATTCCAATCCGGTTGAATCCGGCGGATTCGGGTATGGTAATGGTAAGAGGGCAATTTTCACGCGGATGCCGGGGGATTATGGAAAAACTTGCGGCTTTGTCACCTCTTATGCTTAAATGAAAGCAACTCGTTGTGTCTGCTGGACCGACACAGTTTAATTCTTCCAAAATGGGATGGTGAGAGAGATGCCGGATAAAAGCGCAAAAGCGACGCGCATTGCCGTAATCGGCACTGGCGCCGTAGGCTCCACAACTGCGTACACCCTGCTGCTGCATAAGCGGATGTCCGAGTTGGTGTTGATTGATGTGAACAAGGACAAAGCCCGCGGCGACGCCTTGGACATGAACCACGGCCTTCCCTTTGTGGGTAATGTGCGGGTGTGGGCAGGGGATTACGAGGACTGCCGGGAAGCCGACATCATCGTGGTAACGGCCGGGGCCGCGCAGAAGCCCGGGGAAACCCGCCAGGACCTTCTGAAGCGCAATGTGAAAATTTTCGAGAGCATTATTGAAAATGTTACGAAATACAATACAACGGGTATTCTTTTGATCGCTACCAATCCGGTGGATGTCCTTTCTTATTTCTCCTGGAAAAAATCCGGCTGGCCGGCTAACCGGGTTATCGGGTCGGGCACGCTCTTGGACAGCGCCCGCTTCCGTTATCTCATCGCCGAAGAGCTGAATATCGACCCCCGCAGCGTACATGCCCATATTATCGGGGAGCATGGGGACTCCGAGCTTCCAGTCTGGAGCCGGGCTAATGTGGCAGGCCTCCAGGTGGATATTCCCCGTGCGAAGCAGGAGGAGATTTTCCAGAATACCCGGGACGCCGCCTACGAAATCATCAGTGCCAAAGGCGCCACCTTCTACGCCATCGCCTTGGCGCTGGACCGGATTTGCGCAGCGATTCTCCGCAACGAGCAGTCCGTACTGACGGTATCCACCCTGATCTCCGGGCATTATGATCTGGAGGAGGTTTACCTGGGTGTACCTTGTATTGTGGACCACAGCGGAGTCCGGGAGATTCTTGACCTGGATCTGAGCGCTGAGGAGCAGGAGCTTCTCCGGAAATCAGCCCGTACGCTGAAAAGCCACATTGATGAAATCTCCGTGGGGAAGGATGCGGATGCTCCGTGAAGCCCTTGCAAATATCGCCTGAAACCGCTGTAAAGCTATCCCAAATGCTGAAGGTGCCGCTGGAGCATCTGATGCATATGCCCCAGCATATTCTATTGCAGAAGCTGGCCGAGCTGGCCAAGCAGCAGGACCAGGAGGCGGAAGGAACCGCCTCCGCGGCTCCGGAACCGGAAGTGCCGCCGCAATGATTCCTTTTTCCCATACATGGCCCTACGAAACCCTCCGCCAGGATGTCTATGTGGACAGCTGCCCCTTCTGCAGCGCGGAGCGGGTCATTCTTCCCCTGAAGCTCAAGGATCTGCTGCCGATCCATGAGGGCCGCAAACGGCTGCTGGTGTTTCCATGCTGCCACGGCTCCTTCACTGTTGTGGATACGGACCGCGATTACTTACTGGCTGACCGGAAGCTCCGGTAAGCCGGTCAACCAAAACAGCCTGCCGCCCCTTTTAGCGAGGGATGCGGCAGGCTGTTTGTTTTATGTGTGTACGGCGCGTTACTTGCCGTTCTGCATTTCCTCCGGCAGCTCTATACGTGCGTTCAGCATGTCCTCACGGGTGACCACCCACTGCTCCCGGCTTGCCCGGATCATGGCCGAGTCCATGATGCTCTTGTCGTTGATGACCCTGGAGAACCATCTGACCGCCTCGTGGTAATTGCCCAAGCGCCGGTTCAACTCCCCGATGAGATACATGAGACGGGCGTTGTTGATATCCTTTTCCGTTTCGTAAACCTGTATATATGAATCCAGCGCAAATTGGACGAAACGCCGTTCCTGCTCCACATCCTTCTTTTCCCGGTAGAGCCATGCAATATGGTGCAAAAGGCCCGATATGAGCCTGACCTTCTCTTCCTTAATTTGTGCGCACAAAAGAGCCAGCTTGTAGGACTGCAGGGCATCCTCCCATGTGCGTTCCCCGCCGTAATCCCTTACAACCCAGTTGATCCGCACCCGGTTTTCGAACTCCTCCCGCTGTGCCGGAGTCAGCTTGTCGCTGAAGCTTTCCGTGGTGGCGAAGCCGCATTGGGGACATACCCGGACCACATAATATTCAGGATTGGTTACTTTATACAGAATGTTAAAATCCGTTTCCGTACCCGCCGATTTTTTGAAGCTTGGACGTACTCTGGAGGTCATGAACACATGCCCGCAGCAGATGCAGGATACCTTGATTTGAAAAAGAGGACTTACACCTTCCATTCCGTTACGTTCCCCCTTGCTGACAAATTTACAGCATTCTTGAACTACTTTTGAATATTGTACCATACTCCCACCCAAATCGCCTCTGCCTTCGGACATGTCTTTTGTGGATCTTTCATAAACATAAAGTATCCTGTACATGCTTGGAGGCTTTGTATGCGCCGTTTCGTTTCCTGGAATCCCGTGGTTGCAGCCGCTCTGTTCATTATTCCGTTTCTGGCCATGCTGCTGGCTTACCCCAATGAGGTGATCGGCGCCTCCATGCGGGGCATCCTGATCTGGTGGGATGTGCTGTTCCCTTCCCTATTCCCGTTTCTGGTGCTGGCAGAGCTGATGCTGGGCTTCGGCATCGTTCATTTTTTCGGATCGCTGCTGGACCCGCTGATGCGCCCCTTATTCCGGGTTCCCGGTATCGGCGGTTTTGTGATGACCATGGGCTTTGCCTCCGGCTATCCCATGACAGCCAAGCTTACGGCCAAGCTGTGGGAGGATAAGCTGATCAACCGGGAGGAGGGAGAACGCTTGGTATCCTTCGCCACCACCTCCGATCCCATCTTCCTGATCGGCGCTGTTTCCGTGGGCTTCTTCCACGATGCCCGTCTGGCGCTGGTGCTGGGTGCCGCCCATTACGGGACGGCGATTCTGCTGGGGCTCCTGATGCGGTTCCACAGCGGAGGGCGGATGTCTCCGCCTGCATCAGTCCAAGGCAAGGGCCGGATCTTAGCCCGCTCCTTCCGGGCTATGCACGAGGCACGGATGATGGACGGACGGCCCTTCGGGATTATGCTCCAGCAGGCTATCCGCGCTGCTATCCAGCTGATCTTCGTTATCGGCGGCCTGGTGGTGTTCGCTTCGACCATTCTGGAGGTGCTTACCATCGCGCAGGTGCTCCGGTTTATCCAGGATACCTTCGCCAGTCTGCTTGGGCTGGCAGGTGTTCCCCGGGAGCTGTCCCAATCGCTGGTGGACGGGAGCTTCGAGGTGACTCTGGGGGCCAAAGCGGCAGGCGGCGCCTCCGCTTCTATCCCGCTGGTGTATAAGGCAGCCTGCGGCGCGTTTGTCCTGGCCTGGGCAGGCTTATCGGTGCATGCCCAGATTATCAGCCTGCTGCATAAGACCGATCTCCGCTACGGGCCGTTTCTTCTGGCCCGGCTGACCCACGGCCTCCTCTCCTTCGCCGCCGTTCTGTTTTTGTGGAACTGGCTCAAGCCTGAGCCGGCTCCCGCCCTGGCCCGGCTTGCGGCACCCGGCGGCGCCCGCTGGCTGGAGTATGGCCCCTGGCCCGATATGGTTTGGCAAACCGGCTATGCCATCGCGGGCGCGCTGCTGGTGTATCTGCTGGCTGTCCGTTTGGTGCGGCGCCGCTCCAGATGAAAGTTGCCGCCCGGCTAAATTAGCCCGCCCAGGTGGTATACAACTCAAAATATAACGGATTTAAGCACGGGACTCAGTGTAATCGCTGAGGCCCTTTTGCCGCATCCGTATTATTTGTACCATGCAAAGAAACATGGCCGGAACATAGGATAGGGAAGAAACTGGTAAAGGTCAGGTGAAGCTATGGCAAGCTTTTATCAGGCAACCCGCATGAAAGAGCATTTGGTGAAGCTGCTTATGCAGCAGCAGGGGATTATGGGCATCGGCGTGGGATATGCAGACCCCCGTCATCCGGAAAAAGGGGCGGCGGTCATTCTTTATACCCTCAAGTCCAATTCCGCCGAAACCGAAAATCGCCTTACCGAGGCCGCAGCCCGGTTAAGCAAGGAACAGATACCACTCCGGCGAATCACTTCAGGCCATTTTCTTTCCCGTCATGCCACCGGTAAAGCCTCAAGAAGGGTATCCCAATTCAGAGGAAGAATCCGGCCGCTTCCGGCAGGCTACAGCATAGGCACCCAGAATCCGACGATTTCCGGAACAGCCGGACTTATTGTAATCGATTCCTCGATTAAACAACTCTTTATTCTTAGTGCAGGATCTGTCTTGAACCGCAATAATTCAACCGGCTTTAGTGTTACACTTCAGCCAGGACCGGCCAATGGAGGCAGACAACTGGCGGATGTCATCGGGGGTCTGGAGCGGATTCGGGTCCTGAGGAGTACGGAAAATCTGCTGGATGCAGGACTCGCCAGTCCTCTGGATAACCGTGTCCTCAGTCCCACTTATGCGGGAGTCGGATCGCTTCCAGGCCATGTAACCGGTTACCGGGTAGGCGAGCAATTCAAAAAATCTGGCAGCGCGTCAGGACTGGTTCAAGGAGTTGTGGAATCCGTCAATGTGACAATTAATGTGAATTTTGGCACTTATGGCGGATTAGGCATCGTCCAGTTTGTGAATCAGTCCATTATCCGCAGCCTTACCGCCGCTCCCATTACGTTTCCCGGCGATGCGGGAGCCGTATGGCTGCGCAGCAGCGATAATTTTGCCGCTGCTATGGAATACGCAAGCAGCGCAGGCGGCATCCGTTCTGTCGCCTATCCGGTAGACCGGGCCATGAGTCTGTTTAATGTCCGGGTGGCGGCAGGCCCCCGCCAAAGCGGGAGGGTCAAGGTCGTGGATAATCGGCGGAATTATGCGTATACCCGACCTCTCTCCAGGAAGCAGCTGGAAGGAATCAAGGCGGTTTCACGACGGAAGTAGGCTTTCAGCTCATCCTTAATAGACAGGAGCGGATACGATGGCGGGTTTCTATGCAGCTCACCGGATGAAGGAGCATATCTCATCCCAACTTCTGCGCAAAAAAGGGATTGTCGGAGTCGGCGTGGGTCTGGCCGATCCAAAGCAGCCGTCCAAGGGAGCGGCGGTGATTGTCTACACCAATAAAAAAATGTCCAAGGCTTCGGTTCTCGCTGGCCTTGCGAATGTTCCCGCCTCTATAAAAGCGAATATCCCGATTCGCCACATTCCATCGGGGAAGGCCGTGACATTGGCTCATTTGCCCAAGCCCCGTGTGAAACAATTCACCGGGCGGATCCGGCCGGTTCAACCCGGCTACAGTGTTTCGGGAGGCGGAGGAACCGGAACGGGAGGTCTTGTGGTAATCAATTCGCCGCAAGCCAATCAGCTCTATTTGTTAAGCAACCGCCACGTTCTGGTCAGTCTGGAGAACCCAACCCAGTTTACTCCCGTATTGCAGCCCGGCACGGCCGATGGAGGAACCCTGCCTAATGACCGGATCGGCAGGCTGGAACGTTTTGTCCCCTTGCGCCTCAACAACCGGAATAACTACGTGGATGCGGCGTTGGCCTTGCCGCTTCGGAACAATCTGCTCAATCCCAGCTATCCGACGGTAGGCTCGCTTCCCGGCCATGTGAATAACTACCGGGTTGGCGACCGGTTCATTAAGGTAGGCAGGACCACGGGGCTGACAACCGGAGTTGTGGAATCCATCGATACGGATATCGTTGTGCTGCAGGGCCTGTTTGGCCCCCCTGCAACCTTCCGCAATCAGACCATCGTAGCAAGCGTGAACCGCAATCCAGTTGCAGAGCCGGGAGATTCCGGAAGTGTTTTTCTGGACCAGTCCAGTCACTTCGTTACAGCTGTCCTTCATGGGGGCATTGGCGTTGGAGAGCGTGCGATAGCATTCCCCTTCGGTTGGGCTGCGGAGGTCTTCAATATCCGGGTCGCCAGCACAGGCTCCTCCTTAGGCAAGGTCAAGGGAAATAGCGGCAAGCGGGACTACGCCTGCGTACGTCCCTTAACGAAAAAAGAGCTTGCCTCCATCCGGGTTGCTTCCCCGCGCCCATAAAAAAGTCGCGAAAGGTGATCCCGCAAACGGCAATTGATCCTCGTACAGAAGAAATTTCCTCCACCTCTGTGGTAAAATGGAGAAAGCTTCCGTTTGACCAAACCAAAGAGAGGTGGCAATCATGACCCAATATTCCGCTCTGTTGCCCGAACGCTTATCCCGTCTGGAGGAACTCGCCTACAACTTATGGTTCAGCTGGAATGAAGAAGCTCAGGAGCTCTTCCGCTCCATTCATCCAGTGAAATGGGAGACGGTTTACCACAGCCCCGTTCGGATGCTGCATGAAACATCCCCAGAGGATTGGGCCAGATTGGCCGGTGATGAGGCGTTTACTGACCTTTACGAGAAAGTGATTGCATCCTGGGATGCCTATACCGGGCGTAAGGCCTGGTTCCAGGAAACCTACCCCCAGCATGGAGGACGGCACATTGCATACTTCTCCGCGGAATTCGGCTTCCATGAGTCTCTGCCCATCTATTCGGGCGGCCTGGGCGTGCTCGCCGGGGACCACTGCAAATCCGCCAGCGATTTGGGACTTCCCCTGGTGGCAGTAGGCCTTCTCTACAAACGCGGCTATTTCAACCAAAAAATCGATCACCAAGGCACGCAAATTACTGAGCAGGTTACCTATGACTTCAATAAATTGGCGGTACGTCCGGCCATCCGGAATAACGAGGAGGTCCATGTTTACGTGGAGCTGCCCGGCCGGGCCGTACGGCTGAAGGTTTGGGAGGTCCGGGTTGGCAACGTTCCCGTGTATCTCTTGGATGCCGATGTGGACGGCAACAGCTATGATGACCGTTCCCTCACCGCCCAGCTTTACGGGGGCAACCAGGATACCCGGATCCAACAGGAAATTATTTTGGGTATGGGCGGGATTTTGGCCCTCCGCGCTTTGGAGCTTTATCCATATGTCTACCACATTAATGAAGGCCATGCCGCTTTCCTGTCCTTAGAACGCGTCCGGGAGCATATCCGGGGCGGGTTGCCTTTCTCCGCAGCATTGGAGATGGTAAGGGCCAGCACGATTTTACCCACCCCCACGCCGGTCCCGGCCGGACACGACGCTTTCCCTGTGGGGATGTTCGAGCATTATCTGGGCGAGCTGCTTTATTCCTTAAACGCTGACCGGCAGGCCATTATCGAGCTTGGATTGGACCGCAGCAAAAATGTGTTCAATATGACCTATCTGGCCATGAATACCGCTACCATGCGCAACGGTGTAAGCGAGCTGCACGGCGCTGTCTCCCGGGATATGTTCAAGGGTTTCCACGGCAATCTGAATGCCTCGGAAATTCCCATCGGGCATGTGACCAACGGAGTTCACCTGCGTACCTGGATGGCCCGGGAGTGGAAGGAGCTCTTGGACCGTTATCTGCCGGAGAACTGGCGGACTCACCAAAGCGGCCGGGAGCAATGGGCTGCCCTGGCGGATGCGCCTGAGGAGACCCTGTGGGATATCCGGCAGCGCTTGAAGGAGCGTCTCATCCTGTATGCCAAATCCAACGTGGAGGAGCAGCGGCGGCGCAACGGCCAGCCCGATGACAGCGGGAGTGTCTTTTTACGCCCGGATGTGCTGACCATCGGCTTTGCCCGGCGCTTCGCCACCTACAAGCGGGCGACGCTGATTTTCCGTGACCTGGAGCGGCTGGACCGGCTGGTTAACAATCCGGAGCGGCCTGTGCAGTTTATCTTCGCCGGGAAGGCCCATCCTGCAGATATTCCCGGACAGAAGCTGCTCCGCGATATTTATCAGCTGTCCCAGACGGACCGCTTTCGCGGCAAGATTGTGCTGCTGGAGAATTACGATATGAATATGGCCCGCTTCTTGGTGCAAGGGGTGGATGTATGGCTCAACAACCCGAAACGGCCCTATGAGGCCAGCGGCACCAGCGGTGAAAAAGCAGCCTTGAACGGTGTACTGAATTTCAGCGTGCTGGACGGCTGGTGGCAGGAAGGGTACGACGGGAATAACGGCTGGTCCATCGACGCCGATAACCGGGCGGACGAGGAGACTCAGGAGAAGGAAAACCTGGAGTCGCTGTACAGTGTGCTGGAGGAGCAAATTGTGCCTCTGTACTATAACCGGGAGGAGCGGGCTGCTGTTCCCGTTAAGTGGATAAAGCGGATGATCCATTCCATCGAAACACTGGCGCCCCAGTACAATACGGACCGGATGGTGCAGGACTACACCAATCTGTATTACACCAAAATCATGGAACGCTCGCTGCATTTCAGCTCGGATAATTACGCGGCGGCCACCCGGATGGCCGATTATAAACGGTTTATCCGCACCAAGTGGTGGGCGGTGAAAATCGTCGGCGTCGAGGATCCTTATCCGCCGGTCAGCTTCACCGAGTCTCTGGACAAACGCCTGATGAAAACCATCGGCGTGATCGTCCATCTGGGCGAAATCTGGTACAAGGACGTAGCGGTGGAGGCCTTGTATTGGGAGGAGCAGGCGAACGGCGCATGGGTTCCGGTGGTGGTACCCTTCTCTCTGTTCGGGGAAGCTGTTTCCCCCGGCACCTACAAGTTCGAGGGCCGGCTCCCGGCGCATCTTCGCCACGGGCCGCACTTCCAGCTCCGGGTGCGCCCCATCAGCCCGGACTTCGCCCATGATTTCGAGATGAACGAAGTTACGATGCTGTAGACGGACGGGCGGTCCTGCTGAGGTTAAGCATACTGTCATTAAGCCGGTGGCTAATGGCCGTCTGGTAAGGTTGTTTGAACGGATGCCTCTGATGGATATCATCAGAGCATCCGTTTTTTGTGTGGACGGGGATGATGGAGGATCAGGCGGCGGATGGAAAAAGTGGGGGGGTGCTGGTACCTTCGCAGCTTCGTCCCTCATTCAGGAAATAACGGAACTATGCGACACTTAGAGGGCGAAATCGGACATCCTAGGATTTTAACGGAAATGAGCGACCGTTAGCGGCATCAGAGGAGTTGATTTTGCTTCCGATTCCCGTCTAAGGCACTTTGAGTTCCGTCAGCCATCTGCAGCTGCCCATATCAGCGGCTAAGAGTCGCTGAGTTCCGTTAGGACAATCGTACCGTACCCGGCCGACTAATTGGTTGGTGGTTTCATGCAAACATGCAACGTTTTGGTGGAGCTCTTCAACGGAACTGCATTGCTTGGCGGAGGCAAAAAGTTTATGATGAGGGTAGTTTACGGCTTTGCCTGACGGCAAAGCCCTGGGCTTGCTTACGATGCTGGCTTTCCTGGCGGAAAGCCCTTAGGAGGTACTGTTTTGAATTACTTTGTTGTTAACCGGGGCGATGAGGAGTCATGCAAGCTGGTGAAGGAGTTTCATCTTCTGGCTGCTGAACACGGCATGACCGAAAGCCGCTGTGAGCCTGATTTTGTAGTATCCATCGGCGGAGACGGCACCATGCTGCAGGCGTTCCACCAGTTCCGCGGGAATTTGGCCACAGCCTCCTTTGTGGGGATTCATACGGGACATTTGGGTTTTTTTGCTGACTGGATGCCCGGCGAAATCAGCCAGCTGATTACCCTGATGAATGCCCCTCCCCAGGCAAGCAAGCTCCGGCTGGTCACCTATCCGCTGGTGGAAGTGGAGGTGGACAAGGCTGCAGGGGAAACCCATTCCTTCATGGCCCTCAATGAGTTCACCATTAAAGGTATTGATTCGACGCTGGTTGCCCAGCTGAACATAAATGACGAACCGTTCGAAACCTTCCGCGGGGACGGCATCTGCATCTCCACCCCTTGCGGCAGCACCGCATACAATAAAAGCCTTGGCGGCGCCATCCTCCACCCTTCCCTGGAGGCTCTGCAAATCGCCGAAATCTCTTCTATCAACAACCGGGTATACCGGACACTGGGCTCCTCCATGATCCTGCCCAAGCACCATCACTGCGACATTTACCCGAAATCGGAGGGGCGGTTCCTGATTACACTGGATCATCTTTCATTCCAGGAAAACCAGATCACCTCCATCCGCTGCCAGGTATCCAAGGAAACCATCCGTTTTGCCCGCTTCCGCCCGTTCCCCTTCTGGAGCCGGGTCCGGGAGGCCTTTATCGGGCATGATTTCAACTAGGAGGAGTCCACCTCGGCCAGGTTCCTTCACGCAGTAACCTTGACATGGCTTGCCCACTCCTATACGGACTGAGGAGCCGCTATTCTCCCACAATGGCCGGTTTTTACATTTTCGCGGACACACGGTACGCTATATGCTTCACTAAGCCGTCAAACCGGCGGTGTTGCACCAAGTAACAGCTGCCGGGTCCGTTAGTTCAACAAAACAGCGATTTTCCGCCATTTAACGGCTTCTGAGTCCGTTAGCGTCTGCGGCCAGCACCCATCCGGATCGTTAGCACGCCTAATCCAAAAAGCCCAAGACTCCGAAGGCTCCCGCCTTCTGTCTTGGGCTTCTGTACATTTCCCGGGCAATTACACACGGAACCGGATGGATGAAACGAAGCCAACCGTTACACGAGGGGCTCAGCCCGCCCCTTTTCCCGGTCACGGTCGTTCCGCTTCTCCCGGTCCTTCTCGCGGTTGCGTTGATGCTCGCCGCCTCCGCCACTGCCACCTCCGCCGGGTTTGTTCCGGGGAGGATGCTGCTTGCCCTTTTCTCCTTGGTTTGGCTGTCCCTGCTGCTTACGATCCCCGGCATGCTGGTCGCGGTTGGAGCGGTTTTGCTGCTCCCGGTGGCGGGAATCCTGCTGGGAATCCCGGCGGCGGCCGTCCTGCTCCCGCTGCCTGCCGCCTTCACCCTCGCGGCCGCTGTTCTCCCGTTCGCGGGGTTTACCGCCGCCGAACTCCCGTTGGCGGCCGCCATCACCCTCACCCCGGGGCTTACCGCCGCCCCCGTGGTCACGGCCATTGCGTGGACCATCCTGGCCGCGGCGGCCATCCGCACTTTTTTGCCCGCTGCGGAAATCACGCTCGCCGTCCCGTCTGCCGCCACCCTCCTGGTTGGCGGATCTGCGTCCGCTGTCGCCCAGAGCGTGGACCGCAGCAGTGGACTTCTCCTGCCCTCCGCGCTGCCGGGCTTCAGCAGGCTCCTGCTGCTTGCGCTGGTATTGGTGCCGGGGCTTCAGCTCATACTCCCGCGGACGCTCCGCCTCATACGGCTTATCTCCATCCCCGTCAGAATCATCGCCGTCCTCGCTGCCCTCGGCATTTTTGCGGGAGGCCAGCTTCTCGATAATAAAGTAGGCGCATCCAAAATTGCAGTATTCATTCAAATAATCATGGAGCAGCGTAATGGACGCATCCTTGTTCCCCTTGTTGTTAGGTTCCTTGAAGAAACCCTTCAGCCGGAGCTGATTGTAGCCCCAATCCCCCACTATAAAATCATACCGGTCCAGCACCTCGCTGTACCTGTCCCGAAACACCTCATAGTTCCATCCGTTCTTATGGTCCAAGACCACTGAATAGGTATTGCCCCCGATATGATACAAGACCGCTGCCTCCTTCACCATCTCTTGCTATTACGCTATGTCAAACACACCGGAAGCCCCATGATGCGGCTCCGCTGTGCACGAATATGTTAACCAGCCTGCCGGAAGGCGGACTTTTCTTATTATAACACGAAAAGGAATTTTCCACCTGCATCAGATTTGGCCTGCCAAAAACCTGCCCGCCGCACCCCCGGTCCAACAGACATGACACCGAATGTATGCTAAAATAGAAATCTGAACCTGTTTTATTTACAGATCATACCGGAATCACTCGCCGGCTTCCTAGGGCGTGTCTGAAAACTCCGAGGGGAGCAGATTTTAGCGAATTTTCGTTTCAGGCAAGGCACTTTTGCGTAGGTGTACCGGGGGTACGTCAAGCGAAAGTAACGAAGCAAGGAACGAAAAGACGCTGAAAGATGCCCTTAAGCGAGTTTTCAGACACGACCTAGAGAGGAGCCGTTATTAGAACGGAGGGAATCGAAAGTGGAGAAAGCTTTGTCAATCGAAGAAAAAAATGCCCTGCTTGGCGATATCCTGCGTGGCATGGGACGTATTCTGGTGGCTTTTTCCGGCGGGGTGGACAGCACGTTTCTGCTGAAGAGAGCCCAGCAGGAAATCGGCGACCAGGTGCTGGCGGTAACCGCCGCTTCCGAAACCTTCCCCAGCCGTGAGTTCGACGCGGCCGTGGCCCTGGCGGAGGAGATGGGAGTCCGTCTCCTCAAAACCGAGGTGAAGGAATTCGAGAACGAAAAATTCGTCGCCAACAATCCGGACCGTTGCTATCACTGCAAAACGGGACTGTTTTCCCATCTGCAGCAGCTGGCCAAGGATCAGGGCTACAGTTATATTGTGGACGGGTCCAATATGGACGATCTGGGAGACTACCGTCCCGGCCTCCAGGCCAAAAATGAGCGCGGCGTCCGCAGCCCCCTGCAGGAAGCCGGCATGACCAAGGCGGACATCCGCCAGCTCTCCAAGGAGCTGGGGCTGCCCACCTGGAACAAACCGTCCTTCGCGTGCCTGTCTTCCCGCATTCCGTACGGGACCAAAATTGAACGCTATAAAATAGACCAGCTGGATGTGGCGGAGGCTTATCTGGCCGAGTTGGGCTTCTATCAGGTCAGAGTGCGGCATCATGATAAAATCGCCCGTATTGAAGTCCTTCCGGAGGAAATCATGAAGGTTATGGAGCATAAGGAGGCCATCCATCAAAAGCTGACCTCCCTGGGCTTCTCCTATGTGACGCTGGATCTGGCGGGATACCGGACCGGCAGCATGAATGAGGTGCTGTCCCCGTCCCTGAAGCAGCAAAGAAAGGAAGTCGCCAAGTAATGGATATTGATCAGTTGCTGAAGCTGGTCCATACCGGGGATTTGAATCCGGAGGAGGCCAAGGTCCACATCAAGGAGCTGCTGAAGGCCAAGGAGCCGGACGGTACGGCGGACATGGGCTTTGCCCGGCTGGATGTACACCGGGAACGCCGGACCGGATTTCCCGAGGTTATTTTCGGTCAAGGCAAAACACCGGAACAGCTCCGGGCCATTTTTGAGAAGCTGATGGAGCATGTGGACCGGGTGCTGGCCACCCGGGTCACCCCGGAGCAGGCGGAGCTGGTGCTCCAGGAGGTGCCTGCCGCCCGTTATGATTCCGTAAGCCGCACCATATCCTGGCGCCAAAAGCCCTTCGTTCCCTCCAAAAACGGCTACGTGGCTGTGGCTTGTGCAGGCACCTCGGATCTTCCCGTAGCAGAGGAAGCCGCCATCACGGCGGAAATGCTGGGCAGCCGGGTGGAGCGCATCTACGACGTGGGGGTCGCAGGCATTCACCGCCTGTTCGAGCGGATCAGCATCCTGCGTGAAGCCGATGCCATTGTGGTAGCGGCTGGCATGGAGGGTGCCTTGGCCAGTGTGGTAGGCGGCCTGGTGTCCAAGCCGATTATCGCCGTGCCCACCAGCATTGGGTACGGCGCCAGTTTGAACGGCATTGCCGCCATGCTGGCCATGCTCAATTCCTGCGCCCCGGGTGTCACCGTGGTGAATATTGACAACGGCTTTGGCGCAGGTTATGCAGCCGGAGTCATCCAACAAAATCTGGAGAAGAAGGCGAAGTCACCTTTATGAAAATCGTATATCTGGATTGCTTTTCTGGCATTGCCGGGGATATGACTCTGGCAGCCCTGGTGGACGCGGGTGCGGACAAGGATTATGTAGAGCAGGAGCTGGCCAAGCTGCCGGTAGATCCCTTCTCCCTCCGTTGGTCCCGGGTGACCAAACGGGGCGTCTCCGCCCTGAAGCTGGACGTGCTGTTGGATGAGGCCAACCCGCCCAAGCAGCACCGCCATTACAAGGAAATTGTAGAGATGATCGTCCGGGCCGGCTTCAGCGAAAAAGCCACCGCCTTAGCACTCTCCATCTTCGAAAAGATCGCCGTTGCGGAGGCCAAAATCCACGATGTGCCGGTGGAGCGTGTACACTTCCATGAAGTAGGCGCCATCGACTCTATTGTGGATGTGATCGGGGTTGCGCTGGCTCTGGATTCCTTGGAGGCGGATAAAATTATCAGCTCCCCTGTCCCCTTAGGCTCCGGCTCCATCCGCATCGACCATGGCCTGTATCCCGTTCCGGCTCCGGCCACCCTGGAGATGATGCGGGGGATCCCAGTCGCCGAAAGCCGCCTGCGGATGGAGCTGACCACGCCTACAGGCGCAGGCATCATCGCGGGCGCAGCCACCGGCTTCCTCATGTCTCTTCCGTCCATGATCGTGGACAGCATCGGCTATGGGGCAGGCACCCGGGATCTGGCGGATCAGCCTAATGTGCTGCGTGTAGTGATCGGACATACGGAGCCGTATCTGGACAAGTGGCATACCCAGCATGAGCTCCATCATGTGGAGCATGTCCACGAGCATGCTCATCACCACCACCACGGCGACTCCCATGACCATGTCCACCACCATCACCACGGGGACGATCATGAACATGGTCACGGGCATCATCACCATCACGGCGATGATCATCACGAGCATACGCATGCCCATGACGATGAGCATAGTCATGAACACCATCACAGCGGTCATTCCCACTCCCATCCCCATGCGCATGAACAGGGGACCCTGAGCGGAGAGGCACCCTGCGAGACCAAGCATTAAGCATTCGTCAGCCAGCACAAATACAAATAAAGTGAATGTATCTCCGAAGGCGCCGTTATGACGGCCGGCCGCGGGCATACATTCACTTTTTTTATGGAATCCGTCAGACCAGCGGTCCCGCCATGTTCCGGTAGCTGCTTCTCACCTCTTCGTACACTTCCTTCAAGGGCACCTTGTGGCGCTGTGCGGCCTCCTCACATTCCCGGAACTCAGGGGCGAACTGCACGGCCTTGCCCTGGTGGTACCCCACCTTCACCGTCATGGGGCCGAAACGGGTCTCCACCCGGATAAACTCCCGGCCAAGACGGTGGCATTCCGCCCGGATGTACCGCAGCCCCAGCGTGGTGGTTTCTGCAAAAATCACCTGCTCCATAGCGGCGATGCCCTCTTCGCCCACCAGGACATTCAGCATAATGCCAGGCCTGCCCTTTTTCATAATAATCGGAATCCAGTACACATCGTTGGCTCCCGCAGCCAGCAGAAGATCCGTTATGTAAGATGTAAATTCCGGATTCATGTCATCCAGATTGGCCTGAATGACCACCATTCCCCCGTCGGTGTGCTCTTGTCTGTGCGAATGCTCCAAGGCCGGCGCCTCCCATCAGGATAAAATTCGACTCCCTTAAACATGCTAAGTATAGCACATCACACATGGAGTACATGCCGAATTGGCTTAAACCAGGAGCGGGAGGACGATCATATGGGACGGCGGCACCGATACGGCGGTCTCGCGGCAGCAGCTACCTTCATCTGGCTGGCCGGGGCAGGGCTTGCAGCAGCGGAACCGGCAGGGGCAGATACGGAGGTTTTGGCTCCCCAGGCCGCTGCGGCGGCTGATCAGGCCTATGGAGAGCGCAAAGCCCTGTTCGAGGAAGCCAGCACCATTACAGGCATCAGGTGGTTTGATTTGGCTGCAGCTGATCAATATGAGCGCACCATAAACGTTGTGAAGAAGCGTACCCCGGGCGACGGGCTGGTGGCCGTTTATTTCTCGCCGGAGGACTGGGCGGGGCTGGCCAATCCGGACCGGACGGATACCAGTCCGCAAGGCATTGCGGCATTCGGGGGCAAAGGTCTGGACGGTAACGGGGATGGGCGGGCGGACCGGAACAGTGATCTGGATAGGCTGGCCGCTTATGCACGACAAATCACTAAATTGGGGACGGATGAGGAAAATTTCCGGATCGGGTTATGGGAATATTACCAGAATAACCGGGCGGTAGAGCGGATTCTCCAGTTCTCCAAAATTTATGCCGCCTTCGGCACATTGGATTTGTTTACCCACGCATTTCCTCTCCCGCTGGGCGCGGACTATTCATACCGGGATACCTGGGGGGCCAGCCGCGGGTGGGGAGGTGACCGGATCCATGAGGGAACCGATCTTTTTGCTCATCATGGAGTACCGGTCCGCAGCACCTGCTACGGGATCATCGAGGTGATGGGCTGGAATCCCTTCGGCGGCTGGAGAGTGGGTATCCGGGATTTGAATAATGTCTATCATTATTACGCCCACTTGTCGGGGTTCAACAAAGAAATCAAAGCGGGTGATGTGGTCAAGCCTGCTCAGGTGATCGGCTGGGTGGGAAGCTCCGGCTACGGCAAACCCGGCACCTCCGGCAAATTCCCGCCGCATCTTCATTTTGGCCTGTACCGGGATAACGGCTTGACCGAATGGTCCTTCGACCCTTATTCCCACCTCAAAAAATGGGAGCGGGAGGAACGGGCCGCAGGCCGCAAAAAGAAATAAAAAAAGCCGGGGGATTCGCTCCTCCGGCCTTTGCTGTTTATTAATAGCTCTTAGCGGCAACATACTTGCTGCTGTCCTTGGCGATAGTGCTGCTTCCGCTCCCTGCGTCTACAGTGGTATCCACCGTTACCCAAGTTCCGTTCAGAAGCACTTCGTTCCAGGCATGATATACGCTGACATATTCCGATGTGCCCATCATCAGCTTGGTGGGAACGCCGACGCTGCGGGTCATGGCGGCGAAGAGGGAGGAATAGTCATAGCAGATGCCTGTCCCGCCCACCAATACTTGGCTCAGATTGGGAATATAACCGGAAGCAACGTTGGCAGCCAGCTCATAATCATAAGTCACATGGCCGATAATATATTCGTAGATAGCCTTGACCTTGGCTTCATCGCTGTTCAAGCCTGCAGTCAATTCCTTCGCCTTTGCTACAACATCGGTAGCCGCAGCCCAGTTTACATTTTGGGTCGAATTCAGGTAAACGACATTGGCATCGGCCAGCACAACATCCTTGGTTGCCGAGTATACACTCTTATACTTGTTGCCTGTGGTGTTCTCCAGTACGGCAATCTTGTAGGTTCCATTGCCCAGCTGGAGCGGGAAGCTTTCTTCGGTTCCGTTATTCTTCAGGTCGTAGGTGTAGCTTGTCCCGTCCTTGGTAACCATGACTTTAACCCGGGCACCGGAATCCGCTTGGTATTGGACGCCGATGGATCCGGCTGAGAGCTTGCTGTCATTCAACCAGGATGCGGCAGATGCGGCGGATGCATATGCGAAAAGCATACTTGCTGCGACAATAGACGTGATGAACTTCCGCATACAAAAAACCTCCTTCGGGAGCTGGCTGCCATTCTTCTGACGAAGGGAAGGCCCTTTAGCTTTGCGTCCCTGCTTTTCAACAGGTTTGCCGTTATCGGTGTAGGCTTGGGTGATGCTTTAAAAAATGAAAAAAGCCAATTGCATTCGGTAGCTGGCTGCCATCCTTCTTGGGAAGGGAAGACCCTTTAGCTTTGCGTCCCTGCCTTTCGGCAGGTTTGCCGTTTATCGTGTATTGCCTTTGGTTTTAATCTATCAGAAATTCGACATTTTTTCAATAGAGTTGTAGAAAAATATGCTAGTACCTATAGCCTGTCCTTCACAGGAAAGACATTTTTTTGAAGGACAAAAAAAGCTGCCGGAATCTCTGTCCGGCAGCTTTCTTTCGCTTGCATTTGCATTACCGCTTCAATCGGAATTTCCGCAGGGAAACCCCTGCAACCAGCAGGCCGATTCCCGCCAATTGCCAAAGCAATCTTCGCTCCTCGCCGGTTTTGGGTAAGGTGGCTACCTCCGGCGCAGGCAAGGAATTATCGGTCAAACCTCCCAGGGGGACCTCCTCCACATCGATTTCGATAAGCAGGTCTTCCCCGTTGCCATCCTTGTCTACGATGTTTACTGTAAAGGAATCCTTCCCGGTATATCCAGGGTCAGGCGTATACAGCCAGTTGCCAGTATCGTCCAGGCTCAATGTGCCATGCCCCGGGGGTTTGGCAATATCCACCTTTCCACCCTCCGGTACCGGTACGGAGCCTCCCTTAGGCGTGTCCTGATCCGTAATTTCGGTCAAGGGTGTCGGAGTAGGAGACGGCGTCAGCGTTGGTTCCGGTGTTCCCGGCTCCGGCGTGACACTGGGAGACGGGCTGGCCGAAGCCTCTGTTGTGGCTTGCGGCGTCGGACTGGCCGTCACGGCAGGTGTCGGGCTGGCGCTGGGGCTGACAGTGGGACTGGGAGTCGGGGTGCTTGGTTCCTCCCCTGACCCGCCTGAGTTATCGTCAGGTGTTGCTGACGGCGTAGTCGACGGTGTGGTCGACGGTGTGGTCGACGGCGTAGTCGACGGTGTGGTCGACGGCGTAGTCGACGGCGTAGTCGACGGTGTGATTGACGGTGTAGTCGACGGCGTAGTCGACGGTGTGGTCGACGGCGTTGCCGTCGGTGTTGCTGTCGGCGTCGGCGTCGCAGACGGAAGCTTCTCATTGGTCAGCACCGTGGTAGCCGCGGCGGCATTGATGGTGATAGTGCGGGCCGTCGTGTCCAAACGGTAGCCTGCCGGCGCCTTAACCTCCTTCAGCACATAGCTTCCACCGTACAAACGGGTAAATTCAATTTCGCCTTGAGCATCCGTCTTCCCGCTGGCCACATAAATTTCACCTGAACCGGATTTGCGGTACAGATCAAATTCCGCTCCGGCAAGCCGCACATTGGAATCCGCTGCATCCTTTTTCACAACAGTAAGCTTGGCATTCGTGATGCCTCCGCTTCCGGTTCCTTCCCCGGAGGAAAATTTAACCTGGACATTGGTGGTGTTGCTGGTTTTGGTGCTGGTCACATTGGTGCCGGACAACAGGGCGGTATTCGACACTGTTTCATTGTTGTTGGCAATGACCAGACTCTGGTATTCCAGAATATACGGTACAGTAATGGTATTCAGGAAGGTTAGCACAAATACAGGCTTGCCATCCTTGTCCTGGCTGTAATCCAGGGTGTAGTCTGTCCCCTTTTGCAGAACGGTGGTCGCTTTGGTCACATTGACCTTTGTGGGATCGGAAGCATCCTGGCTGACCACCGTGTTGTATACCTTAAAGGAATCCTGCACAAACATCTGGTTGGCTGATCCCGTATCCGTAATAACGGCATTTTCGATGGTGGACTGGTTGCGGTTAATATGGATGGTCCAATTGATCCGGTCCCCGCTTTGGGCTCCCGACTTGGTGACATATTCATTGGTATAGGGAATGTTTACCGATGCCGTCAGGTTTTCCGACTTGGGCACCGCCCCGTCATACAGGTTGGCGGTATCCGACGCATTGGTATCCACCAATACATTCTCCAGGCTTGTTTTGTAAACCAGGTAATAGCCCTTGGTAATCGGTTGGTCAAATGCCACTGTCAGCGTATTTCCGTTGGCGGCATCAGGTAAGGTAACGGCGAACCCGCTGGTGATCTCAGCACCTTTGGTTGTATTGCCATCCGGCGCTATGGTCATGGCGTAAACCTTAACCGATTGATCAATAAGCTTCTGGGGTGCTTCGATTACATCCCGGACCACCGCATTCTGGAGCGTCCACAGGTTGTAGTTGAAGCCAACCTCCCAGTTCAGCTCCTTCTTCACAGCGTCATATCTGCCGTTTTTGAAGCCGTTGTTTTTGGTGTGCGCATTGGGGTCGAAGGGCTGGGACACCGCCTGCTCATGCGGAGTGCTGTTCTCCGTCCATACTACATGGGCGGCGTTCGGGAATATTTTGCCCCCGGCGGTTTGATTGGCCAGATCGAAGCCTGTGTTGTAGGTGATGGTGCACGGACCTGTCAGGTCTACCGTAAACACAAGCACAAATCCGTTGGCGTAGTCGCCGTCCTTAGAAGCCAAAGTAAAGTCCGTTCCTTCGACCAGAGTCTTATTATTATTGCCTTTAACCACAAGGCTGCCTTCGTCAAAGGACAGGCCCTGCAGGGAGAAGGTATCCGTCACCACAGCGTTTTGCATGGTGTAGTAGCTGCCGTCCGGCTTTTTGTCATTGTTTACAGTAATTTTCCAGCCGACGGTTTTGGTGTTATAGTCCCTTGTGGTGATGCTTTTGGTCAAAATGCTGGAATCCAGCTTTTTGGAAGCTGTTTTTTCGGTTCCGTTAAAATACACCGTATTGGTAACCGTTTGGCTGCTGTCCGTGTCGCTGTCCGCATACACCCGGCCGCTTGCTTTGGTCTTGTAGACGATGTTATATGCTTTGTCGATAGAGTTGTTGAAGGTTACCCTAAACCCGGCTTGTCCAGGACGAGCGGGGTCGCTCAAAGGGCCCGTTACCGTATAATCCGTTCCTGCGGTCAACGCGGTCCCCTGCTTAGGTCCGCTGCCGTTGGCATTGGGGAAGGTTACCGGGTACACCTTAACCGTGGACACATCCAGCGTCTGGTTGGCGCTGAACCAATCCTCCACCTTTGTTCCCGCTGAGGTTCGTTCATCATAGTTGACCTTCACGGTCCATTCCACACTCTGATCGCCCTGGTTGTAAGTTCCGGCAGACTTGTCCAGCTGCGCTCCCCGGGCAGGCTTCACGGTAGCTGTGGCGCTTTTGGGCAAGGACGGGCCTGTGCCTGTCAGGGTTGCCTTATTTTCAAAGGAGGTTTTGGTGAAATCCGTTATCGGCGTTGTAAAAGTAATCCGGTAAGCCGTGTCAATGGGATTCAAAAATGCGATATTGGCCGTTCTCAACACTGTATCGTAGCTATAGGAATAATACACTCCCTCGGTTACGGTCTCCCCCAGAGTGCCGGCTGTTCCGCCCATGGTGACATTCAGCTTGTTGACCTTTACGTCCTGAGGTGCTCCCAGTCCAGCAGGGATCAGGTCCGCAACCGCTGCTCCGGCAATAGCGGACATGGAGGTATTCACATCCACGGTCCAGCTGATGTCCTTGGCGTTGTACCCCAGCACCTCGCCCTTCTTGGCGATCAATGCCCCTCCCTTAGGCTGGAAAACAAGACTCACCGTCTCCATAACGCCGTTAATCGGGAGCTTGATCTCCTGAACAGCCTGTTCGGTCACGGCATATTCCTTAAATTCCGTCTTAAAGGCCAGCATGCCGTGCACCCCGTAATTTTGCTCGATGTAATCATTGAAGGTCATGACAACCTTATGATTGCTCTGATACGCGGTAAAGGTGCCCACATTGCCGTCCACATTCGGCATTTTCAATTGGCCGGTCACATCATTGTAGAGCTTGAAGGCATCCGGCAGGTCAAACGTGAAGGTATCCCCGGACTTGTATCCATGGTCATCGGGAAGCTCCCAATTATAGTTCAGAATAACCTTGGACTGCTGCTTGTACACCGTTCCGGTAACCGGCTCGGTATATTGATCGTCATTGTAGACCGCCATGGTGGCCGTGGTCAAAATATTCATTTGATTGCTTATTTCCGCAGCCGCTTGGGCTACATAAGCCGTCATGCCGTAAAGCACCTGGGCGCTTAAAAGAACGGCTGTCATGAACATGCCGATCCGTTTCTTCCACAATCTGGTGCGGAAATGACTTGCAAAGCGGGACTTTCTCACTGTAAGGACCTCCATTCAAAGAAGAAGTATAATGGACAAGCATTATTTATCCATCATAGCTCCCTTATCTGAACAGATTCTGAACAGAGAATCATCCTAATGTAGATCCGCCCTATAAACGCATCAATTCGCTCTGGCCTGGACAATCAGCCGGTGGGTGGCGTTGACCACAGGATCGCAGGTGATGAGCGTCAGCACCTTATCCGTTTTGGTCCCCCGCAAGACCGACACATCCGTCGGCTCTACCAGGAAGGTTTTGAACACGGTATATACGGTGCGCTCCCCTTTTTGATCCACGACAATCTGATCACCCTCTCCCAGCTCATCCAGCCGGTTGAACAAGCGGCCCTTGGTCAGCGCCCTGTGGGCGGCAATGGCGGCGTTACCTGTTTGGCCCAGGGGGGCGGTCTCTACCATATGGCCTGCGGCCAGCTTCATGTTTTCCTCCGTGGCCCCTTCCAGCACGGGCAGCTTCAGATTGATCTTCTCAATGGTCAAAATGGCAATGGCCGGTTTGGGCGTAGGGGTCGGTTTGGGTGCGGCTGTGGGTGCCTCCGCTTCGGTGGAGGCGGTAGAGGAGGCGGCATCCGCTGGAAGCCCCGCCTCGGCGGCTGGCTCTTCGCCAGGCAGCGCCTGCGCCTCCCGCTGCATCAGCTGGGACAGCTCCCGGTAGGCTGCCTCCCGGGCCGCTTCCGCCGCGGGGTCCTCCGCTTGGTACAGCTGCCGCTCCATCTCGCTGAGCAGCCGGTCCTGCCGCCAGTCATAGTACCACTCCCGCGCATAGGGGAACAGCATCACCAGCAGGCCGGCGAATATGAGAACATAGGATAATTTTTTTGCCATGTGGTTTTTCTCCTCTCCGTCAGGCTCCTATCTCCACTATAACGGTTTCTCCCGCCGGTTACATCTCCAGGCGGGGAAAAGTTGCACGGGCGCTGGGGGAAGGGGCTAGAGGAGGGAGTGGTGTACAGTTGTGTGATCCAGTTACCGGGTGCGTGGTGTGCAGATGTGCGTGGTACAGTTATTGGAGGCGTGGTGTGCAGATGTGCGTGGTACAGGTACTAGGGACGTGGGGTGCGGCGGTGCTTTGGCGGAGTGCTGGGATGCAGCGTGGGGCTAACGGAACTCAAAGCACCTTAGAGCTGAAAAACCAGCTGATTCCGCGAAGAACGGAACTCAGAGTACCTTAGAGGGCTGGCAGACACATTAACGGGGGATGGTGGGCAGCTAAGAGCTTCTCAGTTCCGCTAGAAATTCAAAACCGGGTTTTTGTGCGGCTAAGAGTCGCTCAGTTCCGTAACGACGGCAACAAGGCACAAGCGGGGCTCCACATACTCAACTAACCAGTCTCTGCAACGCCCTCTTCCACCCGATCCTTGCTTATTGCTGCTAACGGACACCAGCGCTCTTATTTGCCTAGTTGGGCACGATTTGAATTTCTAACGGACCCAGCGGCACTTATTCCTTGATTTTGATGTCTCCTCGTCCCTGTTTCGTTCAAATAAAGGTTCTGGGGTCCGTTAGATTTTGGAATGGCGTGTTTTGGGCCAAATAGCGTCTCTTGTGTCCGTTAGCCAAGGAGCAGCGGCACTGCCACAGACGGCAAAACATAAAAAAGTCGCTTTGCTGCTGCAAAGAGACTCCTTTGTGCTTGGAGATGTCGTCCCGCCGTAGCCCTCTCCACCGCGCAGAAACTGCTTCGCGCTGGCGGCGCGCCAGAGACCTGTCGGTGAACGGTTATCCGTAGCCACGGCGGCCAAAGCAAAAACCGCCGGGAGTTTTCCCGGCGGTTCCACAGCCTTCTAGCGGCTAGCATCTGCTGCTTCATACACATGCTGCTTACTTCTTCCAGCTCACTTCTTGCAGCAGCCTTCTTACTGCTTACTTCTACTGCTTACAGCTTGCGGCGCCGTCTGTGCACCAGCAGACCCAGGCAAAGCAGTCCGAAGCCGGTGAGCTCCCAGACCAGTCTGCTGTCTTCACCGGTAACCGGCAGACTGCCAGCCGTATTGCCGCCTGTTCCAGGCGGGCCCAGCGGAGACTCGTCGTCTCCCAGGATCACCTCATCTCCCCCGCCCGAACCCGGACTGGAGCTGGGAGTAGGAGCGGGTGAGCCGCTTGTTGCCGGAGTCGGCGTCGAAGCCGGGCTGGAAGTTACTCCAGGTGTCGGCGTCGGTCCGCCCAAGGGCGGTGTTTCTTCATCAATGCCCGTTTCGGTACCAGGCGAAGCTGACGGAGTAGGTGTCGGCGTAGGTGTTCCGCCGGTGCCCGATGTAGGCTCCGTTGTGGGCTCCGACGTAGGCTCGCTAGTCGGTTCACTTGTCGGCTCCGACGTTGGAGTCGGCGTAGGCGTCACTGTCGGTGTCGGCGTTGGTGTCGGTGTCGGCGTTACTGTCGCAGTTGGTGTAGGTGTCGGCGTTGATCCGCCGGGTCCCTTCACCGGAATGGTGTGGATATCGCTGCCCCGCACTGTTTCCTCCGGCTTGGCGGTCACCGTATTCACCAGCTGGCTGCCCGCCATGTCCGCACTGGATACGATATAGCTGTAATCCAGTGTATACACTTCCCCCGGCTCCAGCTTCGGAATAACCGGAAGGTTCGCCACCTTGGTATCCGTCAGCTTCACTTGATGAAGCGTAATGGAACCGGTATTGGTTACGGTAACCGTGTACTTGACCGCACTTCCCGCCTGTGTGACTACCGCTGCATCTCCGGTTTTTTCCACGCGGATAGCGGCGATGGGAAGCTCTGCTGCAGCCTTCAGCGGCTCCGCTGCCTCATTATAGTAGACGGTGGCCTCATTATCCAGGGCCGTGCCGTCCGCATCCGCCGCGGCAACCGTATATTGCCCCTCCAACCGGATGCTCTTGCCCGGGTCGAGGCTTCGCACCGTCACATAAGGCTCTGCCACAGTCCCATCATTGCTGATTGCGCTGATAAACTCGGGATGGGTATGGCCATTGCCGTTCAAAGCGGCTTCCTGGCCGTCATAGACCAGCTTGGTAAAGGCGAAGCCGCTTTGCCCCCGGTCCAGCCGGTCGGCCAGCTTGATGTTATGCAGCACCACGGATGAAGTATTGGTGAAGGTAATGGCATATTTCACCACATTGCCTTCCGTTGCGTATGTCTTCCCTGCGGGCACATCCGCCGCACTGCCCTGCTCCACGCCGGTTATTTCCTTCGTGAGCTCCGCACGCGGATAACCCGTCTGGTCTGATTCCACCAGACCCAAATCAATGGTCCGGTTTTTCTCCGCCTCACCCAGAGTAATCCAATCCGTCCGGTAAGAGGTTAATCCTCCCGATGAGGCCCGCTTCGTTGTCAGATTGGAATCATTGCCATTAGTATGAGACGGATCAAGCCCTTCCGCGTTGGCCTTTGTCAATGCATATTCATTGGGAACCAGGAATTCCACCCGGTATTTCCCCGAATCCAGTCCCTGGAACAGGTAATAGCCCGGATTGCCGCTGCTGTCATAGCCTGTTTTGCTGGATTTGAAGGGCATTTCGTCGCCATCCCGGTACAAATTCACCGTTATGCCGTTGATCCCGGATTTCTGCGGATCGCCGTCAAACCGTTCGTTTTGCAGTCCGTTGCGGTCGCTGTCAAACCAGACAAAATCGCCGATTTCGCCCAGAGGCAGATGCGCATCCGTGGGGTCGATAATAAAGCCGACCTTGTTGGGAGCCGTGGGAAGCATCTTCAGGCCGTTATTGATTTCCTGGGCTTGGATAGCGAAGGAGTTCCAGGCGATTTTGCCCTTGGGCGCACCGACCGGGGCATCCATCTTCCAATCCAGCACAATGTAATCTCCGGCTTTCAGACCCGGACCGCCGTCGCTGCCGGTAATGTTGCTGATCTCAAAATACAGGGACCGGATATCCGACAGATCGCTGCGGGTAAAATCCGCTTGAGGAACCCAGCCGGTTTTGCCGCCGGTAGCGTTGGTGAAATTGACCACCTTATCCTGGTCCGTGGATTTGCTGTAGAAAGTGTTCAGCTGGAACTGAACCGTTTTGCTTCCGGAAGCCGCCGATGAGGTAAAGGTTTTCAAGCCGGAGGGTGGAACCTCCGCCAGATTGGGCCGCCATTGGGAGCCCCGGGGGCTAAGTCCCGTACCCGATACCCGAAGCGCCGCGTCTCCTACATAGGGAAGAATATCCAGCACATCGACTTTACCCAGACGGGTATTGCCGCTGTTGCGGATCACCACCTTGTAGTCCGCTGTGCCTCCCTCGAAGCTCACGCTGTAGCGCGGGAACTCCGTATAGGGCGGCGTAACCGGCGTATCCACGGGAAGCACCGGAACAGCTGGGGCCCCCACATAGGAAGGATTGTCGCTGGCTACAAACACCGGGTCCAGGTCCCCGCGGTTCCACTTGGTGGACTGCACCAGCGCCACTTTTACAATCGGAACCCGTGCCTGGTCATGCACATAAAATCCGTAATTGCTGCCGGAGGGCAGATTGGGATTGGCAATGGCTCCGTGCACCTGCTCCCAACGCTCCCGGTCATTCGGCCCGCCCTGCACCGGACCGTCCAAGTCAGGATCGCCGTCATACCAGAACACAGCCGGCTGAGCCGTGGTAATGAACACATCGTTGGCATAACCCGTGCTGTTCTGCTCGGTGCCCGCTTTGACCTTGGCGGTATAGGTCAGCTGGACGCTTTCGCCCGGATTCAGCTTTACCGGTTCATCCCAGTACCACTTCACAAGGGTTCTGCCCGCATAATCGGAGGACGCAGGAGCAGGAGGAAGAATCTCCAGCTTGGGCTTCGCCAGTCCTGCCGGGGCGCCTATCAGCTTGTAGGACTGGGCCAGGGCAGCTGCCGGATCGGCAATCAGCGGATCCGTGTAATACTCGAACTCTGCAGGCAGCACATCGTAGATAACCGGATTATGATAAGGGCCGGTAGCCTTCAGATCATTGCCCACCTTGATGGTAAAGGGCACGTGATTCAGAGGGCCGTAAGTCATATTGGTGGCAAAGGTTTTGTCAACCGTCAGCCAGGGTTTAGGCTCGTTGATCTTGAAGCTGGCGCTGGCGGTTTTCTGTTCTCCCTGCAGCACCTTGCCGGGGTTCACCGGATCCAGCAGCTTATAATCGAGCAAAGCATGGTTAATAACTGTTGTACCGTGGACGATGGGAGCCGAGGTTTTGGGATTACGTTCCCGAACCTTACCCTCCAGCGTGATGGGAGCGATGGTTTTTCCGGCCTCCAGCTTGGCGAAGGTCCACTTCAGGCCGGTGAGATATTCATCTCCCGTCAAGCGGATGGGGCTGCCCACACCGGGGCCAATGGAGATGGTTCTCGCCGCACCGTTGGGATTAACGCCTGTCGCAGGCTTCCATACCTCAGGTGCCGCACTGGTTTCGAATTCAAGGGTGCTCAAGCCCGCAGGCACTGTAACGGAGGTGAGATCCATTTCCGCAGGTACACGGTCCACCAGCACCACATCAGTCAAGGCGCTGTTGGCGTTCTGCACTACATTGGCAATGCCGCTGATGGTGTAGGTTTGCCATTGGCCGGGATAACGGAAATCGTATTGCACGGACTTGGACAAGGAAGGAGCCGCCGCTACGGGGGGGCCGAATTTGGCCGTAACCGAGCTGGTGGTGCCGCCAACGGTACCGTTTCCGGTAACGCTGTAGGTGGCCAGGGTGACGGTGTTAACCTGATCGACAGGGGAATACACCGCATAGCCGTAATAATCCGGGAAGTTGACCTGAATCGTATCCTCGAAGGTCTGGCCTGCGTTTAAGCTGTACACACTCCAGGTCACCGTGTTAGCTGTTTCATCGTACACACGGGTGCTGCCTCCGGGAGCCGCATTGGGAAAGCTGACCTTCACATCCGGGGGCAAGGTCCAGGGCAACTGGTCCACCAGCTGGATATCCTTCAAGGTGCCGGTGCCGCTGGTGCCTGCCGTGCCTTTAATGCCTACCTTATATGTAACGGGTCCGCCGATAATCGGAACAGATGGATCATAGCCTGTAAACTGGGTTTTGAAGGTTTCCCACCGGCTGTAGGTTGCCTCCACAGGAGTAGGAGACGGGGTGGGTGTTGGGGTGGAAGGGTTGGGATCCGCCTTGATGACAACGGATGCGCTGGCCTCCGTACGATGCCCCGGCTCGCTTAAATCCGTGGCCACCACCGTGTTGACTGCCGTTACCGGGGAGGCCTTGCCTGTAGGGCGTACCTTCACCTTAAACTGGTGGACGGCACTGGAGCCGGATTCCAGCCGGAAGGAATAGCTGGGGCCTACGTAGGTCGTCAGCGTCTGCCCGTTGGTGGTCCAGCCGGGGGGCGGTGTAATCAGCTGGAGCTCGGGCGGCAAAACATCCTCAATCTTGATATCCTTGCCTACGGCAGTGGGGCTGTCGGCCTGGAAGGAGATGGTGTAATAAAACTCCTCGCCCACCTGGACCTCCGTTTTATCCGCCGTTTTGAACATACTGAAGCCCTCAATGGGCTCCGCCGCCTCCGCAAAGCTGAAGCCGGAGAAGGGCTGCAGCAGCATCTGGAGCAGCATCATGCAAATCATAGTTAAAGAAACCCGGCTGATTCGTTCTGATTTTCGTTTCTGTCTCAAGCTAGTATTCACTCCTTTCTAATAGTAACAACAATATGCATTTATGTACAAAAAAAGGCACTAGGAACAGAAATATTCCATATGCCAAAGAAGAAGAAGCTGCTACCCTGAAATAACATGGTCCTAGGATGTGTTATGGAAGCCTCGAAACCGGAAGAGCCGGTTTGAGGGCCTTCTCCGCCATTTCATCCGTCTTCGGTGCAGCGGGTACCGCAGCATAGGTGTCTATTTAATTCTAACACAATATGTATCATCTCGAAACAATTTTTGCTCCAAAATGTCGCAAATTTTTAATCATGCTCTGATTGACCTTTTCCGCCTGCTCATGATTAATCCCATGCCCCGTGTCCGGCAAAATTTCGTGAGGAATCCCGAGAGCCTCCAAAACCTGCCCGCAGCCCGGAAAATATGCGATCTTGTCCTTATCCCCCACCAGGAACAGAGCCCTATCGGTGAAAAGGGCGCCCTCCTCCGCCGTGAACCGCTTCTGCGGATGTTTGGTCATAGCCATCTTGTTGAAGTGGCGGAGAAGCTGGCCGTAGTGGCGCATGATCAGCTCATTTTCTGTAAATACAGAAGCGTTGGTGCCGGACAGCTTCAACAGCAGCCTCCTGGTATTTTTCTCCGTGGGAAACAAAGCCTCCGGCAAAAAAACCGTCATGGAGCGGAGAGGATGGCTCTTCACACTCTGCAGCGAAGGAAGACCCGCCATACCGACAATCCCCTTGATCCTCCCGGGCCACGCAACCATGAGGATCTGAACCAAGAGGCAGCCCATGGAAACGCCGGCCGCATAAGCCTGCCCCACACCCAGACCGTCCAGCAGCTCCCCGAACCAGAGCGTATGGTCCATTCCCTGCCGCTTGTAGCGTTCATTGGGAAGGCTTTTGCCCGGCCCACCGATGGTGTCCACGGCAATGAGGTGGAAGTGCTCCGCCAGCTCCCGGGCATTGTACACCCACATCAGGGCCGAGTTATCTCCGACACCGTGAAACAAAAGCAATGGCGGCAGGTCACGGCTGCCCGCCCGGATAATATGGGTCGTTCCGAAGGAGGTCTCCAGGTCTTCTTCCTCCACCTCCACACCCCATTGCTTCACCAGCCTGTCGTAGGATTCCCATACCTGCTGCCGTCCCGCTTCCGATTTAAATATCTTCATTCCTCAGCCACGCCCCCTTCGGCTCCCATTGACTCCATCGCCCGGCTTAAGGCCGGTCTCCACCGCTCCTCCGGCACTCCCAGCCCACCGAAGCAAAATGCCGCCACCTCTCTGGCCGCTTCCGCCATGCCGCTGTCCTCACGTTGGGAGGAAGATTGGTGAACCACATCTTCCGCACCAATCATCCGGGTAAACTGGAACAGATTGGCCACATAGACCGTCCAGAAGCAGTTGGCGGCAAACACCGGGTCCACCCGGCGGATCTCCCCCTGCTCCACCCCTTCCCCGATTGCAGCGGCAATCGCCTCCAGATGAACCGCGGAGCGTTTCATCCCCTCCTGCCACTGGTCCGG
Source organism: Bacillota bacterium (assembly GCA_023393235.1). Taxonomy (GTDB): domain Bacteria; phylum Bacillota; class Bacilli; order Paenibacillales; family NBRC-103111; genus Paenibacillus_AR. The sequence goes on along the minus strand of JAEWMH010000020.1, from coordinate 11,807 downwards.
GCCGAATACCGCGTGGGCGTCAAAGGGCAGCCGCATGGAAAACTGGATCACCCGGGGATCACGTCCCGCCAGCCCGAACATCCGCCAGGTATACGCAGCCAGCCAATCCACCGGACCAAGTCCCGCGCATTCCGCAGCGAACCGGTGATGGAACGCCATAGCCTTCTCCATGACCTCCTCGAACATGGCCCGGAACAGCTCCCGTTTCGTTTTGAAGTAATAATACATCAGCCCCTTGGCCAACCCGGCCTCCGCAGCCACAAGATCCATATCCGTGCCGTTATACCCCAAACGCACATATACGCTTAAGGCAGCATCGAGAATTTCCTGCTTCCGTGCCTGGCGCACCTGCTCATTCTGCTCTTTTTTCCGCGGTGACATAGGCCGCTCCCTTCCGGTTCTTTTTTTGACTTAATTTTAAGTCAATTATAAAAGCGGCCTCAGCAGCTGTCAATGCCTACTGTCAATCCTGACTGCAAATCCAGACACGGCTGCAAGGCGTGGACAAAGCCCCGGGCAGAAACCGGCAGACCGCCGCTAATCCCCCCAAAAAAACAAGCCAAACCAGGTATCACTTGGTTTGGCCCGCGTCCATAGGGCTCTTTTTCTGGAAGGCCCGCTGTTCTCTGAATATCTGGTAAATATCCTCCGTCATAATCAAATCGCCCCTGTTGTTGGCATAAAAGCTGCGGTACCACTCATCCACATGCCTCCCGCCCGCTTTCTCCCACATTGCCTCCGCCTCCCGGCGGGCTTCAAGGGTTGAATAATCCGGGGTCAGAATCGCCTTCATCCAGATATCCCCGTCCACACTGGCATGTCTGGTGGTTTGGTCCAGAATGGCCTGGATCTCCGGGGGAGGCTGCGGCAGCTGCTCCGCATGGGTGGGGCCGGCCACCTCCAGATCGAAGTTCACATAGTCCGAGTTCCGCTCAAACATCCGTTTTACATACCGCTGCAGCGGCTCCTTGTCGTCCAGCTTCTCCTTGCTGTAATAACAGCCTCCCGAAAGGGTCGGAGAGGTCAGCATGCCGAAATCCCCGGCGCCGAAATTAAACTCCTTGCGCAATTTGTCCATATCCGTTACCTTGGGGCAGCCGCCGGGCTGGGTTTGGCTGTGGATTCCCTCGAAGCCGAAATACATGGTCTTCATAAATTCCTCCGATGAGGCAAAATCCACATATTTCATCACCGCCTCCGGATTCTGGGTTTGGGCATTGACGACTGCGGTCATCTGGATCGGGTTGACGAAGATGGGATTGAATTGCCCTACCGGCGTGACCGGATAAGGAATCACATCAATTTGGGCGTCCGGCACATTTTTTTTGAGAGGCAGATAGAAATCCGTATAGAAGGCGAACGGGACATTGAACTGGTCCAGATAAATGCCGATTTTTCCATTCAAAAAATCCTGTTTGGCCCTGTACCCGTTTTTGTCGTTCCAAAATTCCCGGTCTGCCAGTCCCTCGTCATAGATGCGCTTCTTAAAGGCGGTTACCGCTTCGATGTTATCCCAGCCGTGAACCAGTTCCCCGTTGCGGTTCACATAGTCCGGATAGGTGACTCCGAACAACTCATTGAGAATCGCCCCGGAGTTGCCGGACAGGGCAATCCCGTAGGTATCCCGTTTGCCGTTGGCGTCCGGATCCAGCTCCGTGAAGGCTTTGGCCGCCAGATACAGCTCCTCCGTCGTCCGCGGAATCTCCAAATGCAGCTTCTCCAGCCAATCGGTACGGATAAACAATCCCCGCATGGGAATGGTTTCGTTGATCCGGCCAAACTGGTAAAGCCTGCCGTCCTTTCCGGTTCCCTTCTTCCGCAGGATGGGATGCCGCTTCAGAATTTCCTTGTACGTGGTGCTGTATTGCTCAATCATATCGTCGATGGGACGAAGCAGTTTTTGGTCGATGAGAGTATTTTTGATTTGCGGGGCATACTCCAAAATCAGGTCCGGCGCTTCCCCCGCGGCAAATAAGGCATTCAGCTTTTGCTCGGATTGGTTGCGGGTCACGGGGATAAAACGCACATTCACCGGGCCTGCTTCGTTAATCCAGCGGGTGATTTTGTTGTTGGAGACGGAGCCTTCGCTGGAGGGAACATTGGCCCGGTCATAGGCGGTAACGGTAATCTTCGGTTTTGCCGCCGCCGCTTTGCGTGACTCCCGGCCCATCCCTCCGCAGGATGCCGTTCCCGCCGCCAGCAGGAACACTGCAGCGGCCACAGCCGCTCCGTAATATAACCGGCGACGCTTGGAGTGTCGTTTATCCAATCCGCTCCCTCCCTTCATCTCGCGCGCACCGCAGCCGGTCCGCTTACATCTGATGCCGCTTGCGGTATTCCTTCGGGGTTAGTCCGCTGAACTGCTTGAACAGCTTGGCAAAATAATTGGGCAAATCGTACCCGACATTCCCCGCCACCTCCGTCACATTCAAGCCCGTATTGGCCAGAAGCTGCTTGGCCTTCTCCATCCGCAGCTCAATGAGGAAGGTGACAAAACTGCGGCCGGTTTCTTTTTTGAACAGGTGGCTGAAATAGGCCGGGCTCAGATGGGCTTGGAGGGCCACATCCGTCAGGGTCAGCTGCTCGGCATAGTGTTCCTCCATGTAACGGACGGCGGCGGCGATGGAGCTTCCGCCGTATTTCTGCTGCCATTCCGCCATAGCCGCGAGGAAACGTCCCGTCTCTTCGGCCAGCCACTCCCGTAGCTCCGGCAAGCCTCCGCATTCGTGAAGCCGCGCGAGCCGGGCGGTGACGGAACGGGGATCATACTCCGCCTCCAAGTGGCGCCTGGCGGTTTCCTGCAGGGCAAAGGCCAAGGATAACGCCTCCATCTTCCATTCCTCCCTGCGGGAGCCGCACACCTCTCCGGTCAATTGTTCCAGACAGCCCTTTACCCCTTCCGTCTCTCCGCTCCGGATCAGGGAGGTTAACTGGGCGGAAATCATCTGCTGCCTGATTCTGCTGGCGGTTCCGTCCGGAAGAGGCAAACCCTCCTGCGCCCCCTCCGGCGAAGAAGCGCCGCTTTCCTTCTCACCGCTGCTCCGTACGCCAAACAGCTCCTCGTAGAGATCGGGAAGCTGGTTTAGAGAGCTCACGGCAACGGCTTCCTGAGACTCCACCCGTAAACCAAGGAAGTTCAATACACTTTCGGCTATGGCGCTGCGCAGCAGCTGCTCCTGCCGGTTGTCCATATGTTGCGCAAACAGAGCGAACCGGCCTGTCTCAATAATAAGCAGATCTCCCGTTGTCCCGTAAACCTCCGCCAATTCACCGATGATATTCAGCACCGCAAACTGCAAAAGCGGCATATCCTTCTTCAGATACTGCTTATGGGCGGGAAAATAATCGGCAATCCGCAGCAGGATCAGCTTGCTCCCGGCAATTTCCCGCTCCAGGGCAGCCGCCGTCTCAGGGCGGCAGGGCAGCCGCAGAAACAGCTCCCGCAGAGCATTCTCCTTGCGCCGGCTCTGTTCCCGCTGCTCCCGGCGGCGTTTCTCCAGCTTTTCGGCCACCACAGCCTCCGCCTTATCCAGCACCAGACAAATATCCTGCTTGCTGCAGGGCTTCACCAGTAGATCCAACGCGCCGCTCCGCAGCGCTGACTGGGCATACTGGAAATCCTGATAGCCTGTAATCACAATCACGGCCACGTCAGGATGACTTGTTTTCACCCGTTTCAGCAGCTCCAGACCGTCCATCAAGGGCATGCGGATATCCGTAATAATCAGATCCGGTCGCAGCTGCTCCACAAGCTGCTCCGCCTCTTCCCCGTTCTCGGCTTCACCGCATACCTCCCAGCCCGTCCCCAATCCGCCGATCATCTTGGCCAGCCCCTTGCGGAACATGGGCTCATCCTCCACCAGCAGAATCCGCATCCTGCTCACCTTCCTTCTTATCCGGCTCTGTTATAAAAGGCAGCCTCAGACTCATCCGTGTCCCTTGCAGGAGGGGATGAATTTCTAGCCCGTACGCGCCGCCGTGCACCAAATAAATCCGTCTGATCACATTGCGGATGCCGATGCTCTCCCGCTCCCTGCTTTCATTGTGGCAGGTTTGGTCAGCCAGCAGCCGGCGCACCGTTCCGGCCGGGATGCCGCAGCCGTTATCCTCAATGTCAATCCGCAGATCCGAGCCTTCCCGGTAAGCGCGGATGGACAACCGCTTCTCTCCCGTCATATCGCGGAAGGCATGGATAAACACATTCTCCACCAGCGGCTGCAGCAGCAGCCGTTGCATGCCTCCCTCCTCCAGTCCCGCCTCCAGCCCGATATTTACATGGAGATCGCTTCCGTAGCGGGCCTCCTGAATCGTGATATAGTTGCGGATCTGGGCCAGTTCCTCCTGCAGGGTACTGGGGGTGGTCACCGGCTCCAACGAATATTTCAGCAGGTCCGACAGGCTGGTGACCAGAGAGGCCGTTTCCTCGTCATCGTAGAGCAGAATGATCTTCCAGTAGATCGTATTTAAGGTGTTATGCAAAAAATGGGGGTTCAGCTGGGCCTGCAGCGCCTTCAGCTCCGCCTCCTTCTCGCTGAGCTTGCTGACGTATACCTCCTGGATCAGCGTATCGATATTGGACATCATCCGGTTGAAGCTGTCCGTCAGGAAGCCGAATTCATCGGCGGAGGCCTTGGGGATGGCCACCTGGAGATTCCCCTCCCGCACCCGGTGCATCGCCCTCACCAGCACCTGCAGAGGCTTGAGCATTTTTCCGCCCAGGAAAGAAACGCTTGCGGTCATCAGCAGAATGCTGATAAATCCGGATATCAGCGCCAGCTTGTAGACATTGCGGCTTTTTTTCTGGATTTCGGACAGGGAGACGCCGCTGAGCAGCTTAAACGCCCGGGGCTCATACACACTGGTAACGGCCAGGTAATCGGCAGTGCTGTTGCTTTGGATGAAGGTGCCCTCCCCCTCCTCCAGCTTAGGCCGGAAGCCCGTCGGCCCGGGGGGCTCCCTGCTGTACAGGAGACGGTTATACTGGTCATAGAGATATGCCCCCATGGCCTGGTCCGTAAGCAGCGGGTCCAGAGATTCCGCGAAGAAGGCTTCGTCAATAATCAGGATGACAGTGCCGTACAAGGTGTGCTGCTTGGTGGATTTCAGCTTCCTTGCTGCCACCAGGTAGCTTTTTTCCCCTGTGGGCTCCAGCCCGTCCCGGAGCATCAGCCGCTGCCACACGATCTCCGCCGAGGAATTGAGCATGCCCTTTTCCACCTGCTTATAGAATTCCGGGAACTGGGGGGGACGCGATATATTGGATTGGCTGTAGTACAAGTTGTTGCCGCGCACGTCCGTAATGTACACCGCCCGGATATGCGTGGTTTCGCTCTTGAGGGGAAGCAGCACCTCCGCCAGCTCCCGCTCCAGCAGGTAATTGCGGTACGCCGCGCTTTCATGCTCCCGGGCCTCCGCCTGCATATTGAGAATCAGCTGCTCCACATACGGGTGAAAAAAAATAAAATCCGTAATCCGGTAGATGTCCTGAATTTTGTACCCGATCTGCACCATGGTTTGCCCGCTGGTTTTCAGGTACTGGTCGCTCAGTTCCCCTTCGAACAGATTCAAATTAATCCGGTAGGAAATGTAACCGGTTACCATTGAACAGACAGTAATAATCACAGATAAGCTGATAATCAGCTTTACCTTAAAGTGCTGCCGGATGTACTGGAGCAAAGGACGCCGTTTTATGATCATGGGAACCTCCGGGTAGCAGAAAGCGGAGAAGCTGCTTTAAGCTCCTCCGCCAAATACAGTTATTCATATTGTAGCACCGTCGGCTGCAAACCAAACAGCAAAAATTTAACTGCAAACGGATAAAATCTTACGATCTGTCACAGTGCCTGGGCTGCTCAATCGTTGCGGAGCTCCAAAACGGATGTATATTCCACTGCCGCCTCCGCTTGTACGAGAGCGCATAAGGGGCTTCCATCCGCCGGAAACCGGGGCGGCATGTCCATATAGATGGGGTCTGATGCACGCAGCGGATAAACCATCACCTTGAGCTCCGCGCCGGACAGCCGGTCCGCGAAGCGCCTCAGCCCGATCTCCCAGGCTTCCCCGTTGTAGAACCAGTCTGCGACTTTTGCCCCGTTGATGAGGAAATCCGCCCGGTCTCCCAGAAAGTCCAGCCTCAGGAAACAATCTTGGACCGCCTCCCCTGCTAATGGGTCAGAGTCCAGCTCCAGGAGGTAGGTTTTGCTTTCGTCAGCAGCCGCTTCCATCTCACGGACAGTTAGCTTCGGCTGCACCTGCGGGAAGCGGACTGTAAAGTCTGCAAAGGCGGGATGCGCTCCGGTATGGGAGCCAATCTGCGTGAGCTTTGCCGCCCCCTCCGCAACGGCGACGGCTGACGACGGATACAGCGCCATATCGAGGCTGGCGCTCCGCGAGGAAAGCTGTGCTGTTCCCTGCCGGATGGATACCCAGTCTCCCCCGCACAATACCAGATGTTCTCCGCCGTTGGCTGACCGCTGCTTCCAGGCGTTGGCGGCGTCCTCCCGGTTTAGTGTCACCACGTGAACCGTTTCCCCTGCCGCGGTGGTGATTACCGTGATCTGCCGGGTGGCCCCTTCGTTCAAACGGACCGTCCAACCGGCTTCCCCCTCCGCAACCTCTCCGCCCTTATGCGAGATGGAGGCGATGCCCTCCCGGGCGTACCGGTACTCCGGCCGGTTGCCGTCCAGGGCGAAGAAGACATAGGCGGTGGGCCCCCCGTCACCGCCGACGCGGCACAGAGGCTGCACATTGGCCGTGTGCAGCAATACCTCTGCCCCCAGGCGCATGCGCAGGGGCATAAAGAGAAAGGACTGCCCCGGCAGGTTCAGCGCCGGGAAGCGGCAGGTGTCCCCGCCGGGCAGGGACACCGCCAGCTCTAGCCCGTGCTTCGCCGCCATGGGCGCGAAGCGCTGGTAGTTGCCGGCGAACACGTAGCCGGCTCCGTCTTCGCCGATGCGCAGCGAATAGCGCAGCGCATCCGGGTCCTCCGGCGACTGGGCGGAGTCCGCCGGGAAGATACAATCCGTGGCGGCCAGCCCCTGGCCGAAGTCCGCCGCGAACAGCCCCAGCCGCTTCAGATGGCGGTACGCGGCGGAGATCTGCCCATACTCCCGGATGGGCGCCTGAAAGTCATAGGACAGCTCCGGCACGTCGTTGGGGTACCCGGTGGCACGGGATTCCTGCAGCGTGGTCAGCTTACCCGCCGGATTGGTGCCCCCGTGATACATATAGTACCCCAGCAGATTGGCGCCGGAGGCCAGCTTCGTGAAGGCCAGCGCTTCCGTATCATCCGCTGCCAGCAGAGGCCGCCTGTGGCCGGTTACCTGAATGCCTCCGCCCAACTCGGCGGTCAGATACGGCTGGGTCCGCACATCATAGGAATATTCCCCCGGTGACAGCGGCTTCACCAGATCCGTCCCGATATCCGAATCCAGGAATACCGGACGGATCAGATATTCCACCGTCGGCTTCAAGGGCTCCACATTCCGGGTCCACGGCGCGTCGGCGTAGCCGCCCAGCACGGGCAGGGTCTCTCCCTCCACCACAACCCCGTTCCCCCAGCCGGTGGAGGTATAGAAGGGCGCCTCCAGACCCAGCCGGATAGCCAGCTCCTTCAGGGCAAGCATATGCGCCTTGCCCGCTTCTCCATTCAAACCGCCGGCATGGCCGTACTCATTCTCCAATTGAATGCCCAGCACCGGCCCGCCGTCCTTAAACAGCAGCCCCTGCACCTGGCTGCGGATTTCTGTCCAGAGCCGCTCCACATGCTCCATATATACCGGATCATTGCTGCGGTGGGCGATATCCTCCGCCACCAGCCAATCCGGGAAACCCCCATTGCGGACCTCCCCGTGGCACCAGGGGCCGATGCGCAAAAACAATGGAAGCTTGTACGCTGCACACAGCTCTATAAACCGGCGCAGGTTCCGCTGTCCGCTCCAGTCGAATTCCCCGCGCACTTCCTCATGGTGAATCCAGAATACATATGTGGCGATAAGCGTCACACCGCCGGCGATCATCTTGCGGATAGACTCCTCCCACTGCGCTTCCGGGTAGCGGCTGTAATGGAATTCTCCCATGATCGGCATCCAGGAAGCCCCGTCCTTCAGCAGGTGTTTGCTGTTCACCGCAAACTCCCCCCACGCCGGATGAGCCCCGCCGAAGCCCGCCATCCGCTTTTCCGCCATCCGGGGGAGCGTGTCCACCCCAATATGCTTTTTCATCCCTTGATCCCTGCCTTCCTCATCCTTATTGCCTGTTTGCCCCCAGTATAACATCCCTCTGGAACAACAAGAATGCAGGAAGTAAGGATTCTCATGGAGGATATTTATCCTAGTGCTGCTTATAGTCGCTGGGATTTTTCCCGGTATATTTTTTGAACACCTTCGAGAAATAGGCACGGTCGGAATAACCCAGCATATAGGCTGCATTTTCGGCGGTTTCATTATGCTCCGCAAGCAGCCGTTTGGCCTCCTCCATCTTCAGGAGATGGACATAATCGGTGAAATTGACACCGGCGATTTTTTTGAAGTAGCGGGAGAAGTAGCTGGGGTTTAAATGAAGCACCCGGGCCGCATCAATCGCGGTGAAATTCCTCTGCATATGCTCATGGATCAGCGCATTGATCACCTTCAGGTCGGGACTGTCCTCTCTGGCCTCCCGGCCGGTGCCGCCCCCGCTCTCCAGATATTGCTCCGAAAACCATTGGACCACCCGGAGGGCGCTGCAAAGCCGCACCGACTGGGCCAGGCAGGACAAGACGGGCTGTGTTGGGGAGACTCCCAGCTTGTAGCCTCCTTCCTGGAGCATCCGCCCGAAATACTCCAGAACCTCCGGCGCCCCCGGCTGACGGGCAGCGAGCAGTTTCTCGATGGTGCCGATGTACAGTTGGGCATGCAGGCGGTCTTTTTCCTCCAGGGATTTAACCCACTTGACAGCACAATCCTCCAGATTGCCCCGCATTTCATCCGGTTCCGCCTCTGTGCCCGCCCTGCTGCTGCCGGAGATGCGGCTTAACCATGCCGTTTCGTAAAAATGGTCCTTCCAATGCTCCTTGATCCGGGCAACCAGCCGGCGCAGCTCCTGCAAGCTGCCGGTATCCTCATGAAGCAGAAAAAACCCGTCAATCCGCAGGTATTCATTGATTTTCTGCCGCAACTCCGGGAGATAGTGTATCCATATGTCTCTGGCGCTGTCCGGCTCCGGAATGTTAAGCACCAGCCAAAGCCCGGAGGATTTGAACATAAACGGTGTTATGGGCACTCCCGCCGCCAGCTCCGAGGCGATATTGTAGACCGCATAAAGCACCAGGTCCAGGCTCTGGCTGCCATAGACCTGCAGAAGCTTTCCCATATCCAAGCAGCAGAGAGCGGCTGAATAATAGGGATTTTGCCATTCCACGCCCAGCCGCTTCCCTTGGGGGAGTCTGGCTTCAGGCTCGGAGGACTGGAGGATGTCTTGAAAAAAAGCTTGCCGGAGCACATCCTTATTCCGTTCGAAGTCGCTTTTGTAAGCCATCTTCTCCAGGTCGGTCTGCGCCTGCTGCAACTTGTCTGCCGCTCTGCGCAAACACTGGAGCATCTTCTCGGGGTTCAGTTCGTCCTTCACGATATAATCATCTGCCTCGATCCGTAGCGCCTCTTGCACATAATGAAAATCCTCATGGCAGGTCAGGAACACCACCCGCATATCCGGGCGCTGCAGTCGCAGGGCTCTGGCCAAGGCGATTCCGCTTCCGTCCGGCAGACCGATATCTGTAATTAAGATGTCCGGTGCTGCGGATGTGAAGATCTCCGTGGCCTCCGAGCAGGAGTAGGCTGTGGCGCAGACTTGCATGTCCAACTGCTCCCAAGGAACCAGTCTCCGCAAATATTCCACCACCGGCACATCATCGTCAATAAGCATGACCTGAATCACCGTTTTCTTCACCGGACCTTTCGTCAGTAGGAATAAACAAGGTGCTGACAAAGCCATCCTGCCCTTTTGGCTGAACGGAAAACCAGGCCTTGTCTCCGTAACTCAGCTTCAAACGGCGGATGACGTTAAACAGCCCGATACCCCGCTCCCCGCTATGCTCCTCGCCCTTTCTCAGCTTAACCATCAGCTCCTCCGCCCGCTCTTTGTCCATGCCCTTACCGTTATCCTCCACCTGAATAACCAGGCCTCCCGGAGCGGGTGCCGCCTTCACGGTAATGACCGGAGTACGGGTGGCCCGGGTAAATCCGTGTACCACACTGTTTTCCACCAGAGGCTGCAATAACAGCCGTGGAACCATAATCTTCCGGTACTCCTCCGGCAGCTCGACACGGAGGTCGATGTCCAGGCGGTTTCGCATCCGGATAATAGACACATAATGAGTCAGCAGCTTACATTCCTCCGCCAGCTGCAGCGGCTCATGGACCCGGAGGTGGGCACGGAGCAGCCCCATAAGAGAATCCAACGCCTCACTATATACCTGATCCCCCTCCAGCGCCAGGTTGCACTTGATGGAGTTCAGAGTATTCAGCAGGAAATGGGGCTGAATCTGGGAATACAACGCATAGAGCTCCATGGTCCGTTTCTCCTCCTGCTCCGTCTCCACCCGCCGGATTAAGGCATTGATATCGTCCATCATCCGGTTGATGGTTCCGCCCAATATGGAGATTTCATCCTGCCCCTGAACAGGGAAGCGAACGGTAGAGTTCCCCGCCCCGTACAGCTTGGCGACCTTCATCAGCTTCAGAATCGGCCGGTTCAACCCCTTGGCCAGCACCACGGAGATGAACAGAAAAACAAACAACACGATCAAAACAAACGACAATATAAGGGAATACCGTTGGGTGAGCTCCCCGGTAACGGCCTTTTTTTCAATATCGTAGCTTAAGGTCCAGGATGTGCCAGGCACCTCTGTATATTCTCGCATCCAGCCCTTTTCCGGCTTATTGCTCAGAACCGGCGGGCTGCCCGGCATCCCCGCAAGGAGAGATTGATCCTTTTCGTAGATGGAGAACACCCCTGCGCCCGCATTAGCCAGCAATTGTTGAAAGTACGCATAGGGGAGCCGGAAAAATAAAGTGCCGATGATCTCATCATGGATGGGATCATAAATAGATTTTTTGATGTACAGATCGTATTGACCCGGGGGAGAGCCGGAATCCACCATCTTGGACTCCACTCTGAACCATTCCACCACACCCATTACAGCCTGGGCATAGGGCATGGGCCGGAATCGGGGCTCCCGCTTCATCAGCGCTTCATGTTCCTCCCTATTTTGCAGCCCAACCAACGGAAACCCGGCCTGATTCACATAAATCATACTGACTTGGGCCAAGGACAGCTTCCCGATCAACACCTTGGCCTCCTCATTCACACTAAGGAAGGTCTGATACTGCTGGAACCCCGAGAAGGAATCCATGTCCTTCAAAAATCGCAGGTTAGTGAACAGCCTGTTTTGTGTACCGCTGGAAAATTGATTGACAGTGAAGGTGACGTCATTGGCCGTTTTGGATAAATCATTGGCCAGAATCCCGATAATTCCCTTCATATTGGTCCGGACATTCTCTTCGTTCGCTTCCTTGTTCATCCTATAGGAAATCAAGGAAATCAAGAGAAGTGGCAAAATCAGGAACAACAGCAGGGCCGCCTGCAGCCTGCGGTAAAAGGAGATCCGCATCAGCCAATTCATGATCCCTCCCCCTTTCCCCCCACCTGATCCGATTTTACCTTGAACCGCCGGACAGGAACAAGGGGAGCCGCATTCCAATCCGCGGTCCCCTGGCTTTATTCCTCTTATTTTTTATTGCTGTCGATTATTTTCTGGCCTTCGGTCA